>CAJOHV010000054.1 GCA_905234485.1 uncultured Bacteroidales bacterium | reverse complement strand
CGGACCATAGGGCGCGGAGTTCCCACATTTCTTCCTTGGGGTAACCGCAGTAGTCCATCAGGCCGAATAGTGAGCCGGTGTTGGGCCAGGCCTTGGGGTAGGGCTCGCCGCGATAATCGAAGCCGGTCCAGAAAAACACACCCGCTGTCCAGGGCCTCGAGACATAAAACTCATAACCCTCGCGAACGAAATCGATGTCGAAATCTCCTTTCGAGCCGCGGACGCCGGCGCCGGAAGTCTCTTCGGTGCCTATCGCGGAGCGTGAAGGGTGGTCCAAGTGATCCTGGTCGATATGGTTCTGCCTGATGTAGTTATATCCGGGCACATCAACTTCGTCGTCTATCATATACTCGCCGCCGGAATTGCCGTAGGTCGTGGGGCGGCCAGGGTCGAGCTCGTGCGCGTAGGCGACCATCCTGCGGGCAACAGCGCCGCCGACCGGTCTGCCGCCCCACTCCTCGTTGCCTATACCCCAGGCGATAATGCATTTGTGGTGACGGTCGCGCTCAATCATCCCGCGAAGCTGCTCCAAAGCCTCCGGATATGAGCCAAACTGACGGACCTCTTCGATCACATACATGTCCATCTCATCGCAAATACGAAGCAGGGAAGGAGATGCGGGATTGTGCGCGGTGCGGATAGCATTGAAACCGAACTCCTTGAGGCGGGCGATACGGTAGCGCCACAATTCATCAGGAACTCCAATACCTACTCCTGCGGCATCCTGATGGATGTTCGCGCCTTTGAGAAACACCTTCTTGCCGTTAACCAGGAAACCCTGTTCGGGAGAGAAAACGTAAGCAACCTCAGCCGGTGCCTGGGCAGGCTTTCCGCCTTCCCAGAGGTAGACATTGCGGTAAATGCCCGCGCCTTCGTAGTACCAGCCTTCTTCTAGGGAAGCGTCCACTCGGACTGCGAGCACATTGCGCCCGCCGTAGAAGAGATAGTCGCTGAGGTCGTATTCGCGGGTGGCGTAGCCGCTGGGTTCGTGGCCGATGTAGTAACCGTTGATATAGACTTCGTAATTACGGTATACGCCTTCGAACTCAACGGTAATCGTTTTGCCCTCGGCGGAGGCCGGGATATCCAGTTCGCGCCTGTACCAGCCGACCGAATTCTGCGGATACTTCCAGCCTATACATTTGTAGCCGTGGCTGTGGGATGCTTCCGGGCTAAACGGCAGGTCCACCACCCAGTCGTGCGGGAGATTGACCTTGATCCAGGTGGAATCTTCCACGAAGTCAAGGCTGGTGGCGTCCACTCCGTCCCACGCGCAGGCCTTTGCCATATGGGTGAAATACTGGGTTCCATGGCCGAAATCGGCCTCCATAGAGTTCGCATCGCCGAGATGGAAACTCCAGCCGTTGTTGAGCAGAAAGACCGCCAGTAGGGTAGCAAGCATAGTTAAACCTCGATAGTCAGAGAATGTTCGCCCGGTTCGTAGGGGATGAATTCAGATCCGCCTTTGCCTGTGTTCAGAACGGTGATGTCGTAGACGGCGTCGCGGAAGACCTTGCGGACCTTGAACTTCTTGATAGAAGCGGGCAGGCAGGGCTTGACGAGCAGTCCGTCGTATTCGGGCTTGATGCCCAGGATCCACTGGGTAGCCGTGTACCAGTTCCACGCCGCGGTGCCGGTGAGCCAACTGTTCTTGCCCTCACCCGGCAGGGCGGCGTCTTTGCCTGCAACCATCTGGCAGTAGACATAGGGCTCCACCTTTCTGCGCTCCTGGTCCGTAACGAAAGCGGGGCATATCTTGCAGTAGTGCTCCCACGCATCTTGCGCGCGGCCGGCTACAACCTCGCCGATTATGACCCACGGGTTGTTGTGGCAGAAGATGCCGGCGTTCTCCTTGTAGCCGGCCGGATAGGTCGAGATTTCGCCGTATTCGATATAGTAACGGGTGAATGCGGGATTGTTCAGCACGAGGCCGTACTCGCAGTCGAGCATCTCCTTGGCGCTGTCCAGAGCCTTTTCGCACAGGCCCTTATCCGCGCCGATCCCGGCCATTGTGCACCAACCCTGGCTCTCGATGAAGATCTTGCCTTCTTCGTTC
>CAJOHV010000053.1:2297-4088 GCA_905234485.1 uncultured Bacteroidales bacterium | reverse complement strand
AGCTTCTAGTCTCTCTTAAAAATATCCCTTGTATAGACCTTGCTCTGGACATCGTCCAGGGCAGGGTCGTAGCGGTTGGCGATAATAGCGTCGCTCTGCGCCTTGAAGGCGGCCAGGTCGTTCACCACCCTGCTACCGAAGAAGGTGGTGCCGTCTTCCAGAGTAGGCTCGTAGATAATCACCTGGGCCCCTTTGGCCTTGATGCGCTTCATGATGCCCTGGATGGCGCTCTGGCGGAAGTTATCGGAATTGGACTTCATGGTGAGCCGATACACACCAACCACCACTTCCCGCTCCTTCACGGCATCGTAAGCGCTTGAGGCTGTGTAGTATCCAGCCTTTTCCAGCACGCGGTCTGCGATGTAATCCTTGCGCGTCCGGTTGGAATCCACAATGGCCTTGATGAGGTTCTCCGGCACATCATTAAAGTTGGCCAGGAGCTGCTTTGTGTCCTTCGGAAGACAATAACCGCCATACCCAAAGCTCGGATTGTTATAATGCGTGCCGATTCTCGGATCCAGCCCCACACCCTCGATAATGCTCTGGGTGTCAAGGCCTTTCATCTCAGCGTAAGTGTCAAGTTCATTGAAGAAGGAGACGCGAAGGGCAAGGTAGGTGTTGGCGAAAAGTTTCACCGCCTCCGCTTCCGTTGAGCCCATGAACAGGACCGGAACGTCCTGCTTGATGGCCCCTTCCTTGATGATGGCGGCGAAAGTGTGGGCTGCTTCTTCCAACACTGGCTCATCATACCCTACGATGATGCGGCTGGGATACAGGTTGTCATACAGCGCCTTGCTCTCCCGCAGGAACTCCGGAGCAAAGATAATCTTCGGGACCACCACCTTGAAGCTGCCGTCTGCCTGGCGCTCGCGATAACTGAACTTCTCGCGGACGTTCTTGGTGTAGCCCACCGGAATGGTGGATTTAATCACCATCACGGCGTCCGGATTCACCTCCAGCACCAGCTCGATAACTTCCTCAACATGGCTGGTGTCGAAGAAATTCTTCTTGCTGTCGTAGTTGGTGGGAGCGGCAATCACCACAAAATCGGCATCGGCATACGCCTTCCTGCCGTCCAGCGTGGCCACCAGGTTCAGCGGCTTCTCCGCCAGATATTTCTCAATATACTCGTCCTGGATGGGCGATATCTTCTTGTTAATTTTCTCAACTTTTTCCGGAATCACGTCCACGGCCGTCACCTGATGGTGCTGAGCCAGAAGTGTTGCTATGGATAATCCGACGTATCCGGTGCCGGCGACTGCGATTTTCATAGTATGCTTTTATTTATAATACTCCTTATACCACTCGGCGAATTTGCGAAGGCCTTCGCGAAGGGTGATCTTCGGGACAAAGCCGAAATCGCGCTCCAAGGCCGATGCATCGGCATAGGTAGTAGGCACGTCTCCGGGTTGCATGGGAACCAGCTCCTTGTGAGCCTCGAAGTCGTAATCGGCCGGAAGCACACCGGCGCGGACAAGTTCTTCCTGCAGGATGTTCACAAAGTCCAGGAGGTTTTCCGGCTGACCGCCACCTATATTATAAACGGCATACGGCGGGATGGGCAGGCCGTCCTCCCCTTTCTTGCGGGCGGGCGCCTTGGCCATTACGCGCACGATACCTTCAACAATGTCATCCACATACGTGAAGTCCCTGCGGCAGTTGCCGTAGTTGTAAATTTGGATGGTCTTTCCTGCCAGCAGCTTGTTGGTAAAGCCAAAGTAAGCCATGTCCGGACGTCCTGCAGGGCCGTAAACGGTGAAGAAGCGCAGGCCCGTGGAAGGAATGTCGTAC
>CAJOHV010000053.1:0-2066 GCA_905234485.1 uncultured Bacteroidales bacterium | reverse complement strand
ACACCCGCCTGGGCGGCCAGGTTCACGACGATGTCGAACTTATACTCTTCGAACAGCTTGTCTACCAGCGCCTTGTCGGCGATATCGCCTTTGACGAAGCGGTATTGAGATTTCTCGACTCCGCCTTCGGCTCCGCTCGAAATGACAGAAGCCTTTTTCTCTATCACGGAAAGCCGATACTCCTTGAGGCTCGGATCGTAGTAAGTGTTCATATTGTCGAGGCCCACAATCCTCACTGGCTCTTTCCCGTCCAGCAGACGGAGGACCAGGTTGCTGCCGATAAAGCCGGCGCTGCCGGTAACAAGAATCTTTTTTCCGCTTAGGTCAATTCTTTCCATATTTTTCTACGGCTTCGTAGTATGTATCCAAACTCCCGATATCAAAGCGCCCCGCGCTCATCGGCCAGGCGTGCATCGTCGTGTGTTCGACCATATAGTGCGCGAGGTTGCCGGGGGCATCCTTGCCGCAGCCGTTCTCGACGGCGTGACGCACGAGGTCGAGGTCCTTCTTCAAATAGACATAGAAGGGCGGTACGGCCCAGGTGCTCTTCGGAACCTGCGGTTTCTCCTCCATATTGAGCACCTTCATGTCCCTGTCCACCACAATCACGCCCGTGCGCTGCAGTTTCTCGACAGAAGACTGCTCATGGCACATGATGCAGGAAGTCTGCTTGGCATAGGCGAAGTCCACGAACTCCTTGAAGGAGAACTCGAGGATATTGTCCGCGGCCACGACCAGCATGTCATCGTCGATGTCGAGTTTGTCCATCGCAAAAAGCAGGTCGCAGACGGCGCCGAGGCGGGTCTCATTGGTGAAAGTCCCGTCGTCCACCACCGTGACGGGCTTTGTGTAGCGCTGTTTCTCCACCCAGGCATCGAAGATCGGGGCGAACTTGTGGTTCGTGATGATCACGTGCTCGTCCACCTCCGGGATGCGGTCGATGTCGTCCAGCATGCGCCCGAGGATGGTACTCTCCCCTATCTTCAGCAGCGGCTTGGGGAAGTTCCTGGTGAGTTCCCCGAGGCGCGTTGCGTATCCGGCGGCTATAACGATGTTTTTCATATGAATCTGGCACCATCATCCGACTTGCAGAAAAAGACCTGGAAGGAGTCCTTGTACTGCGGGAAACGGCTCAAATACTTCTCTGTTATCTCTTTTTCGATGTTTTCCTTCTTGGCGGGATCCACGAGGGCGATGCAGGCGCCCTTGAAGCCGGCACCGCTGAATCGTCCGCCATAGATGCCATCCGTCGTCAGCATCGCCTCGTAGATGGCGATCAGCTCCGGCGAGCCGCACTCGTAGGAATGGATGCTCGATTCGCAGCTGGCCTTCGACAGGCTGCCGAACCACTCCAGATTGCCGGTCTCCCAGGCGGTAATGCCTTCGCGGACGCGTTTATGCTCGGAGTAGAAGTGGTCCGCCCGGCGGGCAAAGCGCGGTGGCATGTTGTCGCGGTTGCGCTTGAAGGAAGACTCCGGGACGTCGCGGAGGAAGGTCTTCTCGTGGGTCTTCAGCGGCACATTTTCATAGGCCTGGACAATCCAGGCGGCCGTTTTGCACTCCGTCACGCGGAGGTTGTAGTCGCTTGACATCAGACTGCGCGTCAGGCCGCTGAAAAAGATGCCCAGTTCGAACTCGGGCATGTTCGGCGCCTTCGGAATGAGCCGATACTCATTGCTTTCGCAGTCCAGCATCAGGAGGTGATCCTTCCGGCCAAGGGCAATGCAGGCCTGGTCCAGCAGACCGTTGTTCAGTCCGATATACTCCCGCTCCGCCTCAGAGGCAATCTTCATGACTTCGAATGGCGCCAGCGTGATGTCATTGGCCTTGGCGAACGCCATCACATAGGCGATCAGCACCGCCGCGGAACTGGAAAGACCGCCCACCGGCAGCGAACCCTTGATCGAGCCGCAGATGCCCTTCTTCAACTGGAAGCGTTTCTGGAGTGCGAACTTCGCGCCGCGGGCGTAGTCGCCCCAGTTCCCCTGCTTGACAAGGGTCGGCATGGCGATGTCGAATTCGACATGGCCGCTGAAGGTCTCGCTGTCGAGGATGACCGAGCTGTC
>CAJOHV010000052.1 GCA_905234485.1 uncultured Bacteroidales bacterium | reverse complement strand
TATTTGACGGATCCTTCTTCAAGATCAAGCAAGTTCAGCTCGGTTACACGGTTCCTCAGCAGTGGACGAAGAAGGCGCTCATCAGCCAGCTCCGACTGTTCGTTTCTCTTGATGATTTCTTCACTTTCACCAGCTATCCGGGGATGGATCCTGAGACGGCGACTTCAGGTTCGGCGTCCGGCCGCGGTGTGGATATCGGTGCATATCCCAGCATGCGTAAAGTTATGCTCGGTGTGAATGTTTCTTTCTAATTCATAGGAGATAATAGTTATGAAAAAATATATTGTAGCCATTACGGCGATTTGCACTTTATTTTTCTCTGCCTGCACATCGCAATTGGATATCCCGCAGAAGGGTGTAGTTGCTTACGAGACCTATTACACGTCCGATGAAGCCGCAGAAGCTGCTCTGGTAAATGTATATGCCAAAATGGTCCAGTCCGTTTTCGGCTCCGTCGGAAACTGGAATCCCTATTTCTTCATGCTGAACTACTCTGCAGATGACGTGTTCGCTGCAGGAAAGAACAAGGACGACCATCTTGACGTGCGCCTTTTCAATGAGTATCGCTATGACGCATCTTATGACATCATCAAGAGGGTGTACTCAAGTCTTTATCAGACCATCTACGCCTGCAACCTCCTGATCGACAATTTCACCAAGGAAGGGGCTTATTCGAGCCCGGTGGTGGACCGCTGCATTGCCGAGGCGAGGGTGGTCCGTGCATGGTGCCATATGACTGCGGCTCTCTGCTGGCAGTGCCCTCCGCTTGTGGATCACTGTCTGACCAACGAGGACCCTACGAATGTGGAGTCCCAGAAGTTCCTGCTCGACTGGTGTATCAAAGAATGCGAAACGGCTATTCCCAACCTGAGAGCAAGAAACGGCAAGTTCGACAAGGACGCCACCACTTATGTGACAAAGGGCTTTGCCCAGTTTGTGGCTGGAAAGTCTGCGGTATTCGCCAATGAGATGGATGTCGCCCGCAAGTATCTCGGCGATCTGATCAACTCCGGCAACTATGAGCTTGTCCCCGGAGAGCGCTGGTGGGAGAATTTCCATACCCCGGGAGACGGCAACGAGGAAAAGATCTTCGAGCCGAACTGGGTCTACGACTCTAACAATCCGTCCGGAGACAACACGTCCCGCTCAAAGTGGAATCAGAACAACACGCTTAACTGGCGTGGTAAGAACATGAATTCCTGGGCGGTTTGCATGGCCACTACCGGCTGGAACGGCGGAGCCATCAACGGTTATTTTGCTGACAAGTTCCTTGCGCATGATGGTAACGGTCCCCGCCGTATGGGCACTTTCTTCACAGCTGACGAATGGCTTTACGGCATCGACAGCGATGGCAATGAGATTTTTGACAAATTCCCCTGGATGCGCTGGAATTCCGACTATGTCGGCGACAACTATACTTCCGGCGAATTGAAGCCGGCTGACGAATGGACGCTTGAGGACAAGAAGAAAGATCCGACGCGAGGCATGAATGCCAACGGCTTCTTCGGCCGTACCTACTATATGAACTGGAAGTTCATGTCTCTCAACGGCATCGATTCAGTTCCCGAGGTTTCCAGCGGTGCGTCCAATCAGTCGAATTCCAAGTGCGCTCGCTATGCCGAGGCCCTTCTCCTTTATGCTGAGGCCTGCATCGGCAGCGCCGACGCCGCCAAGGGCAAAGAAGCGCTCAACGCGATTCAGCGCCGCGCAGAAGTGCCTGAGACCGAGCTTACCCTCGCCAATGTCCAGGAAGAGAAGCAGTATGAACTCTGGTTCGAAAGCGCCCGATTCCACGACATCGTCCGCTGGGGCATCGCCGACCAGGTATGCGGCAAGGATCTCGATAGATATCCTGAGGCATTCGACGCCATGTCGAAGGACAAGGAGCCTGAGCACAGGTGGTATTATGTCGAGAGAAAGCCTTACGAAGGCATTCCTCACCAGTTCATCAAGGGCAAGCACGAATACTTCCCGTTCCCGGCTGATGTCTGCGCGATCAACCCTTCGCTCCATCAGCTCAACGGCTGGGCTACTGAGAAACAGTAGCGTTCAGCAGAACCATGCATGAACAGGCCGGGCCGCGCAAATTGCGCAGCCCGGCTTTTTTGTGCGATTGTGCGGGTGAAGGGGCTCGAACCCTTACGCCTTGCGGCACGGGATCCTAAGTCCCGCTTGGCTACCAATTACAACACACCCGCAGATTGACGCTGCAAATATAATCAATTCACGCGAATCTTCTGGCCGATGCTGAGTTTGTTGGGGTTGATGCCGGGGTTGAGTTTCTGGATGGCGCTGAGGGATTTGCCGTTGCGCTTGGCGATGGCGCCGAGGGTGTCGCCGGATTTGACCGTGTAGTACTTGATGGCGGCCCGTTCGGCGGCGATGCGCTTCTCTTCCTCGACGATCTTCTCTTCTTCGGCGTAGAGTTCATCTTCCTCGTCGATGGACTCGGGGACATAGTGGGAACGGGCGTCCAGGTAACTGCGACGCAGCACGAAGACGTTCTTGCGCAGCTCGCCCGTCTCGTAGTCGGCAATCCACTCGGGATCGAAGGCAAAGCCCTGGTAGCGCGTCTCGAAGTGCAGGTGCGGGCCCGTGGAGCGGCCGGTGGAGCCGCCCAGGCCAATCTGGTCGCCGGCGCGCACCCAGTCCCCCACCTCGACCTCGCGCTTCGAGAGGTGGCCGTAGTAGGTCTCCAGGCCGTTCTCGTGGCGGATGATGATGAGGTTG
>CAJOHV010000051.1 GCA_905234485.1 uncultured Bacteroidales bacterium | reverse complement strand
AAGGAACTGCGAAGGGTTCTTGCTGTCGAAAAGAATATAGGAGTAGATAGCAACGTCTATAAGGCCGAAAAGGAAGGTCCAGATCGAGCCGTTGGCAGAACATACCGTACTGGCCACTCCGGCGAGAGCCCCCAGGGCGGTAAGCAGAAGCAGCAACACCCGCGGCTCCGAGAGAGACTGCACGAACAGGCCCCAGTCGGTAAGGCCAAGGTCACGGATTTTTGCCAGACACGAAAGCACTACACAGATCGACATCCCCGCAAGGATGAAGACATTGAACCATTTATTGAATTTTTCTTCGTTCATTTCAGTTTTTCTTTAATTGTCGAGGCGAGCTTAGGGCCGACGAGGGAGGCGAGGTCGGCCTCTGAGGCGGCGGCGATACGGGCGACGCTGCCGAAGTGCAGCAGCAGGCGCTGCTGCGTACGCTCGCCCACTCCGGGTATGTCGTCCAGGGCTGAGTGCACCTGGGACTTGCTACGGAGATTTCTGTGGAAGGTGATGCCGAAGCGGTGAGCCTCGTCACGAATGTGAGTTATCACCCTGAAGGCCTGGGAGTTACGATCTAGGAACAGAGGATACGGATCGTCCACGCGGACTATCTCCTCCAGCCTCTTCGCAAGGCCGACCACCATAAACTTATCCTCGAGCCCAAGTTCCTGAACGGCCTGCCAGGCGAAGCCCAGCTGGCCCTTGCCGCCGTCGATCACGACGAGTTGCGGCAGATCGTCCGGCGCCTCGGCCAGCATGCGCGAGTAACGCCTGTTCACGACTTCTTTCATGGACGCATAATCGTTCGCACCGATTACCGTCTTAATCTTGAACTTGCGGTAGTCCTTCTTGGACGGCAAACCGTTCCTGAACACCACGCACGACGCCACCGGATTGGTTCCCTGTATGTTCGAGTTGTCGAAACACTCGATGTGCACAGGCAGTTCCGTCATTCCCAGCGCATCGCGGATTTCTTCCAGGGCCTGCTTCTTGAACTGCTCCGGATCGGTCTTCTCCAACTGTCGCAGGGAATTGAAATGGAATTCGCGCGCATTCTTCGCGCTCAGTTCCAGCAGAGCCAACTTGTCGCCCCTGACCGGAATCTTGAACTCAACCCCGTCAATCTCCACATCCGGAAGGAAAGGCACAATCACTTCCTTCGACAACTCCCCGAACTTCGATTCGATCTCCGCGATGAACGCGCTCAACACGGCCGCCTGCTCTTCTTCTATTGCCATTCTGAAGGCGAGATTGAGCGACTGCACGATTGAGCCTCCGCGTATTCTCAGGAAGTTTCCAAATGCTTTTGAAGCATCGAAGACCAAAGAGAAAACATCCATATCAGCGCCGCCTGCAGCGACGATAACGCTCTTGGAGTAATGCTCGCTCAAAACCGCAAGCCTTTCCTTGCAGACCTGGGCGGTCTCGAAATCCAGATCATCCGAGGCCTGTTTCATACGGGCGTTGTATTCGCGGATCAGCGCGGCTGTGTCGCCGTTCAGAATCCGTATGATTTCGGCTATGTCCGCACCGTACTCTTCCTGCGAGTAAGATCCCACGCAACAGCCCTTACACTTCCCTATATGCATATCCAGACAAGGTCTGAACTTTTTGTGAAGAATGGCGTCGGAGTTAATCTTGTACTTGCACGACCTCAACGGATAGACCGACTCGAAGAACTCGACCAATGCGTGAGCATGCCGAGCGGAACTGTAGGGCCCGAAATATCGGGCGCCCTTAGTAACCCTGCGGGTAATGAACACTCGCGGAAAAGGCTCCTCCGTGACGCATATCCACGGATAGGTCTTGGAGTCCTTCAACAGTATATTGTACTTGGGCTTGTACTGCTTGATGAGATTGTTCTCCAGCAGCAGCGCGTCTGCCTCGGAGTCCACCACCGAGTACTGCGCGTCGGCGATTTTGCTCACGAGCACGCGCGTCTTCGCGTTCAGCCTCTCGGCCGGCACGAAATACTGCGCCACCCGCTTGTGCAGGTCCTTCGCCTTGCCCACATAGATAACCGTTCCCTCGGAGTCGTAGTATCTGTAGACTCCGGGGGAATGGGGAAACAGCGCTATTTTATCCCTAACGTCCAAGGGCCTCCTTGACTGCCGCTTCGATCGCGCCTTCGCGCAGACCCTTCTTTACTATCTTGCCGTCAGGGCCGAAAAGCATAATCTGAGGAATGGCGTTAAAACCGTACGCCTCGGAGGCGATGGTCTGGGCGTTGATGATCTGGTTCCAGACTATTCCGAGTTCGGCGGCGGCGCGCTTCGTGTCTTCGGGATCATCCCACACTGCCACGCTGAGCACATCGAAGTCGTCTCCGGCATAGGTTTCATAGACGTGCTTGATGTTCGGCACTTCCCTCTTGCAGGGGCCGCACCAACTCGCCCAGAAATCCACGAGGACATACTTGCCGCGGCCGACATAGTCCGAGAACCTCACGCCGTCCACCTCGAAATCGGTGAACATCTGGCCTGCGGACGTCTTTTTAAGGGCTTCGAGGCTATTTTTTATCCTAATGATAAAGTCAGTGTCCCTCATTTCAGGAGAAAGCATATTGATATACTTCTCCGCTTCTTCGGGTTCAAGATCGTTGTAGACTTCCTTGAAAGCCATCACGCCGAGTTCGTTGTTGCGGTTGGCCTTGATGGTCTTAAGGCAGAGTTTGGTGTACTTCTCCTGGGCCTTTTCGTAGATATCTCCGCACTTGGCTTGTATCTGTTCGCTGGTGAGAGTGGTGTCTTGTTCCACCGCCGTGCAGGCCTCGGTAAAATTCTGAACGATAGCCTCCACATCTTTCTGGAACTTCGCCTTCTTCTCCTCCACGGTCCCGCTCGAGCAGGCGACCAGGATGGTGGCGGCGAGAACCGCCATAAAAATTGATTTCTTCATATTGTCCTTCTTAAAATAAACAACCGGCCCCGCTCAAAGCGAAACCGGTTGTAAATATAAGCATTTTCCTGAGGAAAACTACTTGCCGGAGTCCCTGCGAGGGCGACGGTCTCCGCGGCGTCCGCCACGGTCGCGACCACCCTGACGGGGAGCGCCGGATGCCTGGGCATTGGCGGCAGCCACGGCGGCGGGAGTAAGATCCTGCCTTCCGTACTTCTCACCGTTGCAAATCCAGACCTTGATGCCAAGGGCACCGACCTTCGTGCTTGCAACTGCAAGGGCGTAGTCGATATCGGCGCGGAATGTGTGGAGAGGCGTACGGCCTTCCTTGAACATCTCGCTACGAGCCATTTCAGCACCGCCGACGCGGCCGCTGATCTGGACCTTGATACCTTCTGCGCCTACGCGCATCGTGTTCGCAACAGCCATCTTGATGGCCCTGCGGTAACTGACGCGACCCTCGATCTGACGAGCGATGGAGTCGGCCACGATGTTGGCGTCGACTTCGGGTTTCTTGACCTCATAGACGTTGATCTGGACGTCCTTGCCGGTGACCTTCTTAAGTTCTTCCTTAAGTTTGTCGATATCCGAGCCACCCTTGCCGATGATGAAACCGGGGCGTGCGGCATAGATAGTGACGGTGACGAGCTTGAGAGTCCTCTCAATGATAATCCTCGAGAGGCTGGCCTTTGCGAGGCGGCTGCCCAGATACTTGCGGATTTCGAAATCTTCCGCGATCTTCTCCGCATAGTTTCCACCACACCAGTTAGAGTCCCAACCACGTGTGATACCGATACGGTTG
>CAJOHV010000050.1 GCA_905234485.1 uncultured Bacteroidales bacterium | reverse complement strand
CACAAAACCCCATCACATGCCTTCTGGCGCGCAAGGTGTCGCCCCTTTTCTTCCACCTTGCGCGCCCTGGTGTGGCAGAAGCCCAAATCGCACACTTTCATCAACTTCGTACTTCGCCGTGGGGGATAACCTCCTGACTATCAGCAAAATCATCAAATAAGGTCTGTTAAAATCAAAGGACCTAATTCACTTATCTAGGTGTGTGCCAACCACTTATCCCCCCCCGCGCCAAGAATCATCACGAATCAATAATCGAACATCAAACTAATATATCGCGCTGCGCCGAGCGCGTCGGGGCGGCTCAGCTTGCGCGATTAGTGTGATGATTAGGGGTTGCGTTAGGGGTTCTTTCTGGTGTCGGGCCCCGGCGACCCCAAAGACGGGGCCCTTGATAGACCGGTCGCTCGCATAACTCGCGACCTACGCGGGGCGCCATCTCAGCCTCCCGCCCTCCGGGTCGGTCGGCCAAACTGGCGACAGCGAAAAAAGGAAAGAGGCTAGATTATTAGCACTCCCGGCGGATTACCCACTGCCGGCACTGCAGCCCGAGTTCCTGACATCCCGCCCGCAACTTGCTAATCGCTTAGAGCGGCCGCAGGTCCTTCGAACTGTCTCTCCCGCTCGGCGCTCAACATTCGCGCTTCCACTCCAGCTCCTTCAAGTGCGAGAAATACTTCGCACATCTCTGCGGGAATTTCCGCAGAGTAACCCCAAATATTCAGTCCAGACGAATTTTCGTCAAGTAGCCACACGGCAATATGCCCTACAAGCACTTCTGGGAGGGGGTGGGTGTGTGGCAGGGGCCAAAATAGGGGGATGCCACACAAAAACAAAACGAAAACTGCCCTACAAGGCATTCTGTTGGGGGTACCCCGTGTGGCATCTTCGCGGAAACAAAATAAGGTCCCATTTGCCGCTTCTTTTGGGAAACAAAAAATGGTCCCACTGTTCCGCTACTTTGCGGGAACGAGCTTCTGGCGGAAAAATGACAAAAAAAAGAGTCGCCACCTTGTGACGACTCTTTTGTATCCTATGCGCAAGAACTTATTTCTTGCGAGCCTTGTACCTCTGATAGAATTGGTCAACGCGGCCGGCGGTGTCGATAATCTTCGTTTTGCCGGTGTAGAAGGGGTGAGAAGTGTTGGAAATCTCGACCTTCACGAGGGGGTACTCAACGCCTTCGATCTCGATGGTCTCCTTGGTGTTGACGCACGAGCGGGTGATGAATACATCTTCGTTTGACATATCCTTGAAAGCTACAAGACGGTAGGTTTCGGGATGGATTCCTTTTTTCATTTTACACTAGTGTTTAAAAGCGGGTGCAAATATAGGATAATATTTCATCAAACCAAAAATTTATTACTAAATTCGCGTATTATGACACTAATCAAATCCATCTCCGGCATCCGCGGAACCATAGGCGGCCCGGCAGGCGAAGGCCTGACTCCCATCGACATAGTGAAGTTTACTTACGCTTATTGCGCGACTCTCCCGAGCCGTAAGTCCGCGCCCAACAACGGCAAGCGCTACAAAGTGGTTGTGGGCAGGGACGCCCGAATCAGCGGCCAGATGGTGGAGCAGCTCGTCTGCGGCACCCTCATCTCATGCGGAGTGGATGTGGTCAAGTGCGGTTTCGCCAGCACGCCCACGACGGAATTGGCAGTGACTTTCTCGAATGCGGACGGCGGAATCATCCTCACCGCATCGCATAACCCCCGTCAGTGGAATGCGCTCAAACTTTTGAACGACAAGGGCGAGTTCCTCACTGCGGTCGAGGGCCAGGCGATTCTGGACCTGGCGGCCAGCGAGGATTTCGATTTTACTTCAGTCGACGAACTGGGTACCATCACCGAGCACGATTTCACTGACGAGCATATCGAGTCCGTGCTGAAACTCGAGGCTGTGGACGTGCCCGCCATCAAGAAAGCCGGATTCAAAGTGGTCCTGGACGCGGTGAACAGCGTGGGCGGCATCATTATGCCGCGTCTGCTCGAGCGTCTTGGAGTGCAGTGCATAACCATAAACGGCGAGCCCACGGGCGACTTTGCCCATAATCCGGAGCCGCTCCCGAAGAACCTGATCGAACTGCGTGAGACAGTCGTGCGCGAGAAGGCGGACCTCGGAATCAGCGTGGACCCGGACGTGGACCGTTTGGCATTCATCTGCGAGACCGGCGACCCGTTCGTGGAGGAATATACCCTCGTGAGCGTGGCGGATTACCTGCTCGAGAGAGCAGAAAAGGCGGGCGTGCAGCCGCGCATCACCGTCTCCAACCTCAGTTCGAGCCGCGCCCTTCGCGATGTGACCGAGGCCCACGGCGGAACTTACTACGCATCCGCGGTCGGCGAAGTGAACGTGACCACTCTTATGCATAAGATGGGCGCTCTCATCGGCGGCGAAGGCAACGGAGGCGTGATTTATCCCGCATCTCACTGCGGCCGCGACGCTATGGTCGGAGTGGCTCTCTTCCTTAGCCATCTCGCCCATAAGGGCATCACAGTCAGCCAGTTGAAGGCGACCTTGCCTCCGTACTTCATCGCAAAGAACAGGATTGATCTGCCGGATGCATCGGCAGTCGTGCCTGTGCTTGAGGCCCTCAAAGAGA
The DNA here is from genome assembly GCA_905234485.1 of uncultured Bacteroidales bacterium. Taxonomy (GTDB): domain Bacteria; phylum Bacteroidota; class Bacteroidia; order Bacteroidales; family UBA932; genus Cryptobacteroides. Next base: position 1,773 of record CAJOHV010000050.1, on the reverse strand, counting down.
AATTTAAGGACGAGAAGATCAACACAATCGACGGCGTGAAGATCGACTTCGAGGCCAGCCGCAAGTGGGTGCACCTCCGCAAGTCGAACACCGAGCCCATCATCCGCGTCTACAGCGAAGCCCCGACCGAGGCGGAAGCAGAGGCTCTCGGAGAGGAGATCGTGAAGTTCGCCCTCGACCTTCTTGCAAAATAATGTTCAGTTTCAGAACAACCCCCATAGAGGAGCAACTCGATCGCGGCCTTTTGCAGGGCCGCGTCGGTTGTTTCTGCACTCAGAACTGCTTCGACACTTCGACCGGGAAGTATCTGTATGATATTTTCCGCGAGCGCGGCAACTTGGTACGCCTGTTCCAGCCCGAAGGCACTGAATTGACGCCCGGAACCAACCACATCGAGTTCTCCCAGGAGGACTTGGAGGGGTTGGACGCGCTTGTAGTGGAGATTCAGGATGTGGGAACACGCTACTTCAATTTCACGCGCGACGTGATGCGTCTGCTGAGCACGCGCGCCAGGATGGAAGAAGGTCCGTCAATCTATATCGTGGATCACTTCAATCCCGCCGGCCGCAGCGTGGAGGGCACCATACCCGCAATCGAGGCGGACATCTGGACGCCGAAGGTGGCGCATAGGCACGGGTTGACTTTGGGAGAACTGTGCAACCTCTATGTGAATGAAATCGACGCCAAGTTCCCGCTGCATGTCATTTCGGCGGCGACCAACCGTTCGGCGGCGGATATAATGCCGTGGACCATAGCCCCGTCCTCAGATCTTCCCGGTCTGTTTTCGGCGTATATGTACAGCGGAGGCGGACTCTGGAACAACACGACCGTCACGCCCGCCATTGGCACGGCGCGGCCGTACGAGTACATCGGCGCCCCCTGGCTCAAGCCTGGTACGGTCGCCGCGCCGCCGTGCCCCGAGGGCGTGCTGATGCGGCCGTGTTCGTTCACCCCGTCCGCCGGCCGTTATTCCGGTGAGAGATGTTACGGCTACCAGATTATCCTGAAGCCTGAAGCCCGTTATCATTCGCTTTTGCACACGCTCGAACTGATGCGCTATTTCGCTGACCACTATTCGCAGTTCGAGATGCTCCCGCAACTCCATGTGAAAGTCGCGGACCCCGTTATAAGCGAATACCTCCGAGGCGGCATCACCTTCGACATAGTCCAGGAACACGTCAAAGCAGAAGAGCAGAAGTGGATACGCAAAGCCAAGAGGTTCATCCTCTACGACGACGCTCCTGTCCGCATCAAATAACTTAAAGGTCCGAAGGACCGTCAGGCAGGGGGTCTGGGGGGGTACGCCCCACAGTCCCTTGGGGGTGCAGGGGGATTGTAGTCGGGTCGAGCCTTATACGTTATACGCAGCTGCGTATAACGTATAAGGCTCGCTTCACAGCGAGCCTTAACGATTAGTTAGTAGTGTATTACCTTAAGAAGGTTAATTATTGTTGGTTAGAATCCTTACGTTAGTAAGTTGAGTTGTTTATCATTTCCGAATGCAAATATAAGTCAACTTTTCATATCTGCAAAATATTTTTTCAAAAAGTTTGTATTTTTGTGTATTCGTTTTTAAAATATTTTATTAATGAGGCGTTTTATTCTTTTTGCCATGGCAACTTTAAGTGCTCTTGCAGCAACTGCCCAACCTATGCTTAACAGTGATAATATCGATGAAATCCTCGCGGAATTGACTCTGGAGGAGAAGGCCGCCCTGTGTGTTGGAGGCGGCTGGGGCTCGATGATGGCAGGCTCACTGACCGCATCAGATGC
>CAJOHV010000049.1 GCA_905234485.1 uncultured Bacteroidales bacterium | reverse complement strand
GTCCTCGATTTTTACGTGGATAGTATCGCCAGGCTTTAACTCGTCAATCTTCTGCTGGGGATCAACTTTTTGGATACTGATTATCGGATAATTCGTCGGAACGGGATCATAACACATGACCATTCCGTTTCCTCCTTCGCCGCCGCCATTGAAGATGCCGGGCACGTCGCAAGAAACCACCGACATGACCGCCCATGCGGTAAGGACAATTCCGCCGAGACGATACTTAGCGTTAACCGCCTTCGCGTTCTTCCCGCCGGTCAAGAACACCCACAGGCATGCGCCAAGGAAGGCGATCCCGACAAACACGTATATAAAAAAGAACTTCGTTTTCATAGCAATATCCTTTTCTGCGAATATAGTAGTATTCTCGCTGAAAACAAAAGCCTGTAAGGGTTGATTAACCGTATAATTGCTATATTTGTCCCTTATAATACTTATTTCATGAAAAAACTTTTCCTCCAGCTTGCGCCGCTGGCGGTGGAGAATTAAGTTTGTCGCCGATCCCTGTGTTTTGTAAGTATGACAAGGGTACTGTTCGTGTGCCATGGGAACATCTGCCGGAGCCCGATGGCGGAGTTTATTCTGAAGGCGCTGGTGAAGGCTAAGGGGCTCGAGAAAGAATACTATATCGAGTCGGGCGCGGTGTCGTGGGAGGAGGAGGGCAACCCCATCTATCCCCCGGCAAAGAGGTGCCTGACGCAGCACGGCGTTCCGTTCGACCAGGAGAAGCGCGCCCGGCGCATCGACGCGAGTGACTATGGGCGTTTCGACCGCATCATCTGCATGGACTCGTCGAATCTGCGCCTCATCAGCCGCATCATCCCCGCGGACCCCGACCACAAGATTCACCTGATGATGTCCTACGCGGGCAGTGGCCGCGACGTGGCCGATCCCTGGTATACGGGCGATTTCGAGCAGACCTTCCAGGATCTGCTGACCGCCTGCGAGGCGATGCTGAATCAATAAGACCATGACACTGTTAGAAGCCATAAAGGAGCGCCATTCCGTGCGCAGGTATATCGACCGCCCTATCGAGGCGGAAAAGGTCAGCGTGCTGCAGGATGCGATCGCGAAGATCAATAGCGCCGCCGGCCTTAACGTCCAACTCGTGCTCGAGGAGCCGCGGGCGTTCGCGAGCGGGGTGTGGAAGTATGGGCAGTTCTCCGGCGTGCGGAATTACCTCGTCATGGCGGGGCCGAAAGGTCGCGAGGCCGAGGAGGCAGTCGGGTACCACGGCGAAGCGCTGGTGCTGCTCGCGCAGACGCTCGGGCTGAACACCTGCTGGGTCGGGCTGACGTATACGAAGATTCCGGGCACGTTCACGCTGCGGCGTGGGGATATAGTCCACTGCGTGATCTCGCTGGGCTATGGTCTCACGCCGGGGGTGCCGCATCCGCTCAAACCGATCGAGCAGTTCTACGAAACTTCTGCCGCCCCGCCCGAATGGTTCCTGCGCGGGGTCGAAGCCGCGCTGCTCGCGCCCACCGCCATCAACCAGCAGAAGTTCCGCTTCACCCTCGTCGGGCCCCGCACTGTCCGCGCCCAGGCGCTCTTCTCGATGGTCGGCTACACCGTCATCGACCTCGGCATCGCGAAGTACCACTTCGAACTAGGCGCGGGTCGCGAGAATTTTGATTGGGACTAGTCCCTCAGCTCCACGCCGCCGAAGATAATTTTATTTCGCTTCGGGTTCTTTCACCGGGCGGATGGGGCTGCCGTCGTAGCGGACGCAGGAGGCGGTGAAGCCGTAGTCCGAATGGTGGTGCAGAAGAATAGCGTTTTCGGGTAGATTGGTGTTCAGGTCAGAGGACCAGTAAGCGCAGAGACTTCCCGAGTCGAGGAGGTTAACCGCGTCGAAAATGCCGGCCGCGGGGAGGAAGATACCGTTGCCGTTAGCGGCGGTGATTTCGAAGCCGTCGACGCCGTCGTGAGTGGCCCAGGTCCACGTGCACTGGCTTTCCAGTTCGTTCCACTCTTCTTCGGTGGGGATGCGCCAGGGGCTGCCGAGCGCGACCGTGGCCGCGTCGTCGTCCGGATCGATGATGGTCTTGCCGTCAGGGTCGCCCTCCATGCCCCAGTAAATGTCAAGCCCGGCCGGGCAGTACTTCGTCACATTCGGGTAATTTCCGAACCAACTACAGGAGTTCCAGGAGTAGCCGTCGGGCTTGTCCGCCTTCCATGTCAACGGGTCCAGGCTGGAGTAGAACGGCTCTGTCTCCGCCCAGGCGTAGTAGTCGCCGAACTCCTCCGGCACCGTCGCGCCCAAGTTGCAACTCGCCCATTTCACTGACAGCCCAAGGTCCACGGCGCCGTCGTCCTGCGGCTCGGGCTTCTGCGGCTCCGGATCGTCCGGGTCGTCAGGATCTGTTGGGTCAGTCAGGTTCGGATCCTGAGGGTCTGAAGGGTCTTGCGGGTTGATGTGCGTGGGAGTGTTGACGTCCGTGGAGGGCTCCTGTTCGGGGTCGGGGGTGCAAGCCGCGAAGAGGAATGCGCACAGCGCCATGGCAAGGGCTATTGTTCGAGTCATACGTTTTTTGATTCTGCTTAGCAAAGATACGAATTAATATTTTCTCTTATTTTTGGAACTATGAACACGAAAAGATTCCTTATTTGTTTGATCGCCGCAGTGGCGCTGTCATCATCTTTTGCTTTCGTCTCCGTGCGACAGTTGAAAGATCCTTCAATTCTTCCCTGTATTCCCGCGCACTAGCCACACGGGCACCCGCCCCAGACATACTGCTATTGAGGGTCAGCGTGTGGCTGGGGGCAAAATTGCTCGCAGCCACACACCCACGCCCCTCACAACCACCTGTGTGGCACCCAAGCGTGTGGCAGCTTCGCGGATTCAAGAGGAGATAATCTCTTCAGGGGCAAGGTCGCTCATCAGAGAAAAAGCGAACCACTTTTTGCCGAGGTCTTTTAACGAGGCGCCAATGTGGTATTCTTTGAGAACGCTAGTTGCCCAGATGCGGAATTGCGTTCCACGTTTAGATTTCACTCGGTACCCGACAGATATAATGACATCCAGATTATATATCAACTTCTCATGTGTTTGGGTTTTATCTGCAATTGCGCCGTGTCTGGTGGTTGTTGCATTTTTTGCAACGACCACTTTGGGGTCTAATTCTCCTTCCTTAAAGATGTCTCTTATGTGTCTGGATATAACTGATTTGTCCCTTTGGAAAAGCGTCACCAACTGATCCTGCGTAAGCCAAACGGTCTCCTTTTCGAATCTAACTTCGATACTAGTTGTCCCATCTGGAGTTTGATAGATCATGATTTCTCTTCTTGATACTGTATTTGTGATGTGTTCCATATTTAAGTTTTTTCCGCAAAGATACCCCATAAAACGACGCGCGCCAAGACGAGAAAATCTTGACACACAGACAGTTAGGGCGTTACGATTATTATTCGTATTTTTGACAAAACACTAGAAGGAGGGACATATGCCACAACTCATTCAGTACGGGAACGAACAGATCCGGATCAACCAGGCGAAGAACCACATCGAGGTGTCGACCACCAGGGGCGCGAGTTGGTACACGCGCTATAGCGGTAGCGGCTGCGGAGAATTCCGCGACCTGATAGTGTACGGCGACGAACTCATCGCCCTCACCAGCAAGGGAATCTATATCAGCACGAGCAAGGGCGCGTCGTGGTACTGCCGCTGCTCATCGTCCACCTGCCACACCTTCACCGCCCTTCTCGACTCCGGCCGCGAACTCCTCGCCAACACCTCCGACGGCCACCTCTACGTCAGCACCAGCAAAGGCGCGTCGTGGTTTAGGAGGAAGTAGACCACATTAACCCCATCACACCTATGTCAAAAATCTACGTCGCTTCCAGCTGGAGGAACCCATACTACCCCGAGGTGGTCACGCGCCTGCGCGAAGCAGGCCACCAAGTCTACGACTTCCGCAACCCTCCCCATGGCGGAGCCGGCTTCCACTGGACCGACGTGGATGAGAATGCTCCAAATTGGACGTTTGAGCAGTACGTAGAAGGATTGAGCCACCCGCTTGCAGAGAAACAATTCAAGGCCGACCTGGACGCCCTTGAATGGGCAGACACCTGTGTGCTCATACTCCCCTGCGGCCGCAGTGCCCACACCGAAGCCGGCTGGATGGCCGGCAAAGGCAAACGAGTCATCGTCTACATCCCCGAGATGGTCGAGCCCGAGCTGATGTACAAGCTGTTCGATAAGGTTGTGGGAAGTTTGGAGGAGCTGGTGAAGAGCCTGTAACCTAAGCCGTAGGCAGCACCATCTCCCGCAACCCCATATCCATCATCATCCCCTGTCACAGAGTCATCGGCGCCCACGGACAGCTCACCGGCTACGCAGGAGGACTCGCGAGAAAAGAAGCTTTACTGAGTCTCGAGGGACTGAATAGGTAACGACATCTTTTACAGTAAGTAAGGGAATACGTTTCTGAAAAAAATCTTTTCTACGAAAGAGACTTTTCTTTCATAAAAAGATACATTTCTTTCGGTGGTCTTTCGGATAAATGCCATATGTTTGGGGCTAAAACAACTAAACGAAACAGATATGGTAAAAGAACTTCAAAAAACCGTTTATGCAGACCTCCTGCTAGACACCGCCTTCAAACGATCATTCAAAGAGTATGGAGATGCTAAAAGACTGATGCTGCTGTTCCTTCAAGCTCTCATCCCAGAGAGGAAGATTGCCTGCATTGAGTACACGCCCGAAGAATCCACAAATCAAAATCCCGACCGGAAGAGTATCCGTGTGGACGTTGAGTGTGTTGATGAAAATGGGCAAAGATTCGTTGTCGAAGTACAA
>CAJOHV010000048.1:5976-8974 GCA_905234485.1 uncultured Bacteroidales bacterium | reverse complement strand
TCCTCGGTCGCTTCCTCAGTCCTGACCCCTACGTTCAGGATCCGGAGTTTTCCCAAAACTACAACCGATACTCCTACTGCCTAAATAATCCGCTGAAGTATTCGGATGAGAGTGGGGAATTCATAGGAACTATGCTGACCATTGGCCTAATTAGTGCATACGTTTTTGGCTTTGGGAATCTTGCAGCACATGCAATCAGAGGAGATGATTTGGGAAATTGGAATTGGGCTAAATACTTTTATTCGGGTGCGCTGGCCGGATTTGTTGTCGGAGCCACTACTTATGCTGGGCTTAGTGGATTGGCCGCACTGGTGGCAAAAGGCGGGACCCTTGGTGTTATCGGAAAAGTAGGATTATATGGATATGCCGGATTGCAGGGAACCGCAGGTGCAGCCTCTACGGTCGGCATCTTAGGCGGAGCAATTCACGATGGGTGGAACGGTGTGGCCAATGCAGGAAAGATTTTGCTCGGGAACTTTTATCTTGATGAGAACAAGGGATTTTTTGGTCAGGCTGGAGAAGGCATTCTTCGACATACGTGGGAATACGCACAACAATCCTTAGGATATTCTTGGTCTCAAATAAGGAATTGTTGGGCAGATAGGGTTGATTACATGGCCGGAGCTGCTTTTGTCACAGATGAATATGCAGGCGTTCAACAAGGAGTTACTTTAGGCAATTATTGCAATATTGACCTTTGGAGTGAAATCGGCCCAGAACCTTTTGATGATTATGTGCTCCACACTCCTCTATTTATGCATGAATGGGGGCACACTGTAGATAGCAAAAGATTTGGCGTCTCGTATTTGTTTGCCATCGGCATCCCGAGTAGTATCAGTGCGTCGAATAGCCACGCAGTACCTGGGAAGACCGCGTTTTCCCACAATTATAAGTCATATGAAATGCGGGCAAATAGAAATGCCTCAAAGTACTTTGAGAAACACTACGGAGTTGACTGGACTAAATTCGAATCTCGTTATCCCACTCATTTATAGAATTGTATGAAAACATTTATTCCTGTTTTTTTGATTGCGCTCCTTTTCTCCACCAATGGTTGTATGGAGCCCGGTGATGTTGAGATTTATTTAATTAATCATTCTAATATCAAACTTGCTGTATTTGTCGCAGATGGTTTAAATTCCGGTTTTTCTTATCCAGACACGACGCTTCCTGCCTCATTGAATGCTTTCTGTATTCGGCAAAATATAGTTGATACTTGTGTTATTTGGGGATCTACGTGTGGCACCTATGAAAGACTATTGAGTACGACTCAGAAAGGGATTCTATCGGTTTATATCTTCAATCAGGACACTATTAATAAGTATGGTTGGACTGGCACTTTTTTAAATGATCAGTATATAGTAAGGTATGATCTTTCTGCAGATTACTTTTGCCCACCACTTGTTGACATCTCCTTCCCACCCTCAGAAAAAATGATAAATGTTAGGATGTGGCCACCATATGAAACTGTGCTGAAAGAGTGTGCCGAACGTGAGGCCGAATCGAGATGACATAATGGCGTTTATAAAAATAACCCCGCCCGGCCTAAGCAGGACAGGACACCTGCCAAGCACGGAGACCCTCGGATACGAGGCCTCATAAACGCCAACGCCCGCCTGTACGACCCTCTGCTCGGCCGCTTCCTCGGCCCCGACCCCTACGAAATAAGGACCATTTGAGCGAAAAAGGTTTCGAGGTAAAGAAAATTTAAAAGAGGTATATCAGCCTGCAATAAACTGGGCGACCCAATCCTGATCGATACGAACCAGGCCCTGCGATTTTTCGCGAAGCACGGGGTTGCGCTCGACTATACCCATGCAGTCTGAATAGACGTTGTAGCCTATTACCAGCATCTGCATTTCGCCCTTTTCGGGATAGGTAAGGGTGATTTCACCGTCGGGGCCGTCCATCTTCAGGAACTTCAACGCGACATCCTTTTTGAGTTCCTGGGCAGTGACGTATTTGCAGAGTTCGAGCGCGATATCGTCCAGTCCGGCGTCGAAGACCTTCACTTTCTCGATAAGTTCGCCTATCGAACTGACCAGCCTGCAGGTGTAGCCCTCAAGGCCTTCGGAGCTCAGCGGAGCCGAGGTGAAGGCTATCAGCAACTGAGCAGAAGGGTCGTGATACAGCACGGGCTCCTGAGCAAGCGATGAAGCGCCGCAGCGCGGGCAGCGGCACACGAAAAGCGAGCCGTCCTTCACCCGGTCCTTAAGCGAAGGGTCTTTGGCAACGTTGATGCTTCTTACGTCCGGAGCGTCGAATTCGCTCCCGCATTTAGGGCATATCATAGGTCGATGTTTAATATCAGATTGATTTCGTAGGGCTTTGCCTCGGGGTCGGGGTTGCCTTGCACATAAACGGCTGACACTCCGAACCGGATATTGTAGGGGATGAACCAGAAGTTCCCCAAGACCACGTCGAGCGCTGCGCCCGCAGTCCACACGTTGAACGACGTGTCGCCGCCTGAAGGAGTAACCCTGGCGGGGTCCCACAGCAGGCTGTAATTAGTGAACGAAGCCTTGGGGATGAACTCGAAGTTCCTCACATAGACCAGCGGACTTAGCCCGTTCCAGTCCACAGACAGGAAAGGAATTGCGTAGTTCGCGCGAAGTTCCGTGGTGGCCAGGGTGATTCCGAAACCTTTGGTTACTGTTTCATTGGTGAACGGTTCGGTCGAATAACTTGCGCTGAGTCCGATGCCGTGGGTTTTCCATAAGCCGGGCAGGTAGCCATAGACGGAGGCGTAGGGAAGCGCGGGATCGAAGTCGAAGACCTTCGACACGCCCACGGATGCGCCGATTCCCAGACGAGGGAAGTAGCACGATTTGAGGGTCGGCAGGACTGAGTATGCGCGAAGGCCGGCTGTGGCCGTTAGTTCGTGGACGATGCGCCCGTCGCCTGAGGTTTGATCCGTCGGGGCGAGGTCGATTTCCGCCATAGGGATGACAGCCCTGGACCAGCCGTCCGAACTGAAGTTCAGGGGCACGTAGGTGCG
>CAJOHV010000048.1:0-5929 GCA_905234485.1 uncultured Bacteroidales bacterium | reverse complement strand
GACTATCATCTGCCGTATCGCGATTGCAAGTCGGCTTTTGAGAGCTACGCCAGACTGTCTTTCATCAATATTCCGGGAACATAGTTGTATCCCACGGAACCATATAAAGTGTTGAGGTCGTTCTGGAAATATGCCGTGGCGCCGAGGCCCAGGCTGGTGGTCAGGCTCTCAAAACTCATCGATTCGAGTTCGTCGTAGTCTGCGTAGAAGGGAAGCCAGGAGTGAATCTTGATTGCGTGCGCCAGTTTGGAGTATCGCTTCGTCTCGCCGATAACCGGCGCGGCCGTGTCCGGGGCGGCTGCGAGTGCGGCTTCCTGAGCGGTGAGGCGCTCTTCCAGTTCATAGCGGTGCCTTTCGCTGAAATCGACCGGGCGCACGGGCAGACTGTCCACAGGCGTGCGGCAGATCATGCGTCCGTTCGAGCGCAGATATGTGAAGTACAACTGTCCGTCGTCGCCGAAGACGAAGTCCTGTCCGCCGGCCTTCAGGTTGGTGTGCTGTAGTACTCCGCCAGGGCCCAAAGAATACAATTCGTTTACACCGGTGCGGTCCGATGTAAAGAATATCTTGTCGTCAAAAACAAACAGGTGGTTGATTTTCACGAAAGAAGGCGCCAGAACGGGCGCGAAAGACGGCAGACGGTAAATCCCCTCGCCGACGTCCGTAAGAGCCGCACAGAAGACTTCTCCGCCATTTATGACGGCTTCGTAGGGCGTCATTCCATCCGGGGCACGGAATTCGGCCAGAACCGCACCGTCGGAAGCGCTCAAAAGCACAACATCTGCGGAGCCGTCGTGGTTTGTCCGGCACGCCGTCAGCGTGTCGCTGAAGGCCTTGGGGTTGAACCAGCGGCCCTTGCGCACGAGGGTGCGCGTTCGGCCGCCTTCCAGATAGCGCAGAGAACTGTTCGAATGCATCTCCCAACGGGGATTATAGATGTTTTCCGACCAGTAGAGCCTGTCGCCTGAAGCGGTAAACGCAGAGGAGGCGCTCGTCGAATGTAGGCGGCTGATCCGCCCGGATGCGGTGTCCACGGCGACTATCTCCGCGTTGTCGGCAATTCCTGACCTGCGGGCATAAATTATCCCGTCCGCAAGCGTCAGGCCTGAGTACGAGACGTAATAGCGCCCCGGTTCGGTAAGCCGGTCCATCGGCTGGAAGGGCGCCCGCGACGAATCGTCCGCCCGCCATAGGCTGTCCTGGACAGCCATAACCCCGCCGAAGGCGTCCTTAAACTTCATCTTCGTCTGGCGCTTGAGTTGCTTACGGTAGGACATTCTCCAGTCGTAGTAGTCCTTCATGAACAGCGGCTTGTCGTAGACCGCGCGAACGCCGCCGATGGCGAGGTAGCCGATTTTGTAGTAGTCCGGGGTGTAGAGCCGCTGGGAACCGTAGCGCCAGCGCTCATAGTTGCGAAACTCGCCCTCGTCGAAACTCGCGCGGTAGTACTCCAGGAAGTCGGCTGTGCGCGCCCGGCCGCCCATAGACAAGGCGGACTCAATCGCCACGGCATCGCCTTCCCAGTGCGAAGGGTCGAAATAGTAGATCGAAAACAGGCCGGCCGGCGCCTCGCCGAACAGATAACTCCATTTTTTCAACGAGCCTTCACGGACGAACTGCAACTGGGCGACGTGGCGCTGTTCGTGGATGGCAAGTACTGTCGGCCAGGCGATGGGGTCCGGCGTGTACATATCCGGGCCGGTGTACATCTCCATACGGCGCGGGGTCCAGACCACCATACCGTTGGAATAACCCAGATAGGGGTGAAGAATTACCGGCATCTTAAGCCGATAAGCCTCGTTGGGCACATAGCCGATTGAATGCGACACAGGCAGTTTCCAGCGCTCCCACTCAGAGGCATACACGCGCGCGAGCGAATCCATAGTCGCCGGGAAGACGAAGCGGTAGTCCTCTGTCTTTATCTGATGCCACCTGACGAAGGTCCTTTCCGTACCGTCCACGACGAACTGGGCGTTCGCAGCGAAAGCCCCGGCCCCCGCAAGGAAGACCGTCAGAAGTAATTTTCTGAGGGCGGCCGGACGCATTACTTAATGAACAGGTTGGACAGGAAAATCACAATAATCGCTATCGGAGCGACCCACCGTATCATAAAATACAGAGGCTTGAACACCTTTCCCGTGCGCAGCCTTCCGCCGCAGGTGAACTCGTCGTAGACATCTGCCTTCTTCATCCTCCAACCCACGAATATCACGAACAGGAGGCTGCCGATGGTCATCACGAAGTTGGAGATTAGTTTATCGCAGAAGTTGAAGACGGTGTTGCCGAGGATATGGAAGTCTTTGAGCGGACCGAACGAGAGTGAGCAGAGCACGCCGACCGCCCAGCAAATGACGAACAGCATCAGGGTGGCGCGGCGCCTGGACATCTTCTTTTCGTCCACAAGGAACGCCACGCAGGTCTCCAGCATGCTCACCGAAGAGGTCAGCGCCGCGAAGACGATGGTGGTGAAGAACAGGATGGCGATGACGTGGCTGATGACCGGATGGGCCTGCCCCATAGACGAGAAGATAAACGGCAGAGTCTCGAAGATGAGGCCTGGGCCGGCGCCGGGGGCAATACCGGCTGCGAACACGGCCGGCATAATCGCGAAGCCAGCGAGGAGCGCGAACGCAAGGTCGAACACGGCAGTGCCGACTCCCGTGGCGAGCAGATTCTCACCGCGCTTCATATAGGACGCGTAGGTGAGGATGCAGCCCACGCCGAGCGACAGCGAGTAGAAAGCCTGGCCCATGGCGGACAGCATCGCAGAGCCGGTCAGTTTGCTGAAATCCGGCCTCAGCATGTAGTCTACGCCCGCTTTCGCGCCCGGGAGCGTGAGCGAGTAGCCCATAATCACGATTATCAGCACGAACAGCAGCGGGGTGGTCGCCTTTGTGAACTGCTCCACTCCTTTGCGTATGCCGAGCTTTACGATCAGTGCGGTCAGGCCGATGAAGACGGTGTGCCAGACGAGAGGGATCCAGGTGGACGAGATGAAACTGCCGAAGCGCGCGGAGTGGTCCGCCTGCGTCATGGCGGCGTCCGAAACGGCGAACGAGAGGGCGCGGACCTGGTAGGCGATGGACCATCCGCCCACGACGCTGTAGTACGAGACGAGGATGAGCGGGGCGAAGAAGGTGAACAATCCTATCCATTTCCACGGCGTGCCGGGGGCCAGTTTGTCGAAGGCGCCGACCGTGCTGAGTTGGGCACGCTTGCCGATTATGGACTCGGACAGGAAGATCGGGACGCAGAGGAAGATGGCGGCCATCAGATACACGATGATGAACGCCGCTCCGCCGTTCTGCCCGACCATATACGGGAAACGCCAGATGTTGCCAAGTCCGATGGCGGACCCGGCCATGGCCAGGATGGCGGCTCTTCTACCGCCGAAGTTTTCTCTCATACACTACAAACTCGAACTCGAAGCCTGTCTCCGGGTCCGTATGGGTCTCCGAGGTGCTGATTTTCTCCCAAATCTCCGGGTCTATCACCGGGAAGAAGACATCCGCGTCTTTTACCTCGGTATGCACGTGGGTGATATAAAGGCGGTCCATTTCATTGAGCGCGGCTCTGTAGACCGATGCGCCGCCCATGATGAAGCACTTGTCTTTGCCAGTCTCCTCGGCCTCGCGGAACGCTTCGTCGAAGGAGTATACGCAAGTGACCTCCGGGATAGGATCGCCGCCGAGGTTGAGCACTATGTTCTTACGCCCCTTAAGCGGTCTGAAAGGCAGTGAGAAGTATGTGGTGCGGCCCATTATCACCGGATAACCGGCGGTAACGGCTTTGAAGTACTTGAGGTCTTCCGAGATGTGCCAGGGAAGGTCTCCCTTGACACCTATTCCATAGTTGTCCGCGACTGCGACGATGATGCACTTTTTCATACTTCTTCGGGTTTTTACACTGCTACCGGGGCCTTGATTGCGGGCCAGGGGTCATAGCCTTCGAGGGTGAAGTCTTCCACCTTGAAGGAGAATATATCTTTTACTTCGGGGTTGATATGCATAACGGGGAGGGGGCGGGGCGTGCGGCTGAGTTGCTCTTTCACCTGCTCCATGTGGTTGAGGTAGAGGTGAGTGTCGCCCGTAGTGTGCACGAACTCGCCCGGCTCGAGGCCGCAGACCTGCGCCAGCATCATAGTCAAAAGGGCGTAGGAGGCGATGTTGAACGGCACGCCGAGGAACACGTCGGCCGAACGCTGGTAGAGTTGGCAACTGAGTTTGCCGTTCGCCACATAGAATTGGAACAGGCAGTGGCAGGGCGGCAGCGCCATCTGGTCCACCTGCGCCACATTCCACGCGTTCACGAGGATGCGCCGCGAGTCCGGGTGGTTCTTGATCAGGTCCACGACGTTCGCAATCTGGTCTATATGTCCGCCGTCGTAGGTGTCCCACGCGCGCCACTGGTGACCGTAGACGGGACCGAGTTCGCCGGTTTCGTCGTCACCCCACTCGTCCCAGATGTGGACATTCTTCTCCTGCAGGTGCTTCTTGTTCGTGTCGCCTTTCAAGAACCAGAGAAGTTCCTCGATTATTCCGCGGGTGAACACTTTCTTGGTGGTCAGCAGCGGGAAACCGTCGGCGAGGTTGAAACGCATCTGGTAGCCGAAGATGCTTTTCGTGCCGGTGCCGGTGCGGTCTGTCTTGACCGCGCCGTCCTTCATTATCTTGTTAAGAAGGTCTAGATATTGCTGCATCCGAATGCGAATATTATGGCCTCTTCGAAGGTCTCGCCGGGCCTGAGGAGGGTGGTGGGATAATCGGGATTGTTGGGGCTGTCCGGGAAGTGCTGGCATTCAAGAGCCACGGCGCAGTAGTCGTCGTAGATTGCGCCACCCTTACCGGTAGGGCAGCCTTTGAGCCAGTTTCCTGTATAGACCTGGATGCCGGGCTGGGTGGTGTAGACTTTCAGGGTTCTGCCGCTCTTTTCGGCGGTGAGTTCGGCCGCTTCTGCCAGTTGGCCCTTCTGATAGCCGTCGATAATCCAGCACGCGTCGTAGCCCTTGCCGTAGTTGAGGGCGGGGAAGTCTTCCTTGATGTCCTTTCCGATGGCTTTGGGCTCGAGGAAGTCCATAGGCGTACCCGCCACCGGATCCGGCTCGCCGAGGGGGATCAAGGTGTTGTCCGTGGGGAGATAGAGCGACGCGTTCAGTTTGAGTTTGTGGTTCAGAACGCTGCCGCTGTCGTGACCGTCCAGATTGAAATATGAATGGTTGGTCAGATTTATGACCGTCGGCGCGTCGCACTGGGCGGTGAAGGTCAGTCTTAACTCGTTGTTTTCGCTCCACTCATATCTGGCTACCACTTTCAGGTTGCCGGGATAGCCCATCTCGCCGTCCTCGGAGAAGTACATAAACTCCACGCCTCCGTCTACTTCGCGGCTCTCCCAGTTGCGGTTCTGGAATCCCTCCGGTCCGCCGTGAAGATGGTTGGGGCCGTTGTTGATGGGAAGGTCGTAAATCTTCCCGTCTATCTCGAGGCTGCCCTCGGCGATTCGGTTCGCGTATCTTCCCGGGCACTTTCCCGCGCACGGACCGTCTTTCATATAACTCTCCAGGTTGTCGTAACCAATCACGACATCCGCGAGTTTGCCGTCCTTATCCGGCACTATTATCTTCTGGATTGCGGCTCCGAAGCTGCTCAGCGTCAGCCCCTTCCAGGCGGAGAAGACGAGGAGGGTCAATTCCGCCTCATACCGCGCGGTCAGGAGTTTCAGGGACGGGAGGTCTTCCAGCGGATAGACCCGGAAGCCCGTCTGTGTATCGGGGAGTTTCCGTCCGGTCTGGACGGTGAACCAGAAATTCGAGAACTTGTTCGCGAATGTGTTGCCGGAGGGCATTCCGTCGGCCGTGAGGTTGCGGCTGCCCACGACAAGCGTCCGCTCCCCTGCCGCGGCGACGAGCGCCGGGATGTCGGCGGGATCGTGC
>CAJOHV010000047.1 GCA_905234485.1 uncultured Bacteroidales bacterium | reverse complement strand
ATCAGGCCCTCATCCGCAAGGCGGTGGAGCTGGCCCATTCCGCCGGCTGCATCATCTCGCTCGATATGGCCTCGTACAACGTCGTCGAGAGCAACGAAGCCTTCCTGCACGATATAGTCGACCGCTATGTGGACATAGTCTTCGCGAACGAGACTGAGGCGCGCGCGTTCACAAAACTGCCGGATGCGCAGGCTTCGCTGGACGAGATCTCCAAGCACTGCAAGATTGCGGTCGTGAAGGTGGGCAAGCAAGGGTCATACGTAAAGTCCGGCGACGAAGTGCACTACATTGAACCCTGGCCAGCAGATCCGGTGGATGCCACCGGCGCCGGAGACACCTCCGCCGCAGGTTTCCTCTATGCCCATGCACTCGGGATGCCCCTGCGCGTGTGCGGCGAGATAGGCTCCATCATTGCGGCGAAGGTGGTAGAGGTCGTGGGAACCAAGATCGACATTCCGCGTTGGAGAGACGCCAAGGTGGAAATTCGTGAATTGATAGCGGCGAACACCAAATAATGAATCTTGTAGTAAGAATAGCCAGGAAGCTCGCGCTCCGCATGCGCAAATCGAAAGTGCCGACAGGATTTACGTCGCTTTCGAAGGTGCATGTGGCGGTGGTGTTCGTGGATGCGGACGAGCCTGGAGTCGAGGCTCTGGTTTCTTCCATTACCCAGTATTTCTCCGCTAAGAAAATCAGGTCGGAGATATTTGCGCTTACGTCAGTCAAGAAACGCCCGGAAATCAAGGGCGCACATCTGCTGGGGCCGCGTAATCTGACTCTTCTCGGCAGGCCGCGTCACAATAAGCGCACTCCGATAGTGACTCTTGGAGAAGACCTGTTCATTAATCTGACCTCTGAAGGTTGCTTCACGGCCGAGTACTGCGCCGCGAAATCCAAGGCGCTCTTCAAAGTCGGCCGCGCTTCGGGCTCGAAGGGCATCTACAATCTGTTCGTCAGTTCAGACGGCCACGGAGCCGGCGATGTCTTCACGCAAATTACCGGAGTTCTGGACACGGTGAAATAGGGACGTGTTTCGTAAATAACTGATTAATAGAGTATTAACAAAAACGATGTACCTGAAATCGGGCACATCGTTTTGTGTAATTATCTGAGCATCAGGGCGTTATCAAACACGCCCGTCACTCGGATCAGAACGGAAGGTCGTCGGCGGGGATGTCGTCCACGGGAGCGGCCGCGGCGGGGGCAGCGGCGGCAGGGGCCGGCGAAGAAGCGGGAACGCTGTACGCAGGCTGGGCCGGGGCGCCGTACGCCGGCTGAGCGTTGTAGCCGCCCTGCGGGGCCGCGGCCTCTCCGTCTTCACGCTTTCCGAGAAGCTGGAGGGTGTCCACCTGGATCTCAGTGGTGTACTTCTTCACGCCCTGAGGATCGGTGTAACTGCGGGTCCTGAGCCTTCCTTCGATATATAACTGGGTTCCTTTGTGTATGAACCTTTCTGCAACATCGGCGTTGGCGCGCCAGCAGACGATGTTGTGCCATTCAGTGTTTTCGCGAAGTTCTCCATTACGGTCTTTGTAGCGCTCGCTAGTGGCGAGAGTGAATGTGGCGACTTTTGTTCCGCCCTGAGAGTTTCCATCGAGGTAACGTACTTCCGGGTCTCTTCCAACGTTACCGATCAGCATTACTTTGTTGAGTGACATAATTATGTAAGTTTTTACTCCCCGGCACCGTGCCGAGGTCATCGTGCAAGTTAGCAATTTTTCCTATATTTGCCGCAGTTTATGTTGAAGAATTACATTATCGTTTTCCTGATTTCGATGGTTCCGCTGGTGGAACTCAGGCTCGCCATTCCCTACGCGGTCGGCGTCGGGCTCCCCATCGTTCCGTCCATCATTATCGCCGTCATAGGCAATATGCTCCCGGTTCCGTTCATCTTCTTCTTCGCGCGTAAAGTGCTGGAGTGGGGACAGGACAAAAAACTCATCGGAGGTTTCTGCCGCTGGTGTATCAGCAAGGGAGTGAAAGGAAGCGACAAACTCCAGAAGAAAGGCACGGGTCTCTACATCGCGCTTCTTCTGTTCGTGGGAATTCCTCTCCCCGGCACTGGCGCCTGGACCGGCACCCTTGCCGCGAGTTTCCTCAACATGGATTTCAAGAAGAGCGTGCTCGCAGTCATGGCCGGCGTTCTGCTCGCCGGCGCCATCATGCTCGCCGCCTCGCTCGGCCTTTTCGGCGCGATCGATTTCCTCGCGAAATAACGCAGAGATTCTATTCTGCCGACTCTTCCTTCTTGATATTCGGGAGCTCGAGGCCGTAGTTCTTTTTGCGGTTCTCGATCTTCAGGGCTATGCTGAACAAGAAGGCCAACACGCCGAAGGATGAGAAGACTATCATAGGGATAGTGTATCCGCCTGTGCTCTGACGCAGGGAACCGATGAGGGCGGGAACGAGGCAAAGGCCGATATTCTGCACCCAGAAGATAAGGCAGTAGGCGCTGCCAAGGATCTTCTCATCGATAATCTTCGGAACTGAAGGCCAGAGGGCTGCAGGGACCAGCGAGAAGCTGACACCGAGAGTGACGATCAGCACGAGTGCGAGAGCCTTGCTGGGGAAGACCGGCAGAAGGAAAGCGAAGCTGAGGTGGCAAACTATCATAATCACAGCTCCTATCATCAGCATCGAAGCACCCTTGCCTATGCGGTCCAGGAAGATGCCGAGCAGGGGAGTGAGGGCCATAGCGAGGATGGGGAACACGCTGAAGAGCTTCGCCGCCTCATCCAGGCTGACACCCAGGGTCTCTTCCAGGAAGTTCGGGGCATAGCGCTGGAACGGGAAGATGGCGCTGTAGTACAGAACGCAAAGCAGAGCCACAATCCAGAACATCTTGCTCTTGAAGATGGTGCCGAGGTCGCTGACATGGAACTCGTCTTCCGGAGATTTCTCTTCAGTGGCAAGACCGGCTGCAACCAGGCCCTTGTCGAACTTGCTGTCCATGAAGGCAAAAATGATGAAGTTCATAAGGCCTATGCAGAGCAGGGCACCGCAGAAGCCCATCGGGGCCATGACGGAGCCGCCGAACTTCGCTGAAATGAGCGGCGAAATCCACATCACCGCGAACACGCCCAGACGGGCGATGGCCATTTCCAGGCCCATGGCGAGAGCCATTTCGTGGCCCTTGAACCATTTCGCGAGGATCTTGGAGACGTTCGTTCCCTCCATCTCGCAGCCGCAGCCGAAGATCATGAAGCCGAGGGCGGCGAGCTTGGCGCTTGCGGGCATCTCAATCCACCAGCTGTTAAGCCAGCCGGCGAATGCCGTGGTCTGGAACCAGTCGCTGACGGCAATGAACTTTATGCCGGCGCCGAAGACCATCAGGCCTGCGGATAGGATACCGGAGAAGCGCACTCCCAGCTTGTCCAGGATGATACCTGCTAAAATCAGGAAACCGCACACAGTGAGGAGATACTCCGAAGCGGCGTATTTGCCGAACACGGAACTGCTCCATCCGAGATTGGTCTCCGCAAGAGACTTGAGAGGGGACATTACGTCCACGAACATATAGGCGAAGAACATCATCGCCGCCACCAAAATAAGAACCGTCCACCTTGCTACCGGCGATTCGTTCATCAATTTCTGCACTTTCTCTGACATATTATCAATCATTTTAGCGAATTGCTAAGTTACTCCGTTTGGGCGAAAAGTCAAAATAAAGTGCTACATTTGTACTTTGATGGACCGCATACTGGACACGATCAACTTCCCGGCAGACATAAAGTCGCTGGATACGGACCAGCTCAGGCAATTGTGCTCTGAACTTCGTTCGTATATGATAGAGGTGTGTTCGGAGCATCCCGGCCATCTGGCTTCCAGTCTGGGAGCAGTGGAACTGATAGTCGGTCTGCATTATGTCTACGACGCCCCGAAGGACAAGTTGATCTTCGATGTTGGGCATCAGGCTTACGCACATAAAATCCTCACAGGCAGAAAGGAAGAGTTCAAGCGCCTCCGCACAAGCGAGGGCGTGAGCGGCTTCCCGAAGATGAGCGAGAGCGAGTACGACGCCTTCGGCGTGGGTCACGCCTCGAACTCGATCAGCGCCGCCCTCGGCTATGCGGAGGCATTCGCGCTGCAGGGATCGGACGCGCATAGCGTCGCCCTCATCGGCGACGGCGCCCTCTCCGGCGGCCTTGCCTTCGAGGCGCTGAACAACGCCGGAGCCAGCAAGGCGAACATTCTCATCCTTCTGAACGACAACAACCAGTCTATAGACAAGGCGATAGGAGGCCTGCATCAGAATCTTTTCAAGATAACGGCCAGCGTCAGGTACAACACCTTCAAGGACAAGGTATGGAACAGGCTGGGAGACAGAAGGATCAGAGGTTTCCTGCAAAGATGGATACGCTCCCTCAAGTCCTGGATCGTCAAGCGTTCGGGCGGCGACATCTTCGAGGCTCTCGGCCTCAGGTACTTCGGCCCCGTGGACGGCAACGACATCGAGCAGGTCATAAAGAGTCTCCGTAAGATTAAGAATATCCACGGCCCGGTGGTGCTGCATTGCATCACAGCCAAGGGCAGCGGCTTCGGTCCGGCCGAGGACGACCCCTGCGTGTGGCACGCTCCCGGCAAGTTCGACCCTGAAACCGGCGAGAGGCGTGTTTCCACCAGCAGACCCGACCGTTTCCAGGACATCTTCGGCGAAGTCCTATGCGAACTCGCAAAAGAGGATTCCAGGATAGTCGGCATCACGCCGGCGATGGCGAGCGGCTGCGGAATGAATCTGTTCGCGCGCGAGTTCCCCGATCGCTTCTTCGATGTGGGAATAGAGGAAGAGCACGCCGTCACCTTCTCCGCAGGCCTCGCGGCCGCCGGCATGCGCCCCTTCTGCAACATCTATTCGACTTTCTCCCAGAGAGCATACGACCAGATCATCCACGATGTGGCCCTGCAGAACCTTCCCGTCGTGCTTTGCTTCGACCGAGCCGGCTTGGTCGGCGAGGACGGGGCAACCCACCACGGCATGTTCGACCTGGCCGCGTACCGCGCCATCCCGAACTGCGTGGTCGCCGCCCCCTCCGACGGCGCCGAACTCAAGAACCTCATGTACTCGGCCCTGAAGCACGAAGGCGGCCCGTATATAATAAGGTATCCGCGCGGGGGCGGGGAAGAGACGCCGTGGAGGACCGCGCCGATGGAAGAACTTCCGCTCGGGAAGGCGGTCGAACTACGTAGGGGCGACTCCATAGCCGTGGTTGCCATCGGCCCGTGCGTCCACGCCGCGCTCAAGGCGGCGGAGGCCCATAAAGATAAGGTGGGTGTCTACAACTTCCGCTTCCTCAAACCTCTGGACACGGAGATGCTCGATCATATCGCGAAGACCTATAAGAAGATCATAACTGTGGAAGACGGCTCGCTCAAGGGCGGCCTCTACGGAGCGGTGTGCGAGTATCTCGCCGACAAGGCGCCGGGAGTGCCCGTGACGGGTATCGGAGCCCCGGACAAATTCATCGAACACGCCACGCAGGCGGCGCAGCGCAGGGAGTGCGGAATCGACGCCGAAGGGATTTCTAAAAAAATTACAGAAATCTTATAAAATCTTTTTTGATTTTCCGAAAAGTTCCCTATATTTGCAGTCCTTTTTGAGAGAAAAGGACATTGACATACCTGCCGATGTAGCTCAGCTGGCCAGAGCACGTGATTTGTAATCTCGGGGTCGACGGTTCGAATCCGCCCATCGGCTCGCTCTGCCTGAGCACATTTCAGGCAGTGTTTTTGGGCAAGTACCAGAGTGGCCAAATGGGGCAGACTGTAAATCTGCTGGTTATACCTTCGGTGGTTCGAATCCATCCTTGCCCACCAATCAAGTGGGGCACCACTTTGCGGGGTTCGTATAATGGCTATTATGCCAGCCTTCCAAGCTGGAAATGGGAGTTCGATTCTCCTACCCCGCTCGAAAGAATGCCGATGTAGCTCAGGGGTAGAGCGCATCCTTGGTAAGGATGAGGTCATGAGTTCAAATCCCATCATCGGCTCTTTTTTTTATGACAACTTTTATTTCATAATATTATGGCAAAAGAAACATTCGTAAGAACCAAACCGCACGTCAACATCGGTACTATCGGCCATGTTGACCACGGTAAGACTACCCTCACCGCTGCTATCACCAAGGTGCTCGCAGCCCGCGTGAAGGGTAACGAAGGCAAGATCAAGTCCTTCGACCAGATCGACAACGCTCCCGAAGAGAAAGAGCGTGGTATTACCATCAACACCGCTCACGTTGAGTACGAGACCGAGGCACGTCACTATGCGCACGTCGACTGCCCTGGCCACGCCGACTACGTGAAGAACATGGTTACCGGTGCTGCCCAGATGGATGGTGCAATCCTCGTTGTGGCTGCTACCGACGGTCCCATGCCTCAGACCAACGAGCACGTGCTTCTCGCAAAGCAGGTGAACGTTCCTAAGATGGTCGTTTTCCTCAACAAGGTTGACCTTGTAGACGATGAGGAAATGCTTGACCTCGTAGAGATGGAGGTTCGCGACCTTCTGAGCAAGTATGATTTCGACGGCGACAACGCTCCCGTTATCCGCGGCTCCGCTCTTGGCGCTCTCAACGGAGAGCCCCAGTGGGAAGACAAGGTTATGGAGCTCATGCAGGCAGTCGATGAGTACATTCCTCTCCCTGTCCGTCTGACCGACAAACCGTTCCTTATGCCTATCGAGGATATCTTCTCGATTACTGGCCGTGGAACAGTCGTTACTGGCCGTATCGAGGCCGGTACCGTCCATGTCAACGATCCCGCTGAGATCGTCGGCTTCCGCGAGAAACCCCTCACAACAGTTGTTACTGGTGTTGAGATGTTCCGCAAGCTCCTCGATCAGGGTGAGGCCGGTGACAACGTAGGACTCCTCCTTCGCGGTATTGACAAGAAGGAAGTCAAGCGTGGTGAGGTTATTGCCAAGCCCGGCTCGATCAAGCCTTATTCACACTTCCTCGGACAGATCTACGTTCTGAAGAAGGAAGAAGGTGGACGTCACACTCCTTTCCACAACAAGTATCGTCCTCAGTTCTTCATCCGTACACTCGATGTTACCGGTGAGATCTCTCTCCCGGAGGGTGTCGAGATGGTTATGCCTGGTGACAACGTGGAAATCAACGTCCAGCTTATCACCCCTGTCGCACTCAACGAGGGTCTTAGCTTCGCTATCCGCGAAGGTGGCCGTACCGTTGGCGCAGGTCAGGTTATCAAGGTTCTTGGTTAATCCTGAATGTATTTCCGGCAGGCTAGCCTAACAGGCGAAGCCTGCCTCTTTTAGGGGAATAGAACAATGGTAGTTCAGCGGTCTCCAAAACCGTCCATGTGGGTTCGATTCCTGCTTCCCCTGCC
>CAJOHV010000046.1:696-9289 GCA_905234485.1 uncultured Bacteroidales bacterium | reverse complement strand
GCGCACACTCTTTCATGCCGCTTGAAAGGAAAAGGGACGGTGGCTTTCCGTCTGGATAATCAAGACGCCTCCGACTTTGCCTCTCTTTCAGGGGCAGGGGACGACTGGGCCAATCAGGAAGTGTCCTGTACCATGGAAGGCGGCACCCATACTCTCTACATCGTCATCTCCGCCAGTATTGAACTAGACACCTGGCAGTTCATCCTGTAAAGAATTGGATTCTTTTCCGAAAAAACACTATCTTTGTACCCGTATTAACTCAGAACGATATGAATCTCAGAGACATCAAGAAAGACATTGCTTACATCCTTGAGGCGTTTATCGAGGATTGCACCACGGTCGCGACAGTCAATGCAAAGGTTGACGAGCAGGCGGCGGAACTCTTCGAAGAGGCAGTCAATCTCTACAACGAGTTGATGGACAAGGTCTCGGCGAAGATTGAAGGCAGCAAGAAGGCGTACTACATCGCCCTTCGCAAGGAACTCCTTGAGAAGACCGACGCGCTGTACACCAAACTCAGCGAGGCTGTGAAGGCATCACTCGAGGCCCCTAAGGCCGAAAAGGCCCCGAAGGCAGAGAAGGCCCCCAAGGCGGAGAAGGCAGAGAAAGCCGCTCCCAAGGCGCCCGCCAAGAAGGCTGCTCCGAAGGCCAAGAAAGCCGAGTAAACAGTAATAAGGATGTTATAATATCGGGCTCGCCGCTTTGCGGTGAGCCCTTTTCGTTTTTGGGGACATTTGATTATCTTTGTAGGCTATGCAGAAAACAGCGAAAATACTTATAACCTTATTATTGTTCACAGGCTGCCAGGCGATTCAGTCGTTCATCCACGACGATAAAGTGGTGGCGAGAGTGGGGAGACACAAACTCTATGAGTCGGAGGTAAACGCATATATTCCATCGGGAGTGTCGTTGGCGGACAGCACGAATCTGGCGCTGCAGTACATCAACACCTGGGCGACGGACATCATCTTCGCTGACATGGCGCAGAGCCAGTTGTCCAAGGCCGAGAGGGATGTGACCGCGGAACTCGAGGCCTACAAGCGCGACCTTCTGCGCTTCCGCTACGAGCAGCGATTCATCGGCGACAGGCTTGACACGCTCGTGACCGAAGATCAGATGCTGGACTTCTACGACAAGCACAAGAACCTCTTCGTGCTCGAGCGCCCGATTATGAAGGTGCGCTTCGTGGACATATATAAGAATGTGGAGCAGAAGGACCAGATCATCAGGCTGCTGTCCTCGAACAAGCCCAAGGATATGGAGACGGTCGAGGGTCTGGCGAACAAGTACGCCATCCGCTACTTCGACAAGAGTTATCAGTGGATCGACGCGGCGGTGCTGGCGCGCGAGTTCGGCACGGACTACGGCCAGATGCTCGCGAAGATGAACCAATCCTACATAAGGATGGAATCCGAAGACGCGTCCGACATCAAGGTCGCATACGTGCGTGAGATACGCCGCAGCGGGGTCGCGCCCTTCGATTTCTGCACGGAAAGAATCAGGGAATACATCCTCAGCGGAAGAAAACACGATCTGCTCGTCGCTTTGGAACAAAGCTTGCTGAAGGGAGCATCCGACGACGGTCAATTTGTAATCTATTAGCGAATGAAAAAGATATTAGCGGCAGCGGCTCTAACGCTGGTTTGCCTTGCACTGAGCGCCCAGAAATACAACGGACTCATCGACAAGACGGTGGCCGTAATAGGCGGCGAATTCGTGACTCTGTCCGACCTCGAGCAGGAGGTCAGCACAATGAGGGCGAGAGGCTATGCCTCGGACCAGAACATGCGCTGCGAGATACTTGAGAGCATACTCCAAACCAAGATACTCCTGATGCAGGCCAGAGTGGACTCCCTCGTGGTGAACAAGGAGATGGTGGGCGCGCAGCTCAACCAGCATATAGACGACATCCGCACCGCCCTCGGCGGTGACGACAAGGTGGAAGCGTACTTCGGCAAGCCCATCTACAAACTTCGCCAGGAGTGGAACAAACAGTTCGAAGAGATGTCGCTGACCCAGCAGGAGCAGCAGCAGATTGCCAAGAACATTCCCGAAATCACTCCTTACGATGTGAAGCAGTATGTGGACACTGCGGATGTGGCCAACCTCCCGGTGATCCCCACCAAGTACCAGATGAGCCAGATCTGCGTCTATCCGGACGTGGAGGCAGCGAAAATGGCGGCTAAGGAGAAACTGCTCGAACTCCGCGAACGCATCATCGCCGGCGAAAAGTTCAGCACGCTCGCGCGCATCTACTCCGACGACGTAGCGTCTGCCCGCAGGGGCGGCGAACTGGGCATGGCCTCGAAGACCATCTTCTGGTCGCAGTTCTCGGACGCGGCGATGTCGCTGAAGGTGGGTATGGTCTCGAACACCGTGGAGACCCCGGACGGATTCCACCTCATCCAGGTTATCGAGAAGAAGGGCGACATGTTCAATGCCCGCCACATCCTTATCAAGCCTTCGTACACCTCCGAAGACAGGGAGAAGGCTTTCGCCAGGCTGGACAGCCTCCGCTCCATAATCGACACGACGGAACTCACCTTCGAAATCGCAGCCAAGATGTATAGCCAAGACAAAGCATCCAGAACCAACGGCGGACAGATGGCGGATCCCCACACCGGTTCGGCCTATTTCGACAAAGACCAGATCAAGCCGGCCGACTGGGCGGGAGTGCGCAATCTTCAGCCCGGAGAAATCTCCGAGCCGCTCGAATCCACCGACAACGAGGGCAACGGAAACCTGGTCTACAAAATCATCCGACTGGACAAGATAGTCCCCGCTCACACCGCCTCGTTCGAGACCGACTACAACGATCTCTACAACATGGTGGAGAATGCGAAGCAGATGGAGGCGATCAACAATTTCATCGACAAAAAGATCTCTGAAACACACATAGTCATCGATCCTATGTTCAAGGATTGTGACTTCTCCCGCGCGGGATGGCGAGAAAAGATAAGAAAGTAGGCTCCCTGCTGCTCGCGGCCTGTCTTCTGGCGGCCCTGTTCAGCGCTTCTGCGAGGCCAAAGCCGGCGCAGAAGGGCGACGTGGTGCGCCTGATCAAGGCCAAGTCCGTGCAGATCATCACCAACGAAGACGACAAAGCCTTCCGCAAGGCGGTCGACGCCACTTTCCTCCACAACGACACTTATCTGATCTGCGACACAGCACTCTGGAGGGTCGCGGACAATATAATCAACGCCAAAGGCCACGTGAAACTGATGCAGGAGGGCACAGTGCTGACCAGCGGCACGCTGGATTACTATGTGGACCAGAACCTTGCTCAGTTCCGCGGAAGCGTGGTGCAACTCGTGGATAAAGACAAAAACACCCTCCGCACACGCTATCTGGACTACAACACAAAGGACAGCGTCGCCGTGTTTGCAAACGGCGCGGCGATGAAAGACAAGGACGGCCAGATTATCGAGAGCCTCAACGGCACCTACGACTCGAAGGCGCATCTGTTCACCTTCACCGACGATGTGAACATGTTCACGGACTCCGTGTTCATCAAGACTTCGTCGCTGAACTACCGCACGGACATCGAGCGCGCCACCTTCAACGCTTACATAGACTTCTGGAAGGACGACAATATGCTCTCCGCCAGCAGCGGCTGGTACAACAGGGCGAGGGAGACCTTCTTTTTCACGGGCAAGGTCCACGCAACATCCAAGAACCAGGAGACCTGGAGCGACACGCTCTACTACTACCGCAACTTCAACAATGTGGAACTGATGGGCAACGTGCAGTTGCAGGACAGTTCACACCACACTTCGGCGGTAGCCAAATACCTCTTCTATGAAGACTCGGCTGCGCGAGTGACGATGATCAACGAAGCCGCGGTCGCCATCGCGGACGAAGACTCCAACTACCAAGACACGCTCTATGTGGGCGCCGACAAACTCATCTACTTCACCAAGAAGAAGTGCGACATCCCGGCGGGAGTGGTCAAGGCGGCAGAGACGCGCCTGAGCGAGATCACGACCGACGCCGTGGGCGAATACAGGGCGAAGGCCGCGGCGGAAGCCGAGCGAAAAGCCGCGGAGGCAGCCGCCAAGAAGGAGGCCGGCAAGGCCGGACGAGGCGGCATGCTGGGGCGCGGCGGCGAGGGAAAAGCCGCGGGCCGTGGCGGAGAGGGGCCAGCAGAGGGTCCGGGAGCACCCACGACGGGTCCGGGAGCGCCTATGTCAGGACCGGGCGGCGGGGTCCCCGAGGCCGGGGAGAGCGCGAAGGGTATCGCGGAGAGCGCGCCCGCGGAAGCGGACACGGCTGAGGTGGCGATGCCGCTGGATTCGGCGGCTATCGCGCAGCGCGACTCGATTGCGAGAGCAGACTCGCTCGCGAACATACCGCCGCCGGACACGACCAAGATAGGCTTCGCCGTGGGCATAAAGAATGTGAAGATCTACCGCAAGGATATGCAGGTGCGCTGCGACTCGCTGCGTTACTCCGACCTGGACAGCATAGCGCGCTTCTACCTTGACCCGATAGTGTGGAACGAAGGCCGCAGACAGTACTATGCGGACAGCCTCAACGTGCTGATCAGAAACAGTTCGGTGGAGAGGGCCAGCCTGATGTCCAACGCTATGATAGTCACCCAGGAAGACACCCTGCTCTATGACCAGATAAAGGGCGCTGAGGTGATCGCGTTCTTCGACAGCACCGCTGCGCTCAAACGTTTCGACGCGATCGGCGGCGCCACCGCCATCTTCTACCTTGAAGAGAACGGAGCGCTCTCGACCGTGAACAAGGTTGAGAGCAAGATGCTGTCCGGAACATTCGTGGAAGGCACAATCGACCGCATACATTATTTCGATTCGCCGAAAAACGACGCTTACCCTATAGTGCAGTTCCCTCAAGCGGACCGTTATCTGAAGGGCTTCAAGTGGGAGCCCGGCCAGAAGCCTACGGGCAAGAAGAGCATCACCACCCTGACTGTGCGCGACTCCGAGAGGGCCAAGTACGCCAAGCATCCGCGCGCCAAGTTCAAGGAGACCGACATCTACTTCCCCGGCTATATGAAGAGCGTCTATGCTGCAATCGATGAAAGCCACAAGTCGCATCCGAAAAAACCGGAGCCGAAACTGGACAAAGAAATCAAGGCGCTGGATGATGAACTCGCGGCAGCGGCGGACACGGCGGCGGTCAGAGACACGCTGGCCGTCACGGACAGCCTGACGGCGCTCGACAGCCTCGCGCTCCGCGACTCGCTGCTCGTCGGCGCGGACTCGCTGGCCGTGAGGGACAGCCTTATGACCGCCGGGCCGCAGGAGCCGCAGAAGAAGACCTTCAAGCAGAAGTTCAACGAGTGGCGTGCACGCAACGCCGCGCGCAGGAAGGAAAGGGCCGAGGCGCGCGAGGCGCGCTGGGCCATCCTCGACGCGCGCGACGCCGCCAAAGCGGAAGAGAAACAGAAGCAAGCTGAGGCAAAGGCCCGCGCCAAGAAGCAGAAGGAACTTGCGGCAGCCGAGGCAGAAGCCAAAAAGGATCAGGAGATTCTGAACAAATACATCCAATACTACCAAAAGAAAAAGGAGAAGAAGAATGGAAAGCATTAAAGATCGGTTCCTCCGCTATGTCGCGATCGACACCCAGTCCAACGAAGAATCCGAGAGCCAGCCGAGCACCGCGAAGCAGTTGAACCTGCTGAAGTTGCTCTGCGAAGAACTCAATGCGATGGGGGTGGAAGCCACCCTGGACGAGTTCGGCTACGTGATGGGCAAGATTCCCGCGAACACTGAGGGCGACATCCCCGCCGTCGGTTTCATAGCCCATGTGGACACTTCTCCCGACGCCTCCGGCGCGAACGTGAAGCCGCAGATCATCGAGAACTACGACGGCTCCCCCATCGCCCTCAAAGGCGTGCCCGGTTTGTATCTGGATCCCGAAGATTTCCCCGAACTTATCAGCCATAAGCGCGAAACGCTGATCACCACGGACGGCACGACCCTTCTCGGCGCCGACGATAAAGCCGGCGTGGCCGAAATCATGGCCGCTGTCGAATATATAGTCGAGCATCCCGAATTCAAGCACGGCCCCATCCGCATAGGCTTCACCCCGGACGAGGAGATCGGCCGCGGAGTCGCGAAGTTCGACGTCGCTCGTTTCGACGCCACCTACGCCTACACCATGGACGGCGGCGAGGTGGGCGAACTGGAATTCGAGAACTTCAACGCCGCGTCCGCCACGGTCCACATCCAGGGCCGCAACGTGCACCCCGGCTACGCTAAGGGCAAGATGCTCAACGCCATCCTGATCGGCATGGAACTGGAGATGCTCCTGCCGCCCGAGCAGCGCCCCGAGTACACCCAGGGCTACGAGGGCTTCTACCACCTCATTTCCTATAAGGGCACGGTGGAAGAATGCACCTTCACCTACATCCTGCGCGAGCACGACCTGGACAAGCACGAGTTGCAGAAGGCGACCATACGCAAGTGCGTAAAAGCCATCAACGACCGCTACGGCGAAGGCACCGCCACCGTGGAAATCAAGCACCAGTACTTCAACATGCGCAAGCAGGTGGAGCCGCACTACCGCATCGTGGAGATAGCGATGAAGGCTATGGAGAAGGCTGGCGTGAAACCGAAGGTTCAGCCCATACGCGGCGGCACCGACGGCGCTAACCTGTCGTTCATGGGTCTCCCCTGCCCGAACATCTTCGCCGGCGGACTCAACTTCCACGGAAAGATGGAGTTCGTGCCCGTGCAGTCAATGGAAAAGGCCTACAATGTCATTCTGAACATCATAGGCCTCTACGCTGAGCAAACTACTAATTAATCCTTCTTAGTAGCGAGATATTTCTCCCAGGCCCACGCTGATGCGAGGGTCTCTTCGAGCGTGCGCTGAGCCTTCCATCCGAGTTTCTTCTCGCCTATCGCGGGGTCGCACCAGACGGACATGACGTCGCCGGGGCGGCGAGGGGCGATTTTGTAGTTCAGCTTCAGGTTGTTGACCTTCTCGAAGGTGGTGATAAGTTCCATCACGCTGACGGGGCGGCCGGTGCCGATGTTGAAGATTTCGTAGTTCTCCTCCATCTTGCCGTCCAGCATACGGGTGACCGCGAAGACATGGGCCTTGGCCAGGTCGATGATGTCGATGAAGTCGCGCAGGCAGGTGCCGTCCGGAGTGGGATAATCGTTGCCGAAGACGCTCAGGCACTCGCGTTTGCCAATGGCGGTCTGAGTGATGAACGGGACAAGGTTATTGGGCACCCCGCGCGGGAGTTCGCCGATGAGAGCGGACGGGTGCGCGCCGATGGGGTTGAAGTAGCGCAGGGCGATACCCTTGATCGAAGGATAAGCCTTCACGCAGTCGCGAAGGAAATCCTCGCACATCTGCTTGGTGTTACCATAAGGCGAAGTCGAAGGCTTGCGTTCCGAGAGTTCGCTGACCGGCAGGTGCTCCGGCTCGCCGTAGACAGTGGCGGACGAAGAGAAGAGCACGTTGCAGCCCTTATCGCGCGCGACCTGAAGGATGTTCAGGAAGGATATCAGATTGTTGGTGTAGTACTTGAGCGGATCCTCCACCGACTCTCCCACCGCCTTGAACGCCGCGAAATGGATGACGGCGTCTATCTTACGGCTGTCGAAGAGTTTACGAACGGCGGCCAAATCGCAGAAGTCCATTTCGATGAGAGGGAGTTCTTTCCCCGTGATTTTGCAGACGCCCTTATAGTTGGTGCGGTCGCAGTTTGAGAAATTGTCGGCGATCACCACATCGTAGCCTGCGGCGTCCAGTTCGACGGTCACATGGCTGCCGATGTATCCGGCGCCGCCCGAAACGAGCACAGTCTTTTTTGCCATAGCGTTATTATCTTTCTATTACCATTGCGAAGCCGCCGCCGGGAGCGAGGTGGACGCCTAGGGTGGCGCCGTCGTTCACCACGAGGGATTCGATTTTATGGTCTTTGCCTATTATGTCCGCATTGATGCCGTCGCGATAGATCGTCACGAGCCATTCTCCCTGCGGCAGGAAGTCGAGATTGAGGGTGATGTCGCGCGCCTCCCAGTTGGTCATCGCGCCCACATAGTACTTGCCGCCCTTTTCGCGCTTAGTCACTATGTACTCGCCGAGTTTGCCGTCCAGCACTTCGGTGGACTCGAAGACGGTGGGAATGCTCATAATGAAATCGAGCGTGGGCTGGTCTTCGATGTAGGCCGACGGGCTGTCGCAGAGCATCACCAGCGGCGAATCGTAGACTATGTACATCGCTATCTGGCAGGCGCGCGTGCCCATGCTCATCGGGTGCGTGAAGTTCATCGCGTACTCGCCCTTGCTGCCGTTGCGCATGGCGCCCTGGGTGAAGTCGATCGGGGCGGCGGCCATCCTCAAATACGGGATGCTGACCTGGTTGCGCGGCATGTCCACGTCTATCGTGCTCCACTTGCAGTTCTCCAGGCCGAAGACGCCTTCGAAGTTCACCACATTCGGGTAGGTCCTGTTAAGGCCGGTGGGCTTGGTTCCATGGAGATCGACCATCAGGCGGTAGCGGGAGGTAATCTCTGCAATCTCGTAGATCTGGCTGACGATGGGCTGATACTGTCCGTCGAAGAAATCGATCTTGAAGCCGGAAACGCCCATCTTAGAGTAGGTG
>CAJOHV010000046.1:0-658 GCA_905234485.1 uncultured Bacteroidales bacterium | reverse complement strand
CCAGAGGATTACCTTCACGTTCGATTCCTGAGCATAGCTGCATATTTCCTGAATATTAATCGCATCTTCCTGCTGAAGAGGATCGAAGTTCTTGTACCAGCCGTCGTCCACTATCACGTACTCGATGCCGTTGCGCTCGGCGAAGTCGATATGATACTTGTAAGTCTCCGTGTTGATGCCGGCCTTGAAGGGGACGTCCCAGAGAAGTGATGCGTTCCACCAATCCCAGGTTGAGTGTCCCGGGGTAATCCAGCTGACATCGTCCAGCTTCGAGGGACTGGCAGTCTGATAGACCATGTTGTTGGTAGGAAGGTCCTTATCCTCGGGGGCGTAAGCAACGATTCTCCAGGGATAACTGCGCGAACCTTTAGTCTTCGCGATTATATCGCTATATCCGGTAGGCCTTGCTGCGCCTCCGGTTACATAATGGTATCCTGTAGGAATGGGCGGGAATTCAGCAATAAGACCATTCGAGGTCTGCTTAACGAACATTCCGGGATAGTCCTCTACGTCGGACTCCATCACCATCAGATTTCCTACTTCCGGAACTCTTACTACCAGAGGCAGGAAGGCGAGATCTTCGCTGGCATTGCCTGTTTCAGTTTCAGTATAGCAAGCCTCGAATGAGGTTTCGTAACGATCCTCCCTCTTCGGGACC
>CAJOHV010000045.1 GCA_905234485.1 uncultured Bacteroidales bacterium | reverse complement strand
CCATCTTGTTCGAGAGTTGGTAACTTGCGAAATCCGGATAGCCGAGGATGGAAGCCTTGCGGGCACGCAGGCGAAGAACGTCAAGAAGCAGAGCGCAGTTGTCGTTCTCGTTGCCGTGATGCCCGCGGCTCGTGTAAGCCTCGAACATAGCCTTGCGCAGTTCGCGGTCTTCGGTGGTGGTCATAGCGGTCGAATACTCGCTCACGCTGATGCCGAACTTCTCCTTGAACGCGTTGCTCTCCGCGAGGATGTTGTTGCCGATTTTCTGGGTCTTCACCGCCAGGTCTGAGTCAATCTGCTTGAGCCTCTCCTGGAGGTCTTCAGGCAGACCGATACCGTCGCGCTCGAAGCCGTCGAAGTGCTTCTTCAGCACCATCTGCTGCTCACGGGTGAGATTGCTCTGGTCAGCGTGGTAGACCGCCGCCACCCTCTTATAGAGCCCCTTGTTGAAGGAGAGCGCCGAAGAGTGGTCGGACATAAGCGGAATAGCCTCCTCGAGCACGGCGTCCAGTTCCGGGGTCTGGTCTGTCTCGGACACATTGTAGAGCACGCCGACCACCTTCGAAAGGATGCTGCCGCTGAGTTCCAGCGGGACTATCGTGTTTTCGAATGTGGGAGCTTCGGGGTTGGCGACTATAGCGTCGATTTCTGCCTGCTGCTGCTCTATTCCGGCCTTGATTGCCGGGATGTAATCGGAGGTCTTGATCTTTTCGAACGGAGGGATGCCGTAGGGGGTGTCCCATTCCTGGAGGAAGGGATTCTGATGACACGCTGTGAGTGCTGCTGCCATTACGAGGAGTGCTAACGCTTTTTTCATTTTTTCTATTCGTCCACGACGAAGTCGTCGAGGGAGTTAACTGTTACCTGAATACTGCCCTGATAGAGGCTGAGGATACCGGTGACGGTGATGGTCTTCTTGCCGCTGAGGATGTCCGGATCGATCTCCACGTCGCAGAACTTGCAGAAGCCGCTGGTGCGCACCTGGATCTCCGTGCCGCCGAGAGTGAAGTACTGGCTGACGCTGTAGGCCGCCTTCTCCACGGTGGGATAAGTGCCGTCGCCCTTGAGCGCGCCGAGGGTCACTTCGTGGCCGGCGTCGTCCATAAGCATGGTGTTTCCGCTGCCGACCTTGGCGTCGTCCCAGTCGCCGGCGAGAAGGTGCTCCTTCATCTTGCTCTCAGACATAGCCCAGGTGGTGATGCTGTGCCTTGCGCCGTCCTTTTCGAGTCCGTTAGAATCCGAAAGGAACACGCGGTTCGAATATGCCTTCTTGTCCTTGGTGCTGTCCAGATAAAGCAGCACGAAGTTCTCGTTGGCATACTTGAGGCCCTTGAAAGTGACAAGTTTACCCACCAGATTGTTGGTCGACTGGGTAGCTGTCTTCGGGTCGGGAAGACGGCTCGGGGAATCCACCACCACGGGCACTACCGGGAACTCCTGAGGTCCGCGGAAGATGTGCTCGTTGATGATCATCTGGGACTCGATGTACGAAGTCTCATAGGTGCCCGAAGGATCTGAGAAACCGATCTGGGCCATACCCATTCCGCCGTAATTGCCGGTTTTGTAGCCATACATGCCGAGGGTGAGGTCCTTGCAGTAGACATAGATCCTCTGACCCGGGAGGTAATCGTTGTAGAGACTGTTCTTTCCGACCTTGATCTCTATTCCGCCGGTTTCATCCTGGATGAAGAAACTTTTGTAGAAGTTGCCGGGCTGGTCTGTTGTGCTCACCACACCGCTGATGACGATGTCGTCCTTGATGGTAAGAGGAGTCTCAGGGGTGTAGAGAGAGACCAACTGCGCGATCGTATGGGTCGTCTTAAGTGTGTCAGCCTGGTAACGCGCCGGATATTTGTAGAACGACGTGAAGACAGGCTGGAACTCTTCCTTCAGAGACTGGCAGGAAACGAGCGCCGCGAGGGCGAAGAGTGCAATAATAGACTTTTTCATACGCTTAGAATCTGAAGTAGATGTTCAACATATAGTTCGCGCCCTGCATATAGAAATACTTGGCGTCGAAGCGATAGTAGCGGTCCTTGCCCACGCTGCTGATGAGGCGGGTCTGCTCGTAACCGCCGGTCTTCACTCCCCTGTTATTGAGGATATTGCTCACGTTGAGCGAGAAGCCGAGGTAGTACTTGCGCTGGATGGACCAACTCTTGCCGGCCGAAGCGTTCAGCAGGAATGCCGGATCGAATTTCTCCTGATATGCCATATCGCTGATGATGGCGGGATTGGACTCGGATCCCCTCGCCGCAGTATCGGTGCGGTAGAGAGGGTTCATATCCAGATAAGCCCTGTCGAAGTACTGGCCGTTGAGTTCGAAGAACCAGTAACTGTTAGTGCGGTAGTTGAGCGCGAGTTCGGTCGCGAACTGAGGAGTGCTCGGCACATAATGCTTCTGGTAGTGGTCCACCTTGAAGGTGCCGTCCAG
The DNA here is from genome assembly GCA_905234485.1 of uncultured Bacteroidales bacterium. Classification (GTDB taxonomy): domain Bacteria; phylum Bacteroidota; class Bacteroidia; order Bacteroidales; family UBA932; genus Cryptobacteroides. Next base: position 6,897 of record CAJOHV010000045.1, on the reverse strand, counting down.
GTTCTCGTCGTAGACGGGCACGCCGGCCGCGGTGTAATCCACGGGCACATAGACCGGATGCTGCTGCCAGTAGGTAACTTCGGCGTCACGAACCACTTCCGCGCTGTTGTCCACAGTCTGGACCATGTGCGGGGTGCTTGTGTAGATGTACTCGCCGAGGCTCAGGACGCCGCTGACGCTGAGGCCCTTGACGGGGGTGGGCACCTTCACGCCGAGTTCGATACCCATATGGCGCTGGTCGATGCCGGTCATGGCGAAGTTCGTGAAACTCTGCTGGGAGTCGTCGTAGAAACTCATCACGTCCGTCTGGTCCATGATCTTCGTGTAGAAGGCAGTGACGCGGGCGCTGATGAACTCGGAAGCGATCTGGTAGTTGAGGTCCGCCGAGAAGGTCTTCTGCGTGGTAAGGTTATCCACAATGGTGTTGCGCGTACGCGGCGAGATGAAACTGTTGTTGAAGGTGGGCGCGTCGTTGAAGTAACCCAGGTTCGCGCTCACGCGGCTGTTGCCGAACAGGTCATAGGCCACGCTCGCCTTGGCTGCATAGGTGAAGAACTTCGCCGCTTCAGAGGCTCCGTAGGAGGTCTGACCGTTGGAGAGGTTCGTCAGGTCTATCATATTGCCGTTGATGTCAGTGGCGAAGATGTGAGTTCCGTCCACTTTGCGGCCGGCGAAGAGGCCCTTGCGGACGAGGCCCTCGCGCCAGAAGGTGGTCATGCCCGCCTTCAGACCGGCCTCGGCCGTCAGTTGGCCGAACTTGTACGAACCGTTGGCCCAGATGTCCGCCACGCGGATCTGAGCGAGGTAATCGTAGCCGTACTTGCCTCCCCTCGTGATCTTCTCCGCAGAGCCGTGGGCCATATAGTAATCGAGGTCGTTCTGGAGAAGAGCCTCGTTGGCGGCGAAGTCACGCTCGGCGAAACTGTCGATATTGAGGAAGTAGCGGCCGCCGAGGAGGTCGTTCATCTTTTTGTAGTTCTCCGTCCTGTTCGCGCGGAGGTTGAGACCGCCCCTCACCATGAGGTCGTCGCTTACCTTATACTTGGCGTTGGCGGCGAACTGGAGATCGTTCTGGTCCACATGGCGCTCTTCGAGGGCGTATTTGCTGCGACCCTCGGCGTTGTGGTAGTTCACGTTGTACAGGCGATCCCAGTTGAGGTGCTGGTAGTTGTCGTACTCGCCGCCCCTCTGGGTCCATGCGTAGGTGGTCCACTCGTATTTGTCCTGGTTCACGCGGTTGTAGTCCTCGTCCTCCATGTAGTAGTAACTCGGGAGGTTGCGGTAGTAGTCCGGACGGGGGTCCATGGCGTCGTACCAGTCGAGGGCGGTGTAACCGTTGGAACCGGTTCTCCAGAGGAGAGTGGCGTTCGCGGTCAGAGGAATGTCCTCGGGGGTGTACTCATACTTGAGGATGGTGACGGGCTCGAAGGTCTTGCGGACGCGGGAGTTGCGCACCTTGCCGTTCTGGTAACCCCAGTTACTGTTGTACATATTGTCGCCCATAAGGTCGTAGACCTCCTGGGTGCTGGCGTTCTGCGCTCCCCTTTCGCCAGGGGTGGCGAAGGTGACGAGGCTGAGCCTGCCGTCGCCGAGGCGCTTGCCCACACCGAGGTAGTAAGCGAACGAGCGGTAGTACACACCCTCGATCCAGTCGTTGCCGCCCATACGCACGGATGCGTTGAACGCGTAACTCCAGCCGTTGTTCTCGCCGGAGGCGTAGGAAGCCATCAGGCGGAGGCGGTAGAGGGCGCTGTTGCTGAGCGCGGAGAAGCGCCAGCCGGTGCGCACGCTGGTCGGGATCGCATGGAGGTTAGTGACGCCGTTGAAGCCGCCGAAGCCTTCGTCGGCCGTCTCAAGACCGATGGTGGTGTCCTTCGAGCGCATCGCTTCGTTGAGGCCGCTCCACAGCGAGAACGGTGAGTAACCGGTGATGGCGTCGTTCATCTTCACGCCCGCGAGGTAGACGTCCTGGGTCTCGGAGTTGTAACCGCGGTTCTTGAAGCGGACGGAACTGAAGCCGTAGCCGGCCACGTTAGTGTACACATCGTTCGAGCCGAGCAGAAGGGTCGGAGCGTCCGAATAGCCGGAGTCGTCCATATCGAACTCGGCGAAATTGCTTTCGTCCGCCTCCTGGATCGCGGCCGCGGGGGTCAGCGACACGAAGATGAGGTCCTTGATGAAGCCCTTGTCCACGGTGACGAACACGGTGAGATCCGAGAACTCGTCAGCCTTCACGTCCAACTGATAGACGCCGTTCGCGAGGCCCTCGATGAGGAACTCACCCTCCGCTCCGGAGCTTATTTCGGCCAGGACTTTTCCGTCCTGCGAGAGGGTCATTTCCGCTCCCGGGACAGGTACCCTGCCGGCGCGGCTCACCACCGAGCCCTTGATTCCGCCGGTGAAAGCCTGGGCGGAAGCGAGGACGGCGAGAAGCAGAGCCGCGACAACTGTAAACAGTCTTTTCATTGTTATTTCTTGATTATGATATACGTGGGATAGTGGTCGGAATAACCGCCGATGAACGAGCCGCCGGAGAATGTACGGAACGGAGTGCCCTTGTACTGACCGGTCTGCTGGGTCATGAAGTCTTTATGGAACACGCGGCCATAGTAACGCTTGCGGTTCAACTTGATGGGATGCAGTTTGTAGCCGCCGTTCGGAGCATTGAGCATGTTGTAGTTCACCTGCACTATGTCGTAGATGTTCCACACGCCCTGATACGCCAGCGAGCCGTAGCCGTCTTTAAGCAGACGGATGAACGGGTCGAAGAAGTCTTCGGGAGTCACTTCCTCCGGCTTCTCCTTGCCGTGGAGATACACGGTCTGGCTTTCGTCGGTAGGGTTGTCGTTCATATCGCCCATAACAGCGATCTTGATGCCGGGATACTTCTGCTCCATCAGACGGGAGTGGTTGTAGATGATCTCTGCGCCACGGCTGCGGAGGTTGCCGCCCTTGCCGCCGATTCGGGACGGAAGGTGAGTCACATAGAACGCGAAGTGCTCGTCGCCGATCAGACCGTGTACCATCAGGATGTCGCGGGTCTTGAAGTACGAGGTGTCCACATCCGAGAAATCGATCTCACTGTTGAAATCGAACGGGATGCTCTCGCTGTCCAGATAAGTGAAACGGGCGGGGTTGTAAAGCAAACCCACGTCCACACCGCGGCGGTCCGGGCCGTCGTAGTGCACTATCTGGTAGTTCGCCTCAGCGATCTGCGGATCCGCCACGAGGTCCTCGAGGACGAGCCTGTTCTCGATTTCACTGACTCCAAGAATAGTGTGCCACATCTTGTTGTCGTCCCTCATCGCGCGGATGACGCGGGCCATGTTGTGGACCTTCTTCTCGTATTTGTCCTGAGTCCACTTGTTTCCTCCCGTGGGGAGATATTCGTTGTCGTTCTTCGCCGGATCGTCGTAGATGTCGAAGAGGTTCTCCAGGTTGTAGAAACCGATCACGTGTGTCTGCGCATTCGCAGAGAACGCGAGGAGAAGGAAGAGCGAAATAACGTAAAAAACTTTTTTCATATGAAAAGGTTATTTCCACCAACTGTCTTCGGTGGATTCAATTTTAGTGTACAGTTCACTGCCGACCATAGCCTCCAGATTCGGGAAGAAGTCGATGCCCATCATCGCTTCGAGTTCGTCAATGGTGGTCGACTGGCCCATAATCTCCGAAGTGTTGTAGTACTCGTGATTGAAATAGAAACCGATTGCCGTGTAACCTCCCTGTTTTGCGGTGTTCCCCACTGTGCCTCCCTTCTTGAAGCCCAGGAGGGCCTTGAAGTATCCGACAGGAACAGCCACAGGCTTGCCGTCGTTGTCCAAAGCGGTCCTGGTGTAGCCTCTGATATCGCAGCCTGTCACGACATAGAGTGTGTCGAACGAACTGGCCCAGGTACGGACTTTGCCCTCTAGGGCCGCCCAGGCATTCTGGTTCAGGCTTCCCAGTTGTGGAGTCATATTGGTGCCGTAAAAGGTGGTTTCATTGATGCCGGATCCATAACGGTCAGCCGAAGGCAACTGATGACCACGATCGTAGCCGCTGAAGCCCTTATAGAGCACCGCCTGATACTCTTTCGGCACTTTGGGATCAAGCCCCCAGGCATTGGTTCGCGAGCCACTTCCTGCAAGATTGTCGTTCAGTGGATAGGCCACCCACACCGCCACGAGAGCCTGCGGATCAAGATAAAACGAATAATTGCGTTTTGTCTTGCCGCCATGCTGCATATCGTGCGTGAAGAAATACAGGTCCGGGTCGTCTGTGGCAGGGAGTTCGAGCCAGTGCGGCACGGGATCCGGATTCAGGCCCTCGACGGGAGTCACGGGGTTCACGGACGAGTGCCCTCCCTGGACGAAATCCAGAGTCTTGACATCGGCGCCTACCGTCAAGGTCAGACGACAGGTTCTGGAATCGTCACCCTCGTTTTTGGACCAGGCCATAACGAGTTTCCTGCTGCCGGCCCTGCCCGCTTCAGCGGAAACATTCAGCCAGGCCTCTTCGACCTCGCCAAAATCCAGCGTCAGAGTCCATTCGTCCACTGCCGTCACCAGCAGATACTGGGAGCCCTCCGAATAGGATACGTTGTTATTGTTTACGCTGAGGGAGTTTTCGGCAACCACGATTCCGCCGCCGCCCTCTTCGGGGTTCTGCGGCTCGCACGAAAGCGCCACGGCGGCCACCGCCAAAGCGGCCGCCGCAGCGATAATCGCGGATGTGAATCTCCTAAGCACTATTTCTCGCAGATTACCAGGATGCTGTCGATGTAGGCCGAGCCACCGTAGACTATGAGAGCGAAATCTTTGGTCTCACCGGTGACGGTAATAACCTGATTCTCATCCACGTTGCCAGTAGCGGTGGCCTCTCCATACTGAGTGGCCCAGTCGGCGGCTTTGTAATCACCGCTTGCTGGGATCTTGTCAGAAGGAATAGCGTGGAAGGTACGGTTAGCCGGGGTCTTGGAATTAATGCGAAGGACTATCCTCTTAACATTCTTCGCGAAAGCAGGCGACTTGATACCTGATCCATCCTTTGCCCTAAGTTGCACAAAAGTAATATTCTTCTGGGCGTTCATCTTACCAACCCAGTTTCCGGATGCGCTTTCGATGGTAATATCCGCATATCCGTTAGCCTTATTCTCCACCGCCGCGTTGATGGCGGCAACAATTTCAGTATTTGTGAGTTCGAAGCCCTCTTCATCTTCGCCGACCGTATCATTTCCGCCTTCGCCTTCGTGCTGATCCTCGCTGAGAGCAAGGTCTGCGACAATGACATTGAGGTACTTGGTGCTGGAGCCGGTGATTCCGACGAAGTATCCGGTTACATCAACCCACTTGGTGAGCAGATCCTCGGGCACACTGATGGGGTTCGAGAGGCTGCCCTTGCGGGTTGCATCCTTCACAGCGACATTGTAATAGTCTCCGCTCTTGGTGAGTTTACCACTGAACTTCACGAGGCCGAACATCGGGGTTTCATAGGCGTCGAATGCAGCTGCATCGAGCACCGTGGGCTCAACCTCTGGGAGCGCGTTGTTGCTCGAATTCACCGTGACGGTGTAATTCTCGATCTCGTCGATTCCCTGGTAGACAGTCTTCTCACCGCTGACGGTGACGTTGTCACCGACCTTCACGGCAACCTCGATATCCTTGTCGTAGACATAAGCGATGCCCTCAGTAGTCTGCACGAGGAAGCCGAACTTGGAGATGGCGAGCACCAGACCGGTGACCTCGATAGTCTCGGCCTGTACTTCTTCCACGGAGTCGATGATGGCGTCCACAACTTCGTGCTTCTTGTCCTTCTCATACCACTGATAACGTCCCCTCAGGGTCACTTTGTAACCGTTCTTGATCTTGCCGTCCCACTCTGCGATGGATTCGTCGGTGATGCCGTAGATCAGGATAGTTCCGGTGGCGTCCGTAAGATCGAAATCGATGTACTTCTTTCCTGCGCTGGTGGTTCCGTCCACATAGTTGCTGACGGTTCCGCTCAGACGATAGTAGTTCACGGCGTCCGCCTTCTCGATGAAGGCCGCCACGGTGGCATCCTCAGCATCTGCCGGATCCACGGTCGCGGGTGCTTCGTATTCCTCGATCACCGCGTTCACGAGTTCGTGCTGCTGATTCTTCTCGTAGTAATCGTACTCGCCCACAACGGTCGCTGTGGCACCGTTCGCAAGTTTGTCCTTATACTCGGCCACGGTTGCATCCGCAAGCGAATAGACGTAGATCTTGCCGGTTGCATCCGTGAGGTCGAATCCTGCGTAGTCTTTACCGTTCTTGTCCTGACCGGCTTTCACGGCGCTGATGGTTCCGCTCAGACGATACTGCTGACCCTTGACGGGATTCTCAAGCATACCGGCCACGGTCGTTGTGATCACGCCGTCGCCGAGGGCGCCGAGTTGGGTCACCTTCAAGGTTACCTGATGCTTGACGTTTGCAAACAGGGTAAGGGTTACGCTCCTGTCCTTCTCAGGGTTAGCAAGCGCGCTGACCTCGACTTCGTGGGCCGAGCCGGAAGCCTTGATGACATCCTTTGAGGATGTGAGGGACTGACCGTCCACCTGCACGTCCAACCAGGCAGATGCCTCTTCAATCCCGCGGATCACCCAGTCGAAAGAAGACTCGACCGTGAATGAATAACTGCCGCCGATCTGTTCGATGGTGACTTCACCCTCTCCGCTGACGTTGAAAGCGTCTTCAAGCGTTTCGTTAGGGTCGCAGCCGACGAGTGCGGCTCCCGCCGCAATCACTGCCAGAAATAAGTTTTTGAGTTTCATTATGTGTGTTGTTAAGTTATTGTTGTCAATAGCTCTCAAATTTAACAATTATTTCGCTATTAAGCCATAGGCTTATCCTTTTTTCCCACATAATATCCACAGCGCAAAAAATCAGCCCGGCGGAA
>CAJOHV010000044.1:2360-22285 GCA_905234485.1 uncultured Bacteroidales bacterium | reverse complement strand
CTGCCTCAATAGACCACTCTGACATCTCTCCAAAGGTCCGTGTCAGGTTTGTCGGCCCGGGCCAGACCTGAAAATGGACTGCAAAGATACATCTTTTCGTGAAGACTGCAAATATTTTCGCTAACTTTGTATCCCCACATGGAGCGGCAGGGGCTGAAGGCAGTTCCCGAAGCCGCTCCACATAGACACTAAAACTATAATAATGGATAAGAAAATAGCGCTGAATCCTAACGCGGTAGTGGCCGCACTTCGAAAAACTCCCGAGACCTTCACCCGCGAAGACATAATCAATTTCGTCGTGGACCACGGCATCAAGATGGTCGACTTCATGTATCCGGCAGAAGACGGCAGGGTGAAGACCCTGAACTTCGTCATCAACGACCTGGAGTATCTGGAGACTATTCTTTTGGAAGGCGAGAGGGTGGACGGCTCCAGCCTTTTCCCCTCGTTCGTCCAGCCCGGCAGCAGCGACCTCTATGTGGTCCCGCGTTATCGCACGGCATTCGTGGACCCGTTCCAGGAGATCCCGACCCTCGTGATGCTTTGCTCGTTCTTCGACAAAGATGGCCAGCCGTTCGAATGCGATCCCGCCCAGACATTGGCCCGCGCAGAGGAAGCATTCTTCGCCGGCACCGGCTTCACCTTCGAGGCCATGGCGGAACTGGAATACTACGTAATCGCGCCCGACGAGCCGCTTTACCCCGGCACCGAGCAGAAGGGCTATCACGAAACCGAACCGTTCGCTAAGTTCAACGATTTCCGCCGTAAGTGCATGGACCTCATCGCACAGACTGGCGGCCACATCAAGTACGGCCATTCGGAGGTGGGAACCTTCACTATGGACGGCAAACTCTACGAACAGAACGAGATCGAGTTTCTGCCCGACCCGGTGGAATCGGCCGCGGACCAGATACTGCTCGCGAAATGGGTCATCCGCAACCTCGCATACCAGTGGAGCCTGGAGGTGACCTTCGCACCGAAGATAATAGTGGGCGAGGCCGGCAGCGGTATGCATATCCATATGCGCATAATGAACGACGGCCGCAACTGCATGACGGAGGGCGGCGAGATTTCGGACATCGCCCGTCGCGCGATAGCCGGTATGATGGTCCTCGCCCCGTCGATTACGGCGTTCGGCAACAAGAACCCCACGTCGTTCTTCCGCCTCGTGCCGCATCAGGAAGCGCCCACGAACGTGTGCTGGGGCGACTGCAACCGTTCCGCGCTCGTGCGTGTGCCGCTCGGCTGGAGGGGCTCCCGCAGCCTCGCGGCCATCGCGAATCCGCTCGAAGCAGACACGCCGGTGGAATCGCTCAAGCAGACGGTGGAAATGCGCAGCCCGGACGGCTCCGCGGACATTTACCAGCTGATAGCTGCGCTCTGTGTGGCGTGTCGCTATGGACTCGAACTCGACCCGAAGACCGCGCTCGCGCTGGCGGCGGAGAAGTACGTGGCGCTGGACATCCACAAGGAAGAGGGGGCCAAGGTGCTCGCGGGGCTGGAGGCTCTGCCGGCCAGTTGCGCGGCTTCGGCCGATTGTCTGGAGAAGGTCCGCGGGATCTACGAATCGTGCGGGGTCTTCTCGCCGCGGATGATAGACGGCGTCCTCAAGGGCCTGCGCGCATTCGGCGACGCGGACTTGCATTCTCGCGTTGAGGCCGACAGTTCCCTGATGAAGGAATACGTGGAGAAGTATTTCTACTGCGGGTAATCAGCGATTTTTCACCAGCAGGACGGCGTCGGCAAGCGTCCAGCCGGCGGAGGATTCACGGTCTTTCAGGCTCAAACTTTCGCGAACGGCATCCGAAAGCGGAATATCTTCGTCCGGTCCGGAAGAGATGGTGTCAGGAATTGAAAAGGTGGCGGTGAAGGTGTCGCCTTTGCGCAGACGGACGGTGCAGAGCGGGTGCCAGGCGCTTGTGGTCTGGCCGGCGATGCGCACTTCCGAGGCGTCGAATGAAAAATGCTGTCCGGTGCTGAGAGTGATTTCCGTGCGAGGATTGATATTCGGCTGCGGCTGGTGCTGGTAACTGTAGACTTTGTAAGTGCCGGTTTCGGGGATTGTCGCTGAGAAAACTGCCGGTGATGCGCCGGGCTCTCCGAACAGGCAGGAACGGCCGAAGGAATTATACAGCCCCCAGCGGTGCCAGCCGGGGAGTTCGCCGAGACCGGGATCGTCTATCACTATGTCGGGAGAAGTGCCGTCTTGGAAGGGATCGGTTTCAAGAATGCGCACTATGTCGCGGTAGTCCACGTCCTGCACGCAGGCAAGACCATTGTGATGAGCGAGTGAGACCGCGAGGCCGGCTGCCTGGCCGAGGCACATGTAGACGGGCTCCATGCGAATGGAGCCGTAGGCTATGTGCGAGGCGGAGCAGCAGACCGGCACGAGCAGGTTAGAGCACTGCCCGCGCTTCGGGGTAAGACTGCGGTAGGAGATGGGATACGGCAGACCGCCGCCAATCTCCACATTGCCTTCGTTTTTCACCATCCAGCGGCCGTCTTTCTTCACGGCGATGCGCTGGCAGTTGTGCGAATCCATAGTGTAAGCGGCCATGGCGATGCCGTCCGGAGCCACGCGCCTTGCCTCACAATCATCCTGGGTGGCCACGTATTCTCCAACCATACGGCGACATTCGCGGATGTAGAGATGAGGCGACCAGTGGTCAGTGTCCACATATTCGTCTTTAGGCAGGCCCCAGCGGCTGATTTCCGTGCGGATGGATTCGGGCACGCGCGGGTCGTTGCCCATGAACCAGAGCAGGCCGAGTGTGTAGTCCTTATGGGCCCGGACTATCTCCTGTCGCTCTTCCCAACTCGCTTCCGGATAGGAGTGGTTCATACCGATCATATCCGTGCTGAAGCCGCCACGATTGTTGACATCGGTCTTTCTGCCGGGCATTCTGCTCCAGATGAAATAGTCGTTGAGACGGGTTTTCTCCGGCTGCGCCGCAATCAGGCGGGCGAGAAGTTCGTAATGCGAAGGATCATAGCCGTCCGGCTTTTCGATTGGGATACGGTTCTCCAGACTGTCGGTAAGGCAGATGCGGAAATTGTAGGCCTGCACGAGCCCGTCGCCGGAGCCTGCGGGCTGGAGAGTGGCGTCGCTGACGCCCCACAGCAGCCCGCTGGAAGGGGCGCCGGGCACCACGAACGGATCCACTCCGTCCGGGAACTGATGTCCCTGGAGCATCTGCACTCCGTTCCAAGTCTCGCCGTATTCCTTATTGGATTCGCGGCCCACGCGGTACTCCACTCCCGCAGCGGCCAGAAGGTCACCTTCGTAGGAGCAGTCGATGAACCATGACGCGGCGAACGTCAAAGTGTCCGCGCCGTTTGCGACACGTACGGATTCGATGCGTCCCTCGGCACAGCAGGCATCCACCAGATGATAGCCTTTGATCGCTTTGATGCGAGGGTGATTCAGATAATCCTCAAACACTTCCAGCGCGGCACTGGGTTCGAATATCCAATTCTCCAGATTGCCATAGTGCTCGCCCAGTCTGCGGTAGAACTGCAGCGCCAGGCCTTTCACCACCTGTTTGTTGCCTATGTCCGTCTGGCCCAGGCCGCCGGCTGTGAGCGCGCCGAAGCGGCAGGTCGGCCCCTCCTGCGCCGCTGAGTACGCGGCCATAACCCCGGCGGCCGAACCGCCGTAGACTATTAAATCCGGCTTGTGCGAACAGGAAGTCAGCGCGAGAGCGCCAAGCAACAAAAGGTGGAGTTTTCTCATTTCACTTTCTGGCCAAGGAACATGATTGCTCCGGACTGGCGTTCGCGTATGATGAACAGGAACGGACGGTCCGCAATGAAGTCTATGTACGGCAGGTCGTGGCCGGGGCCGACGCTGGTCAATCTCATGGAGATGACCGTCACGGCCGCGGCCTCCGTGTCTTCCTTATTGAGGTCGATATAGGTCTTCTGGAGCACCTGGTCTATCATCAGAGGATACTCCGAAATGCCGCCGAACTGGGCCGCCGGACTGATAGCGCGGGGCATGCCCATTTCGGAAAGAACACCCTCCAGATTGATGGTCGATTCCATCTTGAATTCGGGCATTTTGAAGTTCACGCGCTTCGAATCGAGCGCGGCCGCGAGAGCGTCGAAACGCACCTGATCCGCAGCCGGAGCCTTATCGAAATCAGCCTTCGGAAGAATGACGTCCAGAACGAAGCGTCCGCGTTCGCCGTAAGGCAACTCAACCATCTGATAATCATTGTCTTCCGCGTACTCCATAAAGCCTTTTCGAAGCAGGAATTCCACCTCGGATTTCTTGCCGCCGAGGCCGTTGAAAATGCCCTTTTCAGTGCGTTTGAAAGCCTCCTCCCACGCTGCCTTGAAATACACTGCATTCACGAGCGCCATCTTCCAATTCTGAGTGCGCTCGACCACTTTGCAGATTTTGCCGTGGGTCTTTTCGCAGCACCAGGAATTGATCTGCTGAGCGGCGGACGGCTGATTGAAGTCCACATTGCCGATTTGCGCGCCGAAGTGCTTACGGGCGCCGTTCTCAAATGCCGCCTTCACCGGGAATCCGTCGTGCACCCAAATTGAATTTGCGGTCTCCATCACGACCGACGTGTCCGCCGACTCGAGCGAACCGGCCAACTGCTCGAAATATTCAGCCAGAGCCTTTTGATCCATACCGCCCAGACCGAGAGTCGCGACCATCTGCTCGTAGGTCTCGCCTTCCGCGCCTGTCGCCGTCATCGCCAGGGCCAGCGACAGGCTGAGCGGCGAGACGAACACATTATCCTGCCCGGCCACTCGGTCGAACAGTCCGAAAACATAATCCGTTTTGTCGATATCGGGAGTCTTGTTTTTCTGCGCCTTGCGCTGAGCGCAGCAGGAACAGAACAGCACGGCCAGGGCCGCGAAAAAGAGTATAATTTTCTTCATACTTGACGCAAGATACAAAATAAATGCCTACCTTTATACTGAAAAACCTCTAAACCATTTTTATTATGACCCAGACAAAGAAAGCAAAAGGATATGTGGTGGAACTGTTCCTCGCACATCAGGATAAGCTCGATTCCCATTTATACAAGACTTACGAAGACGCTCTGCAGGTCCTGGGGTCGGACCCGGAAGCAGGAAGAATTTATGAAGTTCACAGCAAGCACAGCAATGGACCTGATGTGGACGGTTACACCTACATGTGGGCAGACGGCCATATCTCCTCACACATTTACGCAGAGGAAATGGACGCGGACGAAGCCCGCACCAAATACCTCTTCGAGCACCCTTACCACAAAGATCCGGGTAAGGTCATCGCTCTGAAGATCGTCGCATAATAGTCCTGCCATTCAGGAAGACTAAACCCAGGCTCCACGGCCTGGGTTTTTTGTTGTTTTGCACAAGGTGGAACTTTACCCCGGGGACCTTGTGCGAAATACCGCAATACGTGCCATCTAACGCACAAGGTCCCGCCCCTGAAGTTCCACCTTGTGCAAAACGCTGCAGTTATGATGATAACGAAGTGGACAATCTGTTATGATGAGCGGTTGAGATTCAACAGTTTTCGTATTGCATCCTTCTCCATTCCTAAAGCTCGCGACATTTGGGCTACGCTAGTTTTGTTGGTTCGAAAAATGTAAGGCAACAATCTGGCTTGTTGATCGGAAGATAAACATCTTACGCTGGAATGAAACCACCTGTCTGAAACAGATTCCAAATCCTTCATAAACTCCGCATCCGTCTTCATTTTCCGGGGCGAAACGACCAGTTTTTGTGTCATTTCGGGGACATTTACCATACCGACACTTTTATAAAAGAAGGCCTCATCACCGTTAAAAGCCTGTTCAAGATACTCTTTGTCACAAAAACTGATTGGCTCCAACTCATCGTTCGGGTTTACCAACCATGTTGTATTTGACAAATCATCTCCGGTATGAAAGATCTGCCGCCATTCTTTTTCAGACATATCTGCCACTTTCCGCAGAATGCCGGCGGGTTTTTCTTTTTTGAAATAAGCACGGAATCCGGTCCATTTATAATCGGCAATTATTTCTGCTCCATTATCAAAGGCATTTCGAGGAATATATGCAAGGGCATTCCTCAGATACCAATCATTATCCAATATCTGGACATTGACATTAGTGCCTTTAAGCGCCTTAATTTCACCATATTTTCTTCGGAAGTGCATAGAATACACCCTTTTTACTTCTTCTGCAAAAGCCAATGCTTCTTTATATGATCTGGCGAGCACGGCCACATGGGCATGATTAGAAACTACGGCGTAAATAATGATGATAACATTCTTTCTTCTTGCACACAATGCAAGTGTTTTTACCAGTAGATCACAGTCTTGATCATCTCGGCAAATGATGTTTTTCTCGAGACCTTCAAAACTGATATGGAAAGGCAAAACATTTGCCCAGCGACCATCTGGGAGTCGCCGGGTCACAGGTTTAACGAAAGCCATCAGTTGAATTTTTTACCGAAAGCGGCACTTAGGTTAAACAACGAGGTGTTCACATAAGTGAGAGGCTTTTGCTGAGCGCCACTATATTTCGCGTATTTCTGTTTTTCCTGTTTTGCGTAATCTTCTAAACGGGGAATCAGAGAAAACATCATAACCGACCAAAACTCTTCCGCTTGAGAATAAGGTTCTGCGCAAGCGCACATTTCCGCCATACTCAGGAAACGCACTAACTTACTGATTCCGGTGTTTTTCTCACCCCAGATGATTTTCACCATTTTGGCAATCATGCTCTTCAACTGTTTTTCATACACTTTTGGTTTTTGGGAGAGAACTTTGTTTGCGAGTTCTTCGTTGTGGCACTTGAGATCGAGTGTGCCGTCATCCTGGATGACAATTTCAAGTAATTGTTTCATAGTAGAAAAGGTTGTGGATATGAGTGACATATCCGGTTAATCATGACCGCGGAAGTTTTTCATACGCAGAGCGCGGCCTCTTACGCTGAGATTCTTTCGCAAGATATGCAGATAATCCTCAATAATCAAGAAAAATCGCACAAGGTGGAACTTTACCCCGGGGACCTTGTGCGAAATACCGCAATACGTGCCATCTAACGCACAAGGTCCCGCTCCTGAAGTTCCACCTTGTGTGCCGGACCGGAATCCATTAGGATTTTTCGCAAATTTTTCCTACCTTTGCACGCTTTGCTCCGTGCGAGCGCGCGTTCATACGCGTACAAGCGGCGCGGCAGCCCGCCCTGCGAGGCCTGTCCACCCCCTCCGGACAGGGGAGCGCGAGGTAATGGTCGGCATCAGCCGACCGGACGGGCCGGGTATTTTGCGCGAGCGAAATAAGGAAAGGCGAAAAGGCCGCAGGGGGTTTGGGGGATGCGTCATCCACCAGTATGATAGGGAGGGGCCGGAAGGAGCGAAGCGACTGGAGTCCTCGAAGGACGGGCTGCCGGCCGCACAACGAAGAATAAACGAATAGATATATGATGACAGCAAACGAGATACGCCGGAAGTTTCTGGATTTCTTCGCAACGAAAGGACACACCGTGGTGCCTTCTGCGCCGATGGTGGTGAAGGGCGACCCGACCCTGATGTTTACGAATGCGGGTATGAACCAGTTCAAGGACATATTCCTTGGGAACGCAAAGAAGAAGTGGGACAGGGCGACCGACTCGCAGAAGTGCCTCCGCGTCAGCGGCAAGCACAACGACCTGGAGGAAGTCGGCCACGACACCTATCACCACACCATGTTCGAGATGCTCGGAAACTGGAGTTTCGGTGACTATTTCAAGAGCGAGGCCATAGACTGGGCCTGGGAACTCCTGACCGAGGTCTATAAGATCGACAAGAGCCTTCTCTATGCCACCGTGTTCGAGGGCAGCAAGGAAGACGGAACCGAGATGGACAATGAGGCCAGGGAAGCCTGGAAGAGGCACCTTCCCGAGGACCATATCCTTCTGGGCAACAAGCACGACAACTTCTGGGAGATGGGCGAGACCGGTCCCTGCGGCCCTTGCTCTGAGATTCATATCGACATCAGGACTCAAGAAGAGAAAGCATCCGGCATCCCCGCCAGAGAACTCGTGAATAAATCAGATCCTCACGTAATCGAGATCTGGAACATCGTGTTCATGCAGTATATGCGCATGGCTGACGGCCATCTGGAGAACCTTCCGGCGAAGAACATCGACACCGGTATGGGCTTCGAGCGCCTCTGCGCCGTGCTCCAGGGCAAGAATAGCAACTACGACACCGACGTCTTCTCCGGTCTGCTCGGCAAGATAGGCGAACTCTCCGGCCATAAGTACGGCGAGTCGCAGAAGACGGACGTGGCGATGAGGGTGATCGCGGACCACATCCGCGCCATCAGTTTCTCGATCGCGGACGGTCAGCTTCCCAGCAATGTGAAGGCCGGCTATGTCATTCGCCGCATCCTTCGTCGCGCCGTGCGCTACGGCTACACCTTCCTCGGCTTCACCGAACCGTTCCTCTGCCGCCTCGTGCCGCAACTCATCGAGGATATGGGCGGAGCCTATCCTGAACTCGTCAGCCAGCAGAAGATAATCGAATCCGTCATCCGTGAAGAAGAACTCGCGTTCCTGCGTACGCTGGACCGTGGAATCAAACTTCTGGACGACTATATGTCCAGGTCCAAGGCGGACAAGGTCATCAAGGGCGTGGACGCGTTCGTGCTCTACGACACCTACGGCTTCCCGATCGACCTCACCCAGCTCATCGCGGGTGAGAACGGCTATACCGTGGACCTGGACGGCTTCAATGTGGAACTCCAGAAGCAGAAGGAGCGCGCACGCGGCGCCACCGCCAACGAATTCGGCGACTGGGTCGAATTCGGCCAGGGCGAATCGGAGTTCGTGGGCTATGACACCACGACGGTGGAGGGAGCGACTCTCCTGAGGCACCGTGAGGTGGTCCAGAAGAACAGGAAGATGCTCCAGCTCGTCTTCGATAAGACTCCGTTCTACGGAGAGATGGGAGGTGAAGTGGGAGACACCGGTTACATCGAAGCGGCCGGCGAAAGGATTAAGATCCTGGACACCGTGAAGGAAAACGGCCTCACCGTGCACATCGCGGAGAAACTTCCCGAGGATTGCACTGCGAAGTTTACCCTCGTGGTGGACGCAGCCCGCAGGCAGAACATCGCGAACAACCACTCCTGCACACACCTTCTGGATCAGGCCCTGAGGGAAATCCTCGGAACGCACGTGGAGCAGAAAGGCTCGTTTGTCTCTGACACTCAATTAAGATTCGACTTCTCGCACTTCGAGAAACTCTCTGACGAACAAATACGCAAGGTGGAGAACAGGGTGAACGCCCTTATTCGCGAAAACCTCCCTCTCGAGGAGAAGCGCGACGCCACCATGGAAGAAGCCCAGGCTATGGGCGCCCTCGCCCTGTTCGGCGAGAAGTACGGCGACAGCGTGCGGGTCGTCAAGTTCGGCCCCAGTGTGGAACTCTGCGGCGGCTGCCACGTCAGCGCCACCGGCCGTATCGGCTTCTTCAAGATCGTGAGCGAAGGCGCTATCGCCGCCGGAGTCCGCAGGATCGAGGCCGTCACCGGCGAGAACGCCGAGCAGTTCGTGGCCTCGATGCAGGACACCGTCAAGGCGGCCCGCGCCGCATTCAACAACGCTCCGGACCTCGTCGCGGCCATCACTAAACTCGTGGAAGACAACGCTTCGCTGAAGAAGCAGGCTGAGGAATTCGCGAAGCAGAAGACCGCGGAATTCGCAAAAGCAATAAGCGCCAGCGCAACGGAAATCGGAGGCGTCAAACTTATCGTCGTGGGTCAGGCTCAGGCCGAAGGAATCAATCCCGCGATGATGAGGGAAGCAGCCCTCCTGCTTCAGAAAGGCGCTGAGAACACCGCGCTCGCCGCGGCCTTCGCCTTCGAAGGCAAGCCGCAGCTCGCGCTGATGTACTCCGCAGACCTCGTAGCCAAGGGAAAGAACGCCGGAGCGGACATCCGCGAGGGCGCGAAGTTCATCCAGGGCGGAGGAGGCGGCCAGCCCGGCATCGCCACCGCCGGAGGCAAGAACCCGGATGGCATAAAAGATGCACTTGAAGCCCTGAAAGCCATAGCCGTCAAATAAACTGAACCCGACAGGATGAAACGACTAGACAGATTTGTTCTCAAATCGTTCATAGGACCGTTCGTAGCGATCCTGTTGATAGTCGTGTTCATCCTCGTGATGCAGTTCCTCTGGCTCTACATCGACGAACTGGTGGGCAAGGGCCTCGGCCTCAGGGTCATCGCGGAGTTCCTTATGTGGGGAACCTGCACGATACTTCCTCTGGCTTTGCCTCTAGCGACCCTGCTCGCCTCGATGATGACCTTCGGTCAGATGACCGAGAACAAGGAACTGATGGCTGTGAAGGCATCGGGGGTTTCCTTCACCAGAATCATCTTCCCGATCATCATCGTTTCCGCGATGGTGGCCGGACTCGCTTACTATGTGGGCGATAACCTGGTGCCGAAGGCCTATTTGGAGATCTACCAACTCCGCACGGACATCGGAAAGACCAAGGAAGAAATCAAGATTCCTTCCGGAACCTTCTATGACGGAATCGACGGTTATATCCTGCGAGTCGAGGACCAGTCTGACGGCATGCTCTATGGCGTGATGGTCTATGACCACACTGCGAAGAAGGGCAACACAAGCATCACGCTGGCCGACTCCGCGACCCTGCGCCTCAGCAAGGCCAAGGACTACCTCATCTTCACCCTCTACAACGGCACCAACTATCAGGAGACCAACTCCAGGAAAGGTTCGGAGATGGATCTGCAGTTGAACAAGGTCGCCTTCGAGCGCCAGCAACTCGTCATATCTCTGACCAACTACGCCTTCGAGAAATCGGAGGAGAACCGCTTCGGAAACCAGATCAAGGCCCAGAAGACCGAATCGCTGGTGGAAGAGCGCGATTCGCTTCACAGGATTACCGAGGCTGCGTATCAGAGCCACTACAAATCCGTCACCGATGCTTCATACTTCACCTTCAAGAAGCAGTTGGACAGTACCGCTTTCAACTCCACCCGTTCGGACTTCAAGTACGAAGGCTTCGGAGCCTGGAAGACCAGGGCGGACAAGATAAGGGCTCTTAAGGCCGCGTCCGAAAAGGCCAACAGGATGGCTTCGGAACTCACAAACTACGGCCGTGAGAACTATGTGGAGTACTTCTACCTCCGCCGCGCAAGCGTGGAGATCCTGCATAAGATGGCCCAGGCTCTGGCCTGCTTCATCCTCTTCTTCATCGGAGCGCCGCTCGGCGCCCTCATCGGAAAGGGAGGACTCGGAGTGAGCGCCATCATCTCGGTGATGTTCTTCGTGCTCTACTGGGTGGTGGATATCTCCGGCGTGAAACTCGGTAACGACGGCGCTGTGGCTGCTCCGATCGGAGCGTTCATCTCGTCCTATGTGCTTGCGCCTATAGGCGCATACTTAACCTGGAAGGCGGTTCACGACGCCTCGTTCTCCGGAATGGACCAGTTCAAGGCCGTGATGAGGAGGGTGTGGCGCAAGATATGGAGCCTCTTCCGCCGTACGCGCATCGTGTATATGGGCACGCCCGAGTTCGCCGTGGCCCCGTTGGATAACCTGATCAGGCACCGCTACCATATAGTGGGCGTCGTGACCGTCCCGGACAAGCCCAGCGGCCGCGGACTCAAGGTCAATGAAAGCGCGGTGAAGCAGTACGCCGTGGCCCACAACATTCCAGTGCTCCAGCCGGTGAAGTTGAAGGATCCGGAATTCCTCGAGCAACTCCGCACCCTCAAGGCGGATATGTTCGTGGTGGTCGCGTTCCGTATGCTGCCGGAGGAAGTGTGGAGGATGCCGAAGTACGGCACGTTCAATCTCCACGCCGCTCTGCTTCCGCAGTACCGCGGCGCGGCCCCTATCAACTGGGCGGTCATAAACGGAGAGAAACTCACGGGCGTGACCTCGTTCATGATAGACAAGAACATCGACACGGGCGGCATCATACTCCGTCAGGAGAGCCGCATCGGTCCGGACGACACCGCCGGCGATGTGCACGACCGCCTGATGGAGATAGGCTCCGACATAGTCCTTCAGACTGTGGAAGGTCTGGTCGAGCGAAATGTGGAGACGCGAGTCCAGCGCAGTTTCATACAGGGAGCGGAGGTACTCAAACCGGCGCCGAAACTCACTCCGGAACTGCTCAATATCGACTGGACAGACACTGCGAAGCATATTCGCAACCTTATCAGAGGCCTGAGCCCTTACCCTGCGGCGTACACTATGCTGCAGAAGGGCGACCAGGCTCCCGTCCAACTGAAGATCTTCAAGGCGGACATCCTCGAAGGGAAGGCCGAGCCGGGAACGATCTCCAGCGACGGAAAGACTTACCTTACTGTCGCCGCGGCGGACGGACTCCTTAGCATCAAGGAACTCCAACTCAGCGGCAAAAAGAAAATGAATGTGGAGGAATTCCTCAGGGGATTCCGTGAACCTCAGACCTGGACAGCCCTGATCGGCACCTCCAAATCTGAGATTGCAAGACTCAAAGAAAAATAATATATTTGCGTGATGGGCAAATTCAGCAGATACGTCTATAATCCGGAGACCCTCCTGTACGAGAAAAAGGAGGATTCGAAGGCCGTCCGCGTGATGAAAATCGCGGGCTTCGCCTTCAGTGTCGCCGTGGTCGTAGCGCTCAATTTCTTCATATACACCCAGGTCCTCGGACTGGACCTGCCGAAGACGGCGCACCTCAAGAAGAAGAACGCCGAGTGGCAGGCGAAGTTCGAAGTCCTTAACCATAGTCTGGATGTGGCCGAGAAGATACTCGGCGATATAGAGCAGAGAGATGACGACGTCTACCGCTCGATCTTCGGCCTCGAGGAGATTCCCGAGGAGGTGAAGCAGGCTGGCTTCGGCGGCGTGAACCGCTATGCATATCTGGACGATCTCGGCGGTTCTCCTTATCTGAAGAACACGGTCAGGCGTCTGGATGTGATGACCAAGCGTTCGTTCCTCCAGAGCAATGCGCTGGACGAGGTGTCGATGGTCTCTCATCAGGCCGGAAACCTCATTTCCTGTGTGCCTGCCGTCTCCCCGATTATGCCGGAGTCGGGCCCAGCCCCTTCGGCCGCCGTGTGGATCCTGTGCACAAGACGACCACAGCCTTCCATGAAGGAATAGACTTCGCGACCTATCTGGGCAACCCGGTGTATTGCACCGGAGACGGAGTGGTGGAAAGAGTGCGTTACCAGTTCTTCGGTTACGGCAATGAAGTCATAATCGACCACGGTTTCGGTTACAAGACCCGTTACGCTCACCTCAATTCCATCGACGTGTCCAAGGGCCAGGTCCTTAAGAGAGGCCAGAGGATAGGCGCGGTGGGCAGCACCGGAAAGTCGACCGGACCTCACCTTCACTACGAAGTGATTTACAAAGGCAAACAGATCAACCCCAGCCCCTTCATGGATTTAACCATCAAGCCTGAGGAATACAAATCAATGGTGAGGACGGCCGCAGATGAGCAACTCTGATCGCAGGTACAGTTTCGGAGCCGATTTTCAGTTGAGGGAGTCGGACAAGCCATATCAGCGGGTACTTAGGTTCCTGCTGATTGTGCTTGCTACGGCCTTTGTGGTGACGATAGTCCTGTACTCGATTTTCGCTCTCGCGGTGAACACTGATGTGGAAGGACGCCTCAAGAGGGAGAACAAGATGTACGAGAAACTCTACCCGCAACTCCTCCCTCAGCAGAAACTCCTCGAAGACGGAATCGCCGGCCTTCAGTTGAAGGACAACGACGTCTACCAGGAGGTCTTCCACGCAAATGCTCCGGCTGTGGACCCGATCAACTCGCTGTCGTTCCTGAACGGCAACGACACTGTGCCTGAGACGAAGATAGTGGCCTACACGGCCAGGAAGATAGAGACAGTCAGCGCCGGAATCGACGACGTGGAGCGTTCGTTCCGCAAAGCGCTGCTGAGAGCGGCCAACCCTTCCACGGTGATGCCGCCCTTGAACCTGCCGGTAAAGGGGATATCCTTCTCGCAGGTGGGCGCTTCGAAGGGCTTGAAGATGAACCCGTTCTTCAAGGCCTACGTGCAGCACGACGGGCTGGATTTCATCCTCTCGCAGGGTGAGCCGGTCTATGCCGCCGCGGACGGCAAGGTCTCGCTGGTCGAGCAGTCGAACAAAGGCCACGGCAACCGCATCACCATCACCCACAAAGGCGGGTACGTGACGCGCTATTCGCACCTCTCGACTATGAGGGTGAACCAGGGACAGAACGTCCGTAAGGGCGACAGAATAGGCACGATAGGAATGACGGGCTCGTCCTTCGCTCCGCACTTGCACTACGAAGTGCTGCTCGGAGGCAGGACGCTGGACCCGATAAACTACATCTTCGGTTCGGTAACGCCCGAAGAATACACGAATATGCTTTATGTGGCTGCTAACACTCAGCAGTCAATGGACTAGAAAGATATGGACAAGTTGTACTACTCGATCGGCGAAGTCGCTGAGGTTCTGGGAGAGAGTATCTCCTGCGTCAGGTTTTGGACGAACTCCTTCCCGAAGCAGTTGCACCCCCGCAGGACAGCCAAGGGCAACCGTCAGTACTCTGCAGAGGACATAGAAGAACTCCGCAAGATTCAGTATCTGGTGAAACAGCAGGGCCTCACCCTGGAAGGAGCCCAGAAGCAGTTGGAAGCGGACGGATCCAAGGCAGACAAGGCCGTGAAGGTGGCTGACACCCTGAAGGCCATCAGGGCGCAACTTGTCGAGATTAAGGAAACACTGTAAAAAACACAATATATGGCAACAACAAAGACAAAGAAGGCTGCCCCTCAGATCGACGTGAGGGAGACCTTCGTATCGCTGCAGAAAGATTTCGGAGAGACCGGTATCCCCGTTGCAGAAAAACTTAAAGTTCTCTATGCCCTTCAGCAGGCGGACAACGAGATAGACAAGATCAAGAACCTCCGCGGCGCTCTTCCTCAGGAAGTCGCCCAGATAGAGGACGAACTCGCAGGCCTCAAGAGCAAGGTCGCGCATCACGAGGAACTCATCGCCGGCTACGAAGCCAGCATCGAGGAGAATAAGAACCAGATCGTGGACCTGGACGCTGAGATTGCCAAATATCAGGAGCAACTCTCGAACATCTCCAACAGCCGTGAGTACGACAGCATCAGCAAGGAGATCGAGAACCTCGGACTTCTTCGCGAGATTGCCCAGAAGCACATCGGCGAAGCCCGTATCGCCATCGGCGAGCGCAGGGATTCCATCGACGCGCTGGGCGACCGTATCGCCATCCGCGAGCAGGATCTCGCTGCAAAGCAGGAAGAACTCGAGACCATCGTGGCCAGCACCTCCGAAGAAGAGAAGGCTCTTCAGGAAAGGCGCGACGCCTGCGCGGCTAAGATCGACGAAAGGACTATGAGCGCCTACGACCGCATCCGCGGCAGCGTGCGCAATCACCTCGCCGTGGTCACCGTGTACAACGGCGACTCCTGCGGCGGCTGCTTCAATGCCATTACCCCTCAGAGGCTTGTGGAGATCGCTTCCGGAAAGAAGCTTGTCATCTGCGAGCATTGCGGAAGAATCCTCGTTAACCCGGACGCAGAAGTAACTGAGTAAGTTATGCCTCAGGCGAAATACACAAACGGAGGACGCAAGAACAAGGATGTCGTCCAGGACATCGGGCGTGAGATGGGTCGCATACCCCCTCAGGCCCTCGATGTGGAGGATGCCGTCCTCGGCGCCATGCTCCTCGAACCTCTCTGTGTGGACGAGGCTCTGGAGACACTCAAGCCGAACTGTTTCTACCTCGAGCGCAATCGCCTGATTTTCGAGGCCATCGTCGCTCTGCACAGTTCGAATGCCCCCGTGGACATCATCACAGTCACGGAGAAACTACGCCAGTTGGACAACCTCGAGAAAGTGGGAGGTCCGTCGGTTCTCGCAGAACTCTCGGGCAAGATAGGCTCTGCAGCCTATATCGAATCCTATGTGAGGATCCTGCAGCAGAAAGCAATTCAGCGCGACCTCATCTCCGCGGCGCATGTCATCCTCAGCGACGCTTACAACGAGCAGGTGACGGTGGACGATCTGATCGACACTGCCCAGTCCAAGGTCTACGACGCGACTCAGAGCCAGGACCGCAAGAACGTGCAGACAATCGGCGCGGTCATCAACCAGGCTATGGAGAAACTCCAGTCTTTGCAGAGCGTGGAGGGCCTGAGCGGCGTACCTTCGGGCTTCGCGACCCTGGACCGCATTACGAACGGCTGGCAGTCTTCGGATCTCATCATCCTTGCCGCACGTCCGTCTGTGGGTAAGACGGCATTCTCTCTGAACCTCGCCCGCAACGCGGCGGTGGATCACAATATCCCCGTGGCGTTCTTCTCCCTGGAAATGTCCGCGCTCCAGCTCAGCCAGCGTCTTATGACCTCCGAGTCGGGCCTTAGCGCAGACAAGATCAAGGGCGGCGTCAAACTGCAGAACGACGAATGGAATCTCCTCGAGCAGTCGCTCAAGAAACTTTCCAGTGCGCCTCTTTACATCGATGAGACGCCTGGTCTGCCCATCATGGAGTTCCGCAGCAAGGTGAAGACCCTCGTGAAGCAGAAGAAGGTTCGCCTCGTGATAGTGGACTACCTGCAACTTATGCAGGGCCCGATCGAACTCAAGGGCGTCCGCGAACAGGAAGTTGCGGCCATCTCCCGTATGCTCAAGGCCACTGCGAAGGAACTCAACATCCCTATCATCGCTCTTTCGCAGTTGTCCCGTCAGGCGGTGCAGAGGCAGGGCGGCGGCGGAAAGCCGGTGCTGTCCGACCTCCGCGAATCCGGAAGTATCGAGCAGGATGCGGATATGGTCATCTTCATCCACAGACCCGACTTCGTGGGTCTGTCCGAGAACGAGGGCGACCGTGAGAAGACCCAGATCATCATCGCGAAGCACCGTAATGGTGAGACCCGCGACATAGATATGCTCTTCAAGTCCGAACGCGTGAAGTTCGTGGAGGTGAAGGATACGCTCTATGCGGACACTCCCGAATACGAGTCCAATATGAATTCGGGCGATTTCATTGAACCTACTGAAGACAGATGGTAGATCAGGAAGTAATACGCCATACAGGCAAGATAGTGGATTTCACCCCGGAGAAGATCACAGTCGAGATAGTCTCCGAGGCGGCCTGCGCTTCGTGTCGCGCAGCGCAAATGTGCGGCATGTCGGAAAGCAAGACCAAGATAGTGGAAGTCCCCGCCCAACTCGGTTTCGAACCGGGTGAGGAAGTGTGGGTGATTATGAAGAAGTCCATGGGGACCAAGGCCGTGACGGTGGGTTATGTCTTCCCGCTGATAGCGCTGGTCCTCGTGCTGATCGCCTGCCTTCTTGCAGGCCTGCCGGAACTCGTGGCCGGACTTGCCGGCATAATGGGGGTTGGAATGTACTACTTTATGATCTGGCTTCTCAGAGATAATTTGAGAGACACATACACCTTTTATATAAAGAAGAAATGACTGGATCGATAATCTGGACAATCGCGGTCCTCAGCGGCCTCGGACTTCTTCTCGCCCTGTTGCTTTATCTGCTGGCGAAGAAGTTCAAGGTGGAGGAGGATCCGCGCATCGACGGAGAAGGTGATGCCGGGCGCCAACTGCGGCGGATGCGGCTTCGCCGGCTGCCGTGCCTTCGCCGATTCCGCCGTGAAGGCGCCCAATCTGGACAATCACTACTGTCCGGTGGGAGGCAACGACGTGATGAGGCAGGTGGCGGCCATCCTCGGCTATGAAGTCAAAGAGAAGGCTCCCGAGGTGGCGGTCGTAAGGTGCAACGGCACCTGCGTGAACCGCCCGAGAACGAACACCTACGACGGAGTGCAGTCGTGCAAGGTGAAGGCCGCGCTCTATGCCGGCGACACCGCCTGCGCCTTCGGCTGCCTCGGTTGCGGCGACTGCGCGGCCGCCTGCCAGTTCGGTGCTCTCTCCATGGATCCCGAAACCGGACTTCCGGTGGTGGACGAGGAGAAGTGCACCGCCTGCGGCGCCTGCGTGAAGGCTTGCCCCAAGGCCATCATCGAGTTGAGGCCGAAGGGACCCCGCGGAATGAAGGTATATGTGAGCTGCGTCAACAAAGACAAAGGTCCGGTCGCGAAGAAGGCCTGCGCAGCAGCCTGCATCGGTTGCGGCATCTGCGCCAAGACCTGCACGCACGATGCGATTCTTGTGGAGAACAACATCGCGTATATCGACGCTTCGAAGTGCAAACTCTGCCGCGAGTGCGAGGCTATGTGCCCCACGGGTTCCATCATAGGACTGAATTTCCCCAAGCCCCTGGACAAGGACACCATCAAGGCCCGAATCGCGGAGCGAAACAAGAAGGCAAAGGAGGTAGCAAATGCGTAAACTCACTTTCAGCATAGGCGGAGTCCATCCGGACGACGCCAAGATCTCGAAGGATTGCAAGATCGAGGTCCTGCCTCTGCCTCAGACCGTCTATGTGTCGGTGGCCCAGCATCTTGGAGCCCCGGCAGTGCCGGTTGTCGCAGTGGGCGACAAAGTCAAGGTCGGTCAGGTGATAGCCGAGCCCGGCGGTTTTATTTCCGCCTTCGTGCATTCTCCCGTGAGCGGAACTGTCAAATCCATCGCCCCGCGCGCTGATTTGGCCGGAAAGCCGGTGATGCACATCGAGATAGCGGTGGAAGGTGACGAATGGGCCGAAGGAATCGACCTTTCGGACAATCTCGTCACCGAGATTCCCACAGACAAGGCTGCCACTCTCGAGAAGATCAAGCAGTGCGGCATAGTGGGTCTGGGCGGCGCAACCTTCCCGACCCACGTCAAACTCAATCCCGCTCCGGGTTCGAAGGCCGAGTGCCTGATCATCAACGGCGCGGAGTGCGAACCGTATCTGACCAGCGACTACCGCATCATGCTCGAGCGCACGAAAGAAATAATCGTGGGCGCGGCCATCATGCAGCAGGTGCTCGGCGGTTGCAAGTGCGTGATCGGAATCGAAGAGAACAAGCCGGAGGCCATCAAGGCTATGCGCGCTGCGCTTGCCGAGTTGCCTTACGACAATATCAAGGTCCAGCCCCTCAGGAAGCGCTACCCGCAGGGCGGTGAGAAACAACTCATCGACGCGGTGATGAAGCGCCAGGTGGGCTCGGGCGGTCTTCCCATCAGCGTGGGCGCCGTGGTGCAGAACGCCGCTACCGCCCTCGCGGTGTATGAGGCCGTACAGAAGAACAAACCTCTCATTACTAACGTCCTGACCGTCACTGGAGACTGCCTCCCGGTGGAGAAGCAGCACAACTATCTGTTCAGGATAGGTATTCCGCTGAGTTACATCGCGGAGTACGCCGGGGGAGTGCCCGAAGGCGCGGCGAAACTCATCAGCGGCGGCCCTATGATGGGACGTGCGATCTCGAATCTGGACGCCACCACCGTGAAGGGCTCTTCTTCCATCCTCTATCTGAGCGAGGAAGCGACCAAGCGCGATCCCGAATCGAACTGTATCAGGTGCGGCCGTTGCGCCGACGCCTGTCCTATGGGTCTCGAGCCTTTCCTCCTGCGCAGGCTTACCCTCGCCGGAGATCTCGAAGGACTTGAGCAAAATGCGATGCAGGACTGCATCGAGTGCGGCTGCTGCCTTTACAGCTGCCCTGCGAACATCCCGCTGCTCGACCTACTGCGTCAGTCGAAGAACCAGGTGCTCGGCGCCATGCGCGCCCGTGCCGCCGCTGCCAAGGCCGCGGCCGAAGCCGCTAAAAAATAGAAGCATATGGGAAAGAATATGTTAGTATCTCCGTCTCCCCACATCCATGCCGACGTGAGCACCCGCTCGCTGATGCTGGACGTGGTCATAGCCCTGCTGCCGGCGACCATCGTCGCCGTGCTGTTCTACGGCTGGAGCGAACTGCTCGTCCTCGGAGTGAGCATCGCCTCGTGCGTGCTGCTCGAGTGGGCGATTACCCGCTTCCTCATGAAGAAG
>CAJOHV010000044.1:0-2315 GCA_905234485.1 uncultured Bacteroidales bacterium | reverse complement strand
GACCCCATGGTGGATCGTGCTTATCGGTGCGATTGTCGCTATCGGCGTAGCCAAAATGAGTTTCGGCGGAATCGGGCAGAACGTGTTCAACCCCGCCATCACGGCGCGTGTGTTCCTGCTGGTTTCGTTCCCGGCCCAGATGACCGATTGGACGGTGCCGGCCGGCTTCATCCATTCGACTGACGCCGTTTCGGGCGCGACCCTGCTTGGCCGCTATGCGGAAGGGGGAGTGGACGCGATAGCCGGAACCGATTATCTGCACACTCTGTTTCTGAATATCGGCGGCTCGGCCGGTGAGATCAGCGCCATCGCGCTGCTCGTCGGTTTCGTGTACCTGCTGATCCGCAGGGTCATCAAACCTTGGATTACTCTCAGCATCTTCGGAACCGTGGCGCTCACGAGCCTTATCTTCTGGCTTGCGAATCCCGCCCAGTTCTCGGATCCTCTGTTCAACCTGCTCACCGGCGGTCTCATCCTCGGCGCCTGCTTCATGGCAACTGACTATGTCACCTCGCCTATGAGCAATCTCGGAGGAGTCATCTATGGTGTGGGAATCGGTATTCTCGTGATGATGATACGCTATTTCGGTTCGTATCCGGAAGGCGTGAGTTTCGCGATTCTGCTTATGAACATGACGGTGCCGCTGCTCAACAACTGGTTCCATCAGAAAAAATACGGGAGGAAGTAGTATGGCGGCTCAGTCTAATTTAAGGAATATGCTTCTCTGCCTCACGGGCGTCTGCCTCGTGTGCGCGAGCCTTCTTGCAGCGGTGAATGCCGTGACCAAGGACATAATTGCCGAGACCGCCCATAAGAATCTCGTGGCTTCGATAGCAGCGGTGCTCCCTGAGGGCGGCGAGTTGTCGGAGAGCCAGGCTACGGATGCGGCCGGAATCGGAGAGTACTACGTGCTCAGCTCCGACGGCGCTCCCGTGGCTTACGCAGTCAAATCGACTACCAACGGTTTCGGCGGCGCGCTGACTCTGATGGTCGGTGTGCTCCCGGACGGAACGGTCTACAACACTTCGGTGCTGGAGCACTCCGAGACTCCTGGTCTCGGCGCGAAGTGCACCGAGGAAGAATCTCACTTCCGCACCCAGTTCAAGGGCTTCCGCGGAGCGCTCAAGGTGACGAAAGACGGCGGCGCGATCGATGCGATCACCGCCTCCACCATCACCTCGCGCGCTTTCACCCTCGCAGTGAAACAGGCTGTGGATATGGTTAACACTTTAAACGGAGGACAGAACAATGAGTAAGATGCATTTTCTGACTGACGGTCTTGTCAAGAACAACCCGACCTTCGTGCTCGTGCTCGGAATGTGTCCGACGCTTGCAACCACCACATCGGCTATGAACGGCCTCGAGATGGGTCTTGCGACTATGTTTGTGCTGATTCTCTCGAATATGGTGATCTCGCTCATTTCGCCCATCGTTCCGGATAAGGTGCATATCCCCGTGTATATCGTGGTGATCGCGACCTTCGTGACGCTGCTCGAATTACTGATGAAGGCTTATGTGCCTGACATCTACGCGACCCTCGGCCTGTTCATCCCGCTCATCGTGGTTAACTGCATCGTGCTGGGACGCGCCGAGGCATTCGCCAATAAGAACGGCGTGGGCGCTTCCGCGCTCGACGGCATCGGCGTCGGACTCGGCTTCACCGTTTCCCTGACTGTCATCGGCCTTGTGCGCGAGTTGCTCGGCAGCGGATCCGCCTTCGGCTTCAAACTCCTGCCCGGCGACGGCATTCTTGCTTTCGTGCTCGCACCCGGAGCATTCATCGTGATAGGTTACCTGATGGTTTTGTTTAACAAATATCTCAAGAAGTAATGGCAGAGTATCTCTTAATCATCGTTTCAGCGATATTCGTTAACAATATCCTGCTGGCGCAGTTCCTCGGAATCTGCCCGTTCCTCGGAGTGTCCAACAAACTCAGCACCGCCACCGGAATGTCCGGCGCCGTGTGCTTTGTGATCACTCTCGCCACCGTGGTGACCTGGCTGATCAACAAATACCTGCTGGTGCGCTTCGACATCGTGTATCTGCAGACGATTGCTTTTATCCTTGTGATCGCTGCCCTCGTGCAGATGGTGGAAATCGTGCTGAAGAAGGTCAGCCCTTCGCTCTATCAGGCGCTGGGCATCTTCCTTCCGCTCATCACCACCAACTGCGCCGTGCTCGGCGTGGCCCTGTCCGTGGTGCAGAAGGATATGCCGCTCGGCCAGGCGACTGTCTATGCTCTAGCGACCGCAATCGGCTGGGGCATCGCTATGATCCTGTTTGCCGGTCTGCGCGAGCAACTTGCCGGCAACGAC
>CAJOHV010000043.1 GCA_905234485.1 uncultured Bacteroidales bacterium | reverse complement strand
GCGTTCAAGGTGTGATAAAAGGCGACACACCTTGAACACTAGAAGGCGTGTGGTGGGGTTTTGCGTTCAAGGTGTGCAGCACAAAATCACACCTTGAACAAAAGAGCGGGGAGATTCCCCAAAAACGGCAAAAGTTGGTACTACTATGCGGAAAATTCCGCAGAGTAGGTCCTACTTTCTTCCACCAAAGACACTTTGGTGTGTAAAACCGCTCAAATCACACACCAACCCCTTCAAAAACACCCTTTGGTGTGTAAAAAGCCCCGAATCACACACCAACTCCGCCTTCGGCCGGGAACTTCGGCGCAGATTAGATGCGCGGTTTGCTGAAGAGGCGGAGAATCAGGGAGACGAAGTAGACGATCAGACCGTAGAGGACGGGAATGAGGCCTACTTTGACTCCGCCCCAAATAATATTGGGGGAGATGTCTTCAGCGGTATCGTGAAGAAAATCGGCTGCCTGGAGAAAACCAAGCAGTGTCCAGAATACGCCGACCACCAAAGCTGCGATTCCAATTTCCTTTACCCAGGCCGGAGCCTTCCAAGCAGCGAAGAAAAGGGCGATGAAAAGAAGAGTGATGATAATCATTCCGACCGGTCCGCCGGAAATGAAAAGCGTGAAAAAATTTGTTAAGAATGTCATAGCATTAAAAAATTTGAGTTAAACTTTCTTCTGTTGCAAAGGTATACACGACCCATCCAAGAAAGCAAGGAAGAATCCCTCCAACCGTTTGTTAAATCCCCCTGACCTGAGTTGTGGTGAGAAAAAAATGAAGAAGAATACGTATTATTGTATCCGGAATGAAGAAGACGATAATAATAGTGTTTTACTGGCTGGCTTCAATATTTCTGACAGCCTTACTGCTTACGAGTCTGGAGTATGACTTGGGGCAGGCTATTCTTATGAGCCTTTCATTCCTTCCGGCAGCGCTGTCCCTTTCATTCTTCCTCCCGAAGGTCGAGAAAGCGAGGGTAAGAAAGAAAAGGATCCTCGATACTGTCTTCATTATTCTGGGGACGATGATGATGGCGTTTCTGTTCATCTATTTGTGGCAGTGGTTTTTCATAGAGGTATTGTCTCAGGGGGATTATTCAAAGTGGAAATTGCCGGCGATGCTGGGAAATCCGATTTTCGTAGCGGCTATCCTTGCGATCCTGGCTTATGGAAACTACCTGCTGATGAAATGGCTGGACAGGAAATACCCCAGCGAGACATCCATTTCTTTTACTTCAGATTACAGGAAGGTATCCGTCAAGAAAGTAGATATTCTGTATGTAGAGTCCAGAGATTCTGAGGTATGGATAATTACCAGAGACGGCGGGCAGTATCGCAACAAGATGGGAATAAGCCAGTGGGAGAATCTTCTCGGCCAGGACTTCCTACGTGTCCACCGTTCTTTTCTGGTGAACATATCCGACGCAACTCCGACTTCACCCGAGGAAGTCTCCGTCGGGGGTCAGTCTATTCCGGTTTCCCGCAAATACAAAGATTCGGTTAAAGCAGCCCTGTCAGTTCCCGAAGTGTAGAACTGTGTCCTCGGTGATGAGGAAGGCTTCGAGATTGGGATGGGCTTTCAGGAAAGCGCTGGAGGCGTCTGGACCGATTACCATGAAGTAGGTCGCAAGGGCGTCAGCTTCAGCGGCGGTTGGAGCGATTACGGTAGCACTCAAAAGATTATGCTCGACCGGGTATCCGGTGCGGGGATCGATGGTGTGCGAGTACTTGCGGCCGTCGCGGATGTAGAACTTGCGGTAGTTTCCGGAAGTCACGACTCCATAGTCGCCGCCGTCCGAGGTCCAGACCTGGCGTATGTCTTCGCCTGGTTTGTCGTTACCATCCACGGGGTTGTCTATGCCCACTGACCAGCCTTTGCCCAGAGGGTTGAGGCCGCAGCAGCGGATTTCGCCTATGTCCACCAGCATATCCGTCACGCCCAGGCCGCGAAGCATCCCATAAACCAGGTCGCAGGAGTACCCCTGGGCGATGGC
This sequence comes from uncultured Bacteroidales bacterium, assembly GCA_905234485.1. GTDB lineage: Bacteria > Bacteroidota > Bacteroidia > Bacteroidales > UBA932 > Cryptobacteroides. The sequence goes on along the minus strand of CAJOHV010000043.1, from coordinate 7,627 downwards.
ATTGAAGTTCAATACGGGGGATTGGGCTGGCAGATCCCGGGTCAAGCCCTGGATGAGGGACGAAGACGCGCTCGGGATGACACTATTTTGGGAGGCACACAAAACATTTCCGGTAACCGGTTGCCCCGCGGCGACCAGCGAATCCACGACATCGGGCCCGACCAGGCGGGACATTCCGCAGGAGGCGAGGGCGCTGGCGACGTCGGAGTCGGAGGGCATCTCGCCGCCGGTGAAGCCGAAGCCCCAGATGTCGAACAGCGGCCCGCAGGCGACGTCGAACGCGCCCTTGCTGAGTTGCCACATCTCGTAAGAGAGTCGGTAGATATCGGCGAACATCGGACTCAAGACGACAGAGTCTCCGCGGTTCAACCTGCTTAATAAAGAATTCTTATTGTAGCCGGAAAGGGTGAAATCCACCTCCCTGAGGAGGGAATCGGTGAGGGCTCGGACCTTCTCGGGCCGCACCGAAGCGCCGCGGTATTTCACGGAATATGTTCCGCCCTGAGCATAGCCGGTAATCTGATAGTACCGCCTGTCCGTGCAGCAGGCGAGAACTGCCAGGAGAAGGCAGGATGCGAGCACTGTCGGGAGACGGAGTGAAAGGAATGCTAAGGAACGGCGCATCTGGCAAAGTATTTGCACAAAATTACGGGAAATTTTGCATCTTTGCACCAAATACGACTTATCGCTGATGAAACTATACAGAATCCTTCTGATCGCCGCTCTCGGGGCTCTCTCTCTGACAGCATGTAAAGACGACGAAGAAACGACAACCTCCAAGAGCATGTCCGGCTCATTGACGGTGGAGAATATGGATGCATTCTCCAATCCCGGAGACACATATCACTTTACAGCCTCAGGTCTTTCTTTACCCGCGGACGAGACAGATCAGTCGCTGAAGATAGTCTATTACTTCAAGGACGGAGATTTTACCGACACTACCACAACTTTCGATCTGACAATTCCTGACACTCTCGGGACATATAGTATTACAGTTTCGGCCAGAGCGGATGGTTATTATACCAAGACTTCTACCATCAGCACCATAGTCATCAGCGAGCGCACCCTTACGGGCACAGTTTGGAACGGCGGTATAGGCGCTTTTTATACCGATACCCGCGACAACAAGGAGTACCACACCATGACTGCCGGAGGCAAGACCTGGCTCGCTCAGAACCTGGCCTATTTCGAGAAGAACACGGAAGGCGAGTACACTCTGGGTCATCCGTATTCGGACTCAAAGGCCGCTGAGGATATCTTCGGTGGATTCTACACCTGGGCAGACGCGCAGGCTGCGTGCCCCGAGGGCTGGCATCTGCCCTCGGCAGATGAGTTCGACGCCCTAGGCGCGGACGCCGGTGCGCTTATGAGCAACACCTATTTCAACGGCGGCCGCCTCTGGGAATTCTGGCCGGAAGTGAAGATCACGAACAGTACCGGTTTCAGCGCACTGCCTTACGGTTATGCCACCATCGTGGACGGAGCGTACACCTTCTATGGCATTAATGACTACGCCTATTTCTGGGTGAATAACGCAGGCACGCCGATGACACGCTCGATTTACGTGAAAGACCCGGACATCAAAGTCTGGGGCTCACCGAGCGCTACCGACTTCGCAGCAAATCTTCGCTGCGTCAAGTAACTACATAAATTTCTTTTTGCGGAAAACCCACACCAGGGCGGTGACCAGAATGGCCATCACTCCGAGTATCACGAGCCACATCCAGCGGAACCCGTCGAAGGGGAGTTTCACGTTCATTCCATAGAAGCTGGCAATCAATGTCGCCGGCATCAAAAGGAGTGAAATAAGCGTGAAGGTCTTCATAATGCGGTTCTGCTCGAGGTTGATCATACCCACCACGGTATCCTGCAGGTACTCCAGCCTCTCGAAGGAGAAGTTGATGTGGTTGATCAGCGAAGCGATATCCTGGAGGATAATGCTGAACTTCTTGTCCAGGGAATCCGGGAAGAGGTCGCTCTTCAGAACATTACCGAGAATCCTCTGCTTATCCACCACGTTCTCGCGCACGAGCATTGCGTTCTCCTGCAACTGGTTGATGTCCAGGAGGAACTCTTCGTTGATGTCTTCCTGCTGGTTGATTCTCTTGCTGAACTGGCTGGTGTCCTGGGAGACGAGCTCGACGATATCGGCATCCAGGTCAACCCTCTTGTCGATGATCTCGACGAAAATATGGAAACCGTCCGGGAAAAGATCGGGACGAGCCTGGATCTTGTTCCTTAACAGATCGAAACTGCGGATAGGAATCTCACGAAGGGTCGTGAGAGTATGTTTGGTGAGAATGAAAGACACCGGATCCATACTCATTTCGTCTCCGGTAGGGGAAAGGAAATTGGTGTTGGCAAAGATGTAGCCCGCCGTCTCGTAGAAACGGGACGAAGTCTCAATCTCTTCCGCCTGGCCGCGGTTCTGGATCTTGGTGCCAAGGAAATCTTCCGCCGCTCTTTTCTCTTCACCGCTAGGGTCTTGAAGATCTATCCAGAGGACGTTTTCTTTGCTGATAGTCGCAAACTCCGTTTGGGACTGCGTAAGGAGTATTTCCTTACCTTGTCTGTAGAAAATTCTGATCATTTGCCTTCCTGCTTGTTCCCGGCATTTTGTCGGAAGGGGTTATACTTACGGGTTAGCCGGACAGCACGGAGAAGTCCAGCGCGGCAAAGGTAGATATTTTTCCTAAATAGACAATACCCGCAGTGAAAAAAACCTACGGTTTAAAAGGCTGCCTTGCGGCAATCGAGCGGCCGAGGGTGAGGGCGTCCGCATATTCGAGGTCGTCGCCGAAGCCGAGGCCGCGGGCGAGGGTGGTGATCTTCACGCCCAAAGGGGCTATTTGCCTGTACAAATAGAAAGAAGTGGTTTCTCCCTCCACATCGCCGCTGAGTGCCAGAATCACCTCCTGAATTCCACCCGCTCCGATGCGGTCCACCAGTTCTGAAATCTTCAGGTCCGAAGGGCCGATTCCGTCGATGGGGGAGATGATGCCGCCGAGGACGTGGTACACGCCGCTATACTGGCCGGTGGCCTCTATGCTCATGACGTCGCGTACGCTCGCGACCACGCACACGACCGACTGGTCCCGCCGGGAGTCCGCGCAGATGGGGCAGAGATCTCCGTCCGCAATCATCATACACCTCTTGCAGTAGTGCACGTCAGTGGCGAGCCTGCCTATCGCGCCGGCGAACTGGCTGATCTCTTCAGCCGGCCGCCCGAGCAGGCTCAGCGCCAGCCTGAGGGCGCTGCGTGAACCCACCCCGGGGAGCGAACTAATCGCCTCCACGGCATCCTGGAGCACCTGCGAGGGGTAATTTTCTATTCTGGCCATAACTAGGATGTAAAGATAACTTATTTCGGTTAAATTTGCAGTATGTTTCTGAAAGTCCTGGAAATCTTCACCCTTATCTCGGGGCTCATTTATGTCTGGCTGCAGGTCAGGCAGAGCAACTGGATGTGGCCGGTGGATATCCTCAGTTGCGTGGCCGCCGCAATCACTTATTTCGCGGGTCATCTCTGGGCGAATTTCGGACTTAATGTCTACTATATCCTGATGGCTTTCTGGGGAATGTACGCCTGGCTCAGAGACTCCCGGAAAGTCGAGGAAGGCGAACTGCACCTCAACAAGCCGACCAAGCGTATATGCATAATCAGCATCCTGATTGTGCTGATAGGCGGCACGGCGCTGATCCAAACACTCAGAATACTCGGCGACCCCGCTCCGGTTATGGACGGAATAGTGGGCATACTCGGAGTGGTAGGCTGCTGGTGGCTCGCCAACTCTTACATTGAAAACTGGCTGATCTGGATAGTTGCGGACAGCCTCACGATAATACTTTGTCTGACTCAGGGCCTGTACTGGCTGGCCGGACTCTCGGCGGTGTATGTCGCCGCCGCGGTCTGGGGCTACCGCCATTGGTTGAGGCTCGGAAAATATGTGTAACAGATGCTTTCATTAATCACCGCCCTCATCCTCATAACCCTGTCGCCGGACCGCAATGCGAGGCTGGATCTCAAAGGCGACCACTGGACTCTTCAGCAGGCCTCCGAAGTCTTTGAAGACGGCGCCCGGATCAGTTCCCGACGCTTCGACGACAACGGCTGGATGCAGGCCACCGTCCCAGGCACCGTCCTCACCAGTTTCGTGAAGGCGGGCGAAGCGCCGGAGCCCACCTACGACGAGAACATCAACCTCATCCCGGAAGCCTATTTCAACTCGGAATTCTGGTACAGGGACGAGTTCAGCGTGCCGCCGGGATTCGTGGGCGACAAAGTGTGGCTGAACTTCGACGGCATCAACTGGAAGGCTGAAGTCTGGTTCAACGGCAAACGCCTGGGCCTCATCGAAGGCGCCTTCACCCGCGCCAGATTCGACATAACTGAGCATGTCCGAGCCCGCAATTATCTGGCAGTCAGGATAATCCCCAACGCCAACCCGGGCGAAGTGCATCCGGTGGATTTGCAGCACCATGTGGGCAACGGCGGCATCCTGGGCCTGGACAACCCCACCTTCCACCCGACCGTCGGCTGGGACTGGATTCCCACGGTGCCGGGCCGCGACATAGGCATATGGGGCGACGTGTACATCACCTCGACCGGCTGCCTGTCCGTCAGCGACCCCGTCTTCCGCAGCGAACTCAACCTGCCGGACACCACCTGGGCGAAGGTGACCGTGGGCGCGACAGTGACCAACTCGTCGCGCAAGAAGAAAACGGCCGTGCTGACCGGCAAGTTCGGCGGCTATTCGTTCACCGTCAAGGAGAACCTCGCCCCGGGCGAATCGCGCGACCTCACCACGACCGTGGACGTGCACGATCCGGATCTCTGGTGGCCCAACGGCTACGGCAAGCAGTATCTCCACGACGTGTCGCTCGTGGCCTACGACGGACGGCGGGTCAGCGACCGCACCACCTTCCGCGCGGGCATACGCCAGATGACGTGGACCGAAGACGACGGGCGCCTGACGCTCTATGTCAACGGCCGGCGCTTCATGGGCAAGGGCGGCAACTGGGGTTTCCCCGAACTGCTGCTGCGCTACGGCGAGCGCGAGTACGACATAGCCGTGAGGCTGCACGCCGAGCAGAACTTCACCATGATACGCAACTGGGTAGGCCAGACGGGCGCTGAAGCGTTCTTCGATGCCTGCGACCGCCACGGAATTATGATATGGCAGGACTTCTGGCTAGCGAACCCGGCGGACGGCCCGGATCCGGCAGACGAGGCTATGTTCATGGCGAATGCGGACGATTTCGTGCGCCGCATCCGCCGCCACCCCTCGCTCGCCCTCTACTGCGGCCGCAACGAAGGCATGCCGCCCGCAGCGCTCGATTCCGCTCTGCGCGTGACCGTGGAGAAACTCCACCCGGGGATGTGCTACATCCCGCATTCCGCGACAGGGCTGGTCAGCGGTTACGGCCCCTACAACTTCAAGTACCCCACCGAGACCTTCGGCCTCTGGGGCCAGGACCGCATCCACAGCGAGCGCGGAATGCCCAACATCCTGAACTACGAAAGCCTCACCCAGATGCTCTCGGCCGAACATCTATGGCCACAGAACGACGCGTGGGGACTGCACGACTTCGTGCTCGCGTCCGCGCAGACTTGCCGCACGGTCAACGAAGCGGTGGAGCGGGCGTTCGGCTGGCCTGAGAGCGCCGAGCGTTTCTGCAAACTCGCTCAGTGGGTGAACTACGACGGCTACCGCGCCATCTTCGAGGGCCGCAGCCGCGACCGCCGCGGACTCCTGCTCTGGATGAGCCATCCGGCGTGGCCGTCGATGGTTTGGAGCACCTACGACTACTGGTTCGACCCCACGGCGTCGTATTTCGGCTGCAAGAAGGGCTGCGAGCCACTGCACGTGCAGTATAATCCTCTGACGAAGAAAGTCGAGGTGGTGAACGTGAGCGCGGGTAAGCATCCTGTGATGAAGGTCGCCGCGCAGTGGCTGGATATGTGGGGCAAGGAGATCAGTCTGCAGACGGCCGTGATAGCCTCCGTCGAGGACTCCACCGTGGAAGTTATGGACCTCGGCTATCCGGACTCCTTCGGCGAGGTGTGCTATCTGCGGCTCGAACTCGCGGAGAACGACCGCACCGTCAGCACCAACTTCTATGTCCAGGGCAGGGAAGAGTACAACTTCCGCGCGCTGAACGAACTGCCGTTGGCGACAGTGTCCACGGGCGGTGATATCACGGACGACGGCGATTCGTGGGTGGTGAACTACTTCGTATCCAACATAGGCGACGTGCCGGCGCTGATGCTGCACGCAGCCGTGCGCAATGCCCGCGGGGAGAGAGTGCTGCCCGCCTACTGGTCGGATAATTACATCCATCTGATGCCCGGTGAGAGCAGGAACCTCACAGTGGAAATAAAAAAGGCTGACTGCAAAGGTCAGCCGCAAGTGAGCATGGAAGGATTCAACCTCTAGAACTTGACGATTTTCGCGACCAGCGGATCGGTGACCCTCATCATAAGTCCCACGGCCACTGCCGAGACTAGTGTCCCGATTCCAAGAATTGGCTGCTCGGACGGGCCCAGGAGATTCTTCCAGAACACGAGGCACAGAATGCAGGAAATCACGAGCAGCGTGCAGTCCATTATCACCTTGTTGTTTCCGAACTTGCCGCCGAATGCGCGGGTGAAAGCGTTGACCGTCATTTCCGCGGGGAGCATCCACGCTTTCGCGGCAACCTCCACTGACACGCCGAATGCGGTCACGATACAACTGACCAGGATGTAGAAGAAGCGGAGTTCGAGGGTGCCGGGTACCATTCCCAAATGATTGAGGGCCCACACGAAGATGTCCACCAGATAACCCAGCAAGGCGTTCGCCACAAGTTGGAGCAAATCGATCCACTTGAATTCTTTGCGGAGCACTGCCAACTGCACCAGAATCAGAAGCGAAAACAGCGCAAAGTTGAAGTCGCCGAAAGAGAAGCGGGGATACTTCACCGCGAATGCGTACTGAACCCCGTTCAGGGCGCTGACTCCGAGGTTTGACTGCACGGCGAAAGCGATGCCCAGGGCGATGAACAGAAGTCCCGCCGTGGCTGTGGAATATCTTCTAAGTATCTCTTTGAACGACATATAGTTGCAAAGGTAAAAAACTTTTGCTACATTTGCCCGCTTTTCGCCTCGAGCGCGAGCGCGTAAGGGTCGGAAAGCCTGTGTTTAAGTTTAACCCTTTAATAATCATTGCCACACATTATGGCAGAAGAAACAAAGAAACCCGCAACCCGTAAGAAGGCTGTCAAGAAGGAAGAGGCTCCCGTAGTGGAGGCTCCCGTGGTTGAGACCGCTCCCGTCGTGGAGGAGGCTCCCGCAGTCGAAGAAGCACCCGTAGAGGCCGCTCCTGCAGTGGAGGAGGCTCCCGCAGAGGAAAAGAAGGCCCCGAAGGCAAAGAAGGTTGCAAAGGCAGAAGAAGTCAAACCCGCACGCCTCAATGCGTCCATCGATCCCAAGGATTTCGACTGGGAGGCTTTCGAGCAGGGCGGAGTCTATGCGACAGAGGATAAAACCGCTGTCGAGGACGCTTACAATGCCACACTCAACAAGGTCGTTGAGAATGAAGTAGTCGAAGGTGAAGTCACCGAGATCAACAAGCGCGAAGTTATCGTC
>CAJOHV010000042.1 GCA_905234485.1 uncultured Bacteroidales bacterium | reverse complement strand
TCAAACATGATTATCAATGGTCTTCGACAGTCAGATAGAATAATCTTAGACAATAGAGAAAACGTCTCATCTCGATGGTTATCAAGGAGCATTAGAGCCAGACTGAAGATCAATGCCCCTATAAAAGAAGTATGGGCATTTGACGGATTTGACGTTGTACGATTGAATCCATAAAAAAAATACAGGAACCCTTTCGGATTCCTGCAAGGAGAACCACCGTAGTGCCCTCTAGCTTTCTTTAAAGCTAATGCAAATATAGGAGTATTTCTTGAAATCACAATATCAGATAGACTATCTGCAGCGGTGCAGCAGTTGCTGTCCACCCCCGGACAGGGGCAGGGGGTAGGCGTCCGTCCTAGACAAGTTATCGCGAAGCGATGACGAAGGATAGGATGGAAGGGGCCGGAAGGAGCCGCAGGCGACTGGAGTTCCGCCCGGGGCAACTGCTGACCGCGACAGCGATGTAAACCGCCTAACTACTTGAGTGTCAAGAATTAAGGGGTTCTGTCTGGATTTACGATGGGGAAATTGTTGAGATGGTTTATAAAAACAAATAGAGGGGCATCCCCCTCTATCTCTGCGGAGAATTCTCTCCGGCTCACCAATCCGTAGACTGGCTAAAACCCTAACAGGTTCTAAGTGCAAATATAAAGGTATTTCTTGAAATCGCAAATACAGAAAAACTATTTGCGGCGAGGCAGCAGGGAGGCGAGGTAGTCCACTTGCTCGGGGGTGGTGGCCCAGCTGGTGGCGAAACGGGTGACGAAGCGGCCGTCCGGAAGGGTCTCCCAGATTTCGAAGAGGACTTTGTCCTTCAGGGCCGCGACCTCGGAGGCGGTGAGGATCGGGAACTGCTGGTTGGTGGGGGAATCGATGAACAGCCGGTCGGCGAAAAGGGCCTTCACGCGCATCGCCATCTCGATTGCGTGGCGGCTGATCTGCAGGTACAAATCGTCCGAGAAGAGGGTGTCGAACTGCACGCCCAGCAGGCGGCCCTTCGCGAGGAGAGCGCCGTGCTGCTTCACGGTCGTGAAGAAGTGCGGGGGCACGTTGCCGCGGGGGAAGACCACGGCCTCGCCGCAGAGGGCGCCGACCTTCGTGCCGCCGATGTAGAAGACGTCGCACAGGGTAGCCAGGTCCTTCAAGGTGAGGTCGGCTGCCGGGGAGGCGAGGCCGTAGCCCAGTCGCGCTCCATCCACGAACAGCGGCATGCCGTGGGCCTTGCAAACGGCGTAGATCTGCTCCAACTCCGCCTTCGAATAGATCGTCCCGTACTCCGTGGGGAAGGAGATGTAGGCCATCCCCGGGTAGACCATATGATCCCACGACCCGTCGGCGTGGAAGCGCTCGAGCCAATCGGCCAGTTCGTCCGCGCGCATCTTCCCCTCATGCTGGGGCAGAGTCAGCACTTTGTGGCCAGTGAACTCTACGGCGCCGGCTTCGTGCACGGCGATATGGCCCGTCTGCGCCGCGAGCACCCCTTCGGGCCCACGCAGCATCGCGCTGATCACGGTCGAGTTAGTCTGCGTCCCGCCCACGAGGAAGAAAATCTCCGCATCCGGGCAGCCGATCGCCGCTCGGATCTTCGCTTTCGCGCTCGCGCAGAAACTGTCGGCGCCGTAGCCCTGCTCCTGGACCATGTTAGTCCGCTGGAGCGCTTCGAGTATCAGGGGATGAGCCCCCTCGCAATAGTCGCAGGTGAAAGAAATCATTCGAAAAAGGCTTTAAAGGCGGCAGCCCAGTGGCCGGGGATGACGATGTGGTGGTTGCCGATGGGGTTTGTGAGGAAGTAGTCGCGAATCAGCAAGGGGTCGTCCAGCTGGACCTCGATCTGAGTGCGGCAGAGGTTCGGTTCGTCAAGGTTGCGGAGGATCTTGCCCTCGGCGATGAAGACGCTCGACAGGTCGCCGGCGACTTTAAATATTGTAACCGGCCAGTGAGGGATATGGCCCTTGATGCCCACCCCGATTCCGGATTCGAAATGAGTGTCCAGTTTGTAAGAGTCCACACAGTCCAGCGACACGGTGCAGTGCGCGAACACTATCTTTCCCGTGGCCGGGTCCATGCGTGAGGGGTTCGCCATGAAGCCGGTGCTCATCGTGATCTCGTTCGCGATCATCATGGAGAGCAGGGCGGGAACGTCGCCTTCGCAGGCGGCGGGGATGCCCTGCGCGTTCAGACGGGCGAGCGCGAGGCAGCCGGTGTTGCCCACGGAGGTCAGCAGGTCGAAGCAGCGGAGCGTGAGCCCGTCCAGTTTACGGTCCAGCGCCAGGTTGTGCAGTCCCCAGTAGATCTTCACGGCGCCGGGCACGGCCTCGCGGACCTGCTTCGAGCGGGCGCGGACATAGTCGAACGTCTGCTCGGCGGAGTCCGCGTTCTCGGCCGCATCGATCGCCGCGCGCACTTCGTCCATGGGCACGTCCACCAACTCCATACCGAGTTTCTCGCGGATAGCGGAGGGGGCGGCGCCGCTGGCGATCAGCCAGTCGGAGGGCTTGCCGAGCACGCCGAGACGCTTACCCTTAAGCGTCACGCGGGCGCGGTAGGCCGCTTCGAGGGCGTTGATTCGCTCAGCCAAGCCGCTGCCGTGCAGAATCTCTCCTGTAAGGCCGTTCTGAGTGAGGTACGAGAGTATCTCCATCGAGGCCGCAAGGGAGTTGCTCTTGCCGGAAGTCAGCAGATAGAAGTGGCTGACGCCCTTCTTCAGAAGGTCCGGGAGAAGTTTGACGAAAATGCCTTCAGTGCCGCCAGTGCGGACATAAATCAGGTCCAGGATGTGTTCGCCGAAGTCGGAGTAATCCGCTCCGCACATCTCGAAACCACCTTCCGGGAACGCTTCTTTCAGAAACTCTTTGGTGCTGGCATCGATCGCCGCCGCATCGTGCAGCGCCGAAGTCAAAGTGTAAACGGCTATATTTTCCATTATCTGGGGATGTAGGTCATACCAACGGAGACGCAGCCGCCGTCTGTGTCGCGGCGGTCGCCGACGAGGGCGCAACGCGCCGGGTCGGCGCCGAGCGACGCGCAGGCGGCGCGGAACGCGTCCGGGCAGGGTTTGAAGCCCCCGAGGGAGGGAGCGTCCAGCAGCGCGTCCAGCGCTGAAGGATTCCCTCCCAGGGCTTCAAACTTCTCCAGGACGCAGCCATAGTCGGAAAGTATCGCCACCTTCACCCCCGCAGCCTTGAACATACGGAGTTTACCGGCGACCTTTTCGTCTAAAGTATAATGCTTTTTCAATGCGGAAACCATCGCGGGCATATACCACTCGTTGTACCAGGTCCTAACCGCCTCAACGGGCAGTTTGGCCCTCAGAGCAATGCCCTCGAACAAGTCTTCGAAACCGGCTTTCTGCCCGGCAAGCGCGCGGCGAACCTTGCGCTCCAGCGCGAGCAGCCGCAGGCAGGGTCTTCCCTGCCTCAACGCGGCCCAAATGAGCCGCGCGCTCAGGCCGCGCTTGTTGTAGAGCGTGCCGTCGAGGTCGAAAAACACGACCTCGAACATACCGGTATTAACTCCTGATTCCGCCAAACTGATTTACGAGTATATCGCTTACTTCTGCGATGCGCGCCTGCAGTTCCTCCTGAGTTGTGGCCTCGCAGATAAATCTCAGATAGGGCTCCGTGTTGGACGGGCGGACATTGAACCACCATGTCGGATACTCCAGGCGGAAGCCGTCGAAGTCCATAAACTTCTGAGGCTCGCCGAGGGTCTGCCTGAAATGATCGCAGACAGCCTTCATCGCGCCGGCTTTGTCTTCAAGTCTGAAGTTGATTTCGCCCGAGTTCTCGTAACCTGCAATCTCCGCGATCTGCTGGCTGAAGGTCTTGCCTTCCTTCTTAAGAGCTGCGACTATGCGCAGCACTATCATCGAAGCGAGAAGTCCGCTGTCTGAGTAGAAGAAATCCTTGAAGTAGTAGTGGCCCGCCAGTTCGCCTCCCCATAGGCCGTCGATCTCGCGGAGCTTCGGCGCGGCGAAGGCGCGGCCCACCCTCCACGTATGCACATCGGCATTGTACTTGGCCAGATACTCGGCCACCGCCTTGGAACTGCGGATCTCCTGCAGCACGAGCGGGTTCTTCGCGCCGCGCTCGTCGCAGAAATACTTCGCCATCATGGCGATGACAAGGTCCGGGGCCACGAAGTCGCCCTTCTCGTCCACGAACATCACTCGGTCAGCATCGCCGTCGTAGATAACGCCAATGTCAGCCTTCACCTTCTTCACCAGCTGCCTCAGCGGCTCCACGTTCTTCGCCACGAGCGGGTTAGGTTCGTGGTTCGGGAAGCGGCCGTCCAGGGTGTCGAACAGATAATGCGGCTTCTCGCCGTAGATCTCCTTCGCGAAGAGGTTCGCCATTCCGTTCGAGAGGTCAAAGGCGATGTTCAGGTCTGAATAATCGCCCTTGTACTTCAACATGAAGTTGATATAGTCTTCGTGGATGTCTTTTTCGTACACCGTTCCGCGCTTTGCGGCGATGGGGGTCTCGCGGCCCTCTTCGATCCATTCCTTGATCTGGCCGAGGCCTGCGTCGTAGCCCACCGGCAGCGCGTTCTCGCGGGAGACTTTCATACCGTTGTACTCGGCGGGGTTGTGCGACGCGGTGATCTGCACGGAGGCGTTGAAGCCGTAGTTCGCCGTGGCGAAATAGACCATCGGGGTGCTGCTCAGGCCGATGTCGTAGACATCTGCGCCCGCGTCAGTGATGCCCTTGATTAGGTTGTCGTGGATCTCGTCAGAAGATGTGCGGCAGTCGCGGCCCACAAGGACCTTGTCCGTCTTCAGCAGAGAAGGCAGGAAATAACCCACTTTGTAGGCTGTGGTCTTGTCGAAGTCGACTCCGTAGATGCCGCGGATATCGTAAGCGTGAAATGCTCCCATTGCAGTGTTATTTAATTCGTGATTTATAATGTGTCGAAACTTTTCCTTTTGCGATGCCTATCAGTTTGCTCGAAAGCATCTTGCGGCGGATGGGCGGAACGAGGTCAGTGAAGAGCACGCCGTCCAGGTGGCTCATTTCGTGCTGGATCATACGGGCGCCGAATTTGTCGAAGGTTTCCACCACGCGCTCGAGCGCTTCGTTGTAGTATTCAACCTTGATAGTTTCAGGCCTCACCACGTCAGAATAGATGCCAGGCACGCTGAGGCAGCCCTCCGAGTACTCGCACTTCTTCTCGGATTCTTCCAGCACCACGGGGTTGATGAGCGTGCGCTTGAAGCCCTTCAGATAGGGGAAAGTGTCCGCGACTTCGTCGCCGTCCACTATGAGCACTCTCTTGGACACTCCGATCTGGGGCGCCGCGAGGCCGCAGCCTTCACTCACCTTCAGCGTGTCCTTCAAATCCTGCACGAGGGCCGCGATACCCTCCTTGTCCGCGAGGTCCGCGGGCTCCGCCTTGCGGCGCAGCACTTCAGACCCATAGAGATAGATAGGTTGTATCATTTCTTCTTGTCCAGATAACTTTGGAGTATGATCGCCGCGCTGATTTTGTCTACCTCCTTCTTATCCCGCCTTCTGGACGCTTTCATCCCGCCGTCGATCATCGCTCTGTGCGCCAGCACGGAGGTGAAACGTTCGTCTTCGCGCACGACAGGCACTCCGGGGAACGCCTTCTCGAGTTTCTTGATGAAGGCTTCCACCTCGGGAGCGGTCTGGGCCGGCTCGCCATTGAGGTTCAGGGGCCATCCGATCACAATCTTCACGATGGTCTCGGAGGCGGAGTATTTTTGGAGATATTCTATTATCTTTGCAGACGGCAATGTCTCCAGGGCAGAGGCGAATATCTGCAGGGGGTCACTCACGGCCAGGCCGGTGCGCGCGCTCCCGTAGTCTATTCCTATTATTCTGTCCATAATTGCACAAATTTAATCAAAAAAGAATGGGAAGACAAAATAAGATTAAACGCTACCGCATCACGGTCACGAACGACGAGTCACACGAGAAAGTGTACTCGTTCCTGGTGACCAGAGTGGGTTTTCTGGTGGCCGTCATACTCTGCCTTTGCTCGCTGGTGGGAGGGATTTACGCGCTCGTGATCTTCACCCCTCTGCGCCACACCGTGCCCGGTTATCCGGATGCCAACTTCCGCCGCCAGACAATCAAGAACGCCATCAAGATAGACTCTCTCGAGACGGCGATGACCCGCTGGCAGATGTACTCAGAGAACCTCTCGAGGGTGCTTGCTGGCGAGCAGACTCTCGTTCTGGACAGCATCATCAAGGAGAACAGCGCCAATTACCTCCAGAGGGAGAACGAGGCCTATCTGAAGACCCGCGATTCCCTGCTGAGGGCGAAGGTGAACAAGGAAGAAGCCTTCGGCGTGTCTTCCGGCGCACAGAGGCATCTCCCCATCGAGGGCGTGCATTTCTTCACTCCGCTCAAGGGCGTGATCTCGAACGGCTACGATATGGCCTCGCACCCCGCCGTGGACATTACCGCCCCGAAGAACAGCGTCATCAAGTCCGTGCTTGACGGTTCGGTGGTGGCGGCCGGCTGGAGCGATGAGTATGGCTACACAATCACAATCCAGCACGAAGGCGACATCCTCACCACCTATAAGCACAACAGCAAACTTCTGAAGAAGCAGGGCGACAAAGTCACTGCCGGCACCCCTATCGCTCAGGTCGGAAACACCGGTTCGCTGACTACGGGCGCGCATCTGCATTTCGAACTTTGGTATAAGGGCGAGGCTATCGACCCGACCAAGTATATCTCCTTCTAATGGCCACCAGACGCAGAATAGCCATACTCGGCTCCACCGGCTCCATCGGCACCCAGGCGCTCGACGTGATCAGGCAGCACCGCGACCTTTTCGAGGTGCAACTGATCAGCGCATTCAGGAGCGTGGACCTTCTTGAGAGCCAGGCCCGCGAGTTCGACGTGAACAACGTGGTTATCTGCGACGAAAGCCTCTACGATGATTTGAACAAGCGCCTCGAGGATACGGATTCTAAAGTCTTCGCCGGCGCGGACAGCCTTTGCGAACTCGTTAGGAGCGCGGAGGTGGACATAGTCGTGGGGGCTATGGTGGGGTTCAGCGGCCTGCGGCCGACTCTGGCGGCTCTCGAGGCCGGCAAGGTCGTAGCCCTTGCCAACAAAGAGACGCTGGTTGCCGCAGGCTCACTCGTGACACGCACTATGCGGGACCATAACGCCGTGATCCTGCCGGTGGACAGCGAGCATTCCGCCATCTTCCAGTGTCTGCTGGCGGCCCAGGGTAACGAACTCAAAAAAATACATCTGACTGCCTCCGGCGGACCGTTCCGCACCTGGCCGCGCGAGCGCATCGCCGAGGCCACCGCCGCCCAGGCCCTGAAGCACCCGAACTGGGATATGGGCGCGAAGGTCACCATAGATTCAGCCACAATGATGAACAAGGGCTTCGAACTGATCGAGGCCTGCTGGCTGTTCGACGTGACTCCAGATATGGTGAATGTGGTCATCCATCCCGAATCCATCGTGCATTCTATGGTGGAGTTCGAAGACGGCGCCATCATCGCCCAGATGGGCTGCCCTGATATGCGCGAGCCTATAGGTTTTGCGCTCTCCTTCCCTGCCAGATTGTCAGTGGGTAATAAAAAGGTTGACTTCGCGTCACTCGGCGCTTTACATTTTGAAACACCCGATCCGGCGCGTTTTCCGAATCTGGATCTCGCCCGCGAGGCGTTCAGGCGCGGCGGAAACATTCCCTGCGTGCTCAACGCAGCGAATGAGGTGGCCGTGCGCGCTTACCTGGATGGACGCATAGGTTTTTACGGCATCACGGACCTTATCCAAAAGTGTCTGGACGGTGCGACTTTTGCAGAGAACCCGTCGGCCGGCGACATCTTCGCGACTCACGAAGAGACCCTCCGCCGCGCCCAAGAATTGCTTTAACTGTTATGGTCGCTCTGTTCAAGGCTCTGCAAGTGATACTTGCACTGTCCATCCTCATCATAGTCCACGAATTCGGACACTTCCTGTTCGCTAAGATTTTCGGCATCAAGGTCGAGAAGTTCTACCTCTTTTTTGATGTGGGCGGCAAGGCGCTGCTGCGTTTCCGCATAGGCGAGACCGAGTTCGGCATAGGCTGGCTGCCCTTCGGCGGCTACTGCAAGATCGCCGGCATGGTGGACGAGTCCGTGGATATGGACCAGCTCAAGCGCGACCCGCAGCCGTGGGAGTTCCGCTCGCATCCGGCGTGGCAGCGTCTGCTCGTGCTCGCGGGCGGCGTGCTGTTCAACTTCATCTTCGCCGTGGTCATGTACAGCGCAATCTGCGGCATCTGGGGAACGGCCTACATAAGCAACCGCGATTCGGCGGTCTACCCCAACGATCTCGCGCGCGAAATGGGCTTCCGGCCGGGCGACCGTGTGCTGAAGTTGGACGACTACGTCCCCGAGGACTTCGGAATGCTCCAGGCGGATCTGGCGCGAAGGGGGGTCCGCTGCGCCACCGTGCTGCGTGGGCAGGACACGGTTAGACTCTACATCGACCAGTCGATGATAGGCGAGGTGCTCAATTCACCGCTGATGTTCGATCTGGCTATGCCCATGGTGATAGATTCGGTGGCTTCGCAGACCAACGCCGGCGCGCTGGCGAAGGGCGACGTGGTCCTTCGGATCGACGGGCAGGACGCCCGCTTCCTTCAGGACGCCTCCCCCATCCTCGCGGAGCACGCCGGGCAGACCGTCACCGCCACCGTCCGTCGCGGATGCGTGGTCTCCGATGTCCCTCTGCAGGTGGACACGGCCGGCCGCCTGGGCATCCTGGTGAGCCCGCCCGTGGTGAAGCGGGAGACCTACCGCGGCCTGGATGCCGTCCCGGCCGGCCTCCGCAAGACGGGCTCCACCATCAAGGGCTATCTGAGCGACCTGAAGATGATCTTCAAGCCTTCCACCAAGGCCTACAAGTCCGTGGGCAGTTTCATCGCCATCGGCCAGGTCTTCCCGAAGAAATGGGACTGGTACCAGTTCACGAATATCCTCGCTTTGCTGTCCATTATGCTGGGAGTGGTGAATTTAATTCCCATCCCCGGGCTGGACGGAGGGCATATTTTATTTACTTTGTATGAAATGATCACCGGCCGCAAGCCTTCGGACAAGTTCCTCTACATTATGCAGTTGATAGGCATGGTGCTTATCTTCGCGCTTATGTTCCTGGCGTTCGGCAACGATATAATGCGATTGATACGATGAAAAAGTTTCTTTTGATTATGGCGGCGGCTTTAACTTTGGCTTTGGCTGGCTGCAAACCGTCCAAACCGCTGCTCCCCAATGTGAGCGGCAAGGCGGGCGAGGTTCTTTGCGTAATCGAGAAGGCGGACTGGGACGGCGTCCTTGGCGAATCCATCCGCGGCATTCTGGAAGACGAATACCCCTTCCTTCCCGTGAAGGAGTATCGTTACACCGTGACTCATATCACGCACGGCGGCTTCGAGTCGGATATGTTCAGGGTGCACCGCAACATCGTGTTTTTCGACATCAATCCCAAGAACAATTATCCGGGCGTCCAACTCCTGCAGAACAAATGGGCAAAACCCCAGTGTGTCCTGCTTGTCAGGGCCCGCACTTCCGAGCAGGCGGATTCCGTTTTCAACGCGGACTCCGAGTTCGTGATCGGCGCCATCGAGCAGGCTGAGCGCAACAGGGTCATCGCGAACACCCGTCGCTACGAGAACTCCGAGGTCTACGCCAAAGTCTCCAACGTTTTCGGCGGCTCGGTCCATGTCCCCACAGGCTACAAACTCCGCAAGATTACGCACGATTTTGCGTGGATAGCCTATGACCGTCAACAGGTCACTCAAGGCATATTTGTGTATAGATTGCCGGTAGTCGGCGACGATTTCGACAACGAGCGCATCATCGAGCGCCGCAACTCCGTGTTGAAGGAAAACGTCCCCGGAATGTTCGAGGGCACCTATATGATCACAGGCGATTACTGGAAGCCTCAGACCAGATTCCTGAAGTATCAGGGAACGAGTTTCGCCGAGACGCACGGTATGTGGGACGTTCAGGGCGACTATATGGGAGGCCCCTTCGTGGCACACACTTTTTACTCCCAGGACGGCTCTGAAATAATCGTCGCGGAGGCCTGGGTGTATGCCCCGAAATACAACAAGAGGCAACTCCTGAGGCAGGTTGAATCGCTGCTCTATTCATGGGAATGGAAGACTGAAATTATTTCTATCTTTGCAGTCCTTTTGGTGGGTTCGTATAACGGCTAGTACTCAAGATTTTCATTCTTGCAATAGGAGTTCGATTCTCCTACCCACTACGAAAAAAATATAAAAAAGTACAATAATGGCAAACACAGCTTCAGCAGAAAAGGCCGCTCGTCAGGGCGAGAGGCGCAGATTGCATAACAAGTATTATGCAAAGACAACCAGGAACGCTATCCGCGATATCCGTAACACAAAAGATAAAGCAACGGCAGAGGCGAACGCCCCCGCAGTCTTCGCAAAGATCGACAAACTCGCCAAGATCGGCGTGATCCACAAAAACAAGGCTGCAAACCTCAAGAGCGGTATTCAGGTTTACATCAACAAGCTCGAGAAGTAGCGCAGTTGGTAGCGCACTACGTTCGGGACGTAGGGGTCGGGCGTTCGAGTCGCCTCTTCTCGACAAAAGAAGGTCAGGTAAACCCTGACCTTCTTTTGTCGTTTATACGGGGGATGACACATCCCCCGACACCCCCTGCGGCCTTTCCGCCTTTCCGTATTTTGTCTTCGCCAAAATACCCGGCCCGGCCGGTCGGCTGATGCCGACATCGCTTCGCTCTAACCGTTGTCGAGCGGGTTTGGGCGTACCCCCTCAAACTCCCCTGCCTATCACGCCTTCGGCGCTCTAATTTCTCCGCCAAGCGTGGCGCTTAACGCATTGATTATCAACCACTTCCTGAAAGACGACTCCAAGATTCGCGGAGTCGACTTTTAGCAATCTCCTATATATCAACCACTTACCCGCCACACCAAAATTTCCCACTCCGGCACGGCGGCTGATGCCGACATCGCTTCGCTCTAACCGTTGTCGAGCGGGCTTGGGCGTACCCCCTCAAACTCCCATGCCCTCCTTTCGCGCTCCTGCGACCAGCCCTTCTGTTTTAATTCCAACCGACTTCGTCTGAGCCCCTGCCTTCCTTTCGCACTCCTGCGACCAGCCCTTCCTATTCAACTCCAACCGACTTCGTCTGAGCCCCTGCCCTCCTTCGCAAGGCGTGGCGCACAAGGTGGAACTTTAGCCCGGGGACCTTGTGCAATAATCTCCATTGTAGATACTTTCAGCACACAAGGTCCCCGCCATTTCTTTCCACCTTGTGCGAACTAATAATCTGCGTGGGGGATAACCCTTAGAATATCAGCCATTTACATAAATTAGGTCCCCCGAAAACGGGGGACCTAATTTCATTAATTCACTGATAGATAACCACTTAGCCCCCACGGCTATTTGGAGGAGGGGCGGCAGCCGCAGGATTTTTCGGGGGTGCAGGCGCAATTATTCCCGCAGGAACAACCAGAATATTCGCGGGAACAACCTGAGCAACTGCAGGAACAACCAGAATATTCGTGGGAACAACCAGAATATTCGTTGGAACAACCTGAGCAACTGCAGGAGCAGCC
Organism: uncultured Bacteroidales bacterium; assembly: GCA_905234485.1. Classification (GTDB taxonomy): domain Bacteria; phylum Bacteroidota; class Bacteroidia; order Bacteroidales; family UBA932; genus Cryptobacteroides. Next base: position 3,291 of record CAJOHV010000042.1, on the reverse strand, counting down.
GGAACAACTGCAACCGCAGCCGCATGAGCATTTGCCGGAGCGGCTCATGCGGCGCAGGGTCACGAGAATCCAGATGACGGCGAGGGTCAGAAGCCCGAGGATTAGAAGAGTTGCGAAATTCATAAGAACAAACCAAATAATAAATATCCAAGGTAGGCGCAGACCCATGCGATCGCGCACTGGAAGACTATCACGAATGCGGCGGCGCGGCGGCCGAGTTCTCGACGGATCGAGGCGATGGCCGCGACGCACGGCGTGTAGAGCAGGCAGAAGATGAGCATCGGCACAGCGGTGAGGGTTGTCAACGCAGCTGTGACTCCGGTGAGTTCCATTGTGGCGACCACGCTTTCTTTGGCGAGGAAGCCGGAGATCAGGGAGGTGACGATGCGCCAGTCGCCCAGGCCGAGCGGCGAGAAGAGCGGAGCGATGAGGCCTGCGACGACAGCCAGCATCGATGACTCAGGGTTATCGGGCACATAGACCAGACGGAAGTTGAACGACTGGAGGAACCAGATGACGATGGTCGCAAGGAATATGACCGTGAAGGCTCTCTGGCAGAAGTCCTTGGTCTTGTCCCAGAGGAGGTGTCCCACGTTGCGGGCCTGAGGCAGGCGGTAGATGGGGAGTTCCATCACGAAAGGCGATGCGGCATGGCCGCGGCGTAGTTTCTTGGCGATAAGCGCCACGATGATGCCGACCACGATGCCCAGCAGGTAGAGCGCGGTCATTATCAATCCCGCGCGGCCCGGGAAGAAGGCGGACACGAAGAAGCCGTAGATAGCGATCTTCGCAGAGCAACTCATGAACGGAGTCAGCAGGATGGTCATCTTACGGTCGCGCGCAGACGGCAGGGTTCTCGCGGCCATCACGCCCGGCACCGTGCAGCCGAAGGAGATGAGCATAGGCACGATGCTGCGTCCGGAAAGGCCGATCTTACGAAGAAGGCTGTCCGAGACGAAGGCGATGCGCGCCATGTAGCCGCTGTCCTCCAGCAGCGACAGGAAGAAGAACAGCACCACGATCAGCGGCACGAAACTCAGGACCGTGCCCACTCCGCCGAACAGCGCGTCAACTATCAGCGAGTGCACGGCCGGGGCCACGTTCCACTTCGACATGGAGTCAGCCACAAGTTCGCCCAGCGAGGTGATGCCCTCCTCCATGAGGTCCTGCAGCCGCGCGCCGATCACATCGAACGTGAGCCAGAAGACGAGACCCAGTATCGCTATGAATGCAGGGATGGCGGTCCATTTGCCGGTCAGGACGCGGTCGATGCGATCCGAGCGCAGGCGCTCTTTGCTCACGCCCGGCTTGCTGACCGACTCCGCGCAAAGCCTGTGGATGAAGCTGTAGCGCATCTCGGCCATGGCGGCGTGCCTGTCCATGCCGCGCTCCTCCTCCATCTGAAGGATTAGGTGCTCGAGGGTTTCGCGCTCGTTTTCGGAGAGAGCCAGCGCCTTCAGGATATCGTCGTCGCCTTCGACCAGACGGCTGGCTGCAAACCTGCGGGGGATGCCGGCACGCTCCGCGTGGTCTTCGACCAGGTGCATGATGCTATGCAGACAGCGGTGCACGGCGCCGCCATGGTCCTCCGGGCTGCAGAAATCGAGGCGCGCGGGGGTCTCCTGGTATTTGGCGATGTGGATCGCGTGATCCACGAGTTCGCCAATACCCTCCCCCCGCGCGGCGCTGATCGCCACGACCGGCAGACCCAGCGCGCGCTCCATCTTGTTGATGTTCACCGAGCCGCCGTTGCCGCGAACCTCGTCCATCATATTCAGGGCGAGCACCACGGGCACATCCAGTTGCATCAACTGCATCGTCAGATAGAGGTTGCGCTCGATGTTGGTCGCGTCCACTATGTTGATGATGGCTTTCGGGCGGTTCTTGATTATGAAGTTGCGCGAAACCAGTTCCTCCTGAGTGTAAGTGCTCAAGGAATAAATGCCCGGAAGGTCTGTGACCACGGTGTTCGGATGACCTTTGATCTGGCCGTCTTTGCGGTCCACGGTCACGCCGGGGAAATTGCCCACGTGCTGGTTGGAGCCGGTGAGTTGGTTGAAGAGAGTCGTCTTACCGCAATTCTGCTGACCGGCGAGAGCAAAGGTGAGAACCGTTCCTTCAGGGAGTTTCTTTTCGTGATCCTTCTGGTGATACTTTCCTTCCTCACCGAAGCCGGGGTGCTCAATCTCTTCAATGGGTCGTTCGTTTTCGGCCTGCACGGAGTCGGGCGCATCCGTCGCCCGCACTTCGATCTTGTCCGCCTCCGCTCCCCTGAGGGTGAGCGAGTAGCCTTGGACAAGAATCTCCAGCGGGTCGCCCATCGGCGCCCTCTTTATCATCTTCACCACAGTGCCGGGTATCACGCCCATATCCAGAAAGTGCTGCCTGAGGGTTCCTTCGCCTCCCACTGCGAGCACTTCCGCACACTTACCAATCTTTAATTCCTTGAGTGTCATTCTGTTTGCAAATATAGTACGTGTCCCCGCGCGCGACAATCCCTATATATAGGTATTTTATTATCTTTGCGCCATAACAGCATTGGCGATTCTTGTCAGCAAGGTGCTAAGGCTACTAGTGGGCATACAGAGTCTCAACTATTAACTGATATGAAAACGATTCAATTATACATAGTAGTTGCATTCGCCCTGATCTGCACTTCCTCCTGTGTCTTACTGGAAGGAGCCGAAGGGGATTTTACTCTGGACAGGAGCCAACTCTACGGCGCCTGGCAGACCGTGCGGGCCAAGTTCGCCTCAGATGCTAAAATGACAGCTTGGGAACTGGACACCACTTGTTTCTATTTCGGAGAAAATGGTTTGTATGTCAGCACCGGCTACTTCGGAGTTGTGGATGACGGAGCATACACCGTCACTGGCAACCAGCTTAATTGTCTGGTAGACAACGCCGTCAGCGTGATTTTTACTGTGACCGAATTAGAGGAAGATACCGCAATAGTTACAGCTAGCGTACCGTCAAATGGAAAAACGGTCTGGATGGAGTGGGAAAGAATGAATATCCCTGGACCAGGAGCAGACTCTTTGGATGTGGATCCAATTCAAGTTGTTACTCCGGAGATTCTCTACGACAAGGAAGAGAATGTTATTGGTGCAATTGGGAGCATCTATTTCTATCTCAAACGCTTTGCCTCAAACAAATTGAAACTGGAAAACCAGATAACATCAGGTGTTTTTTGGGATCTGCGGATAGAATCACAGCTTATCTATGAGTTGTGGAAAGACATATATAGAAGCCTTTCTTTGACAAACGGTTATCTTGCAGGCCTGGAGGAAT
>CAJOHV010000041.1 GCA_905234485.1 uncultured Bacteroidales bacterium | reverse complement strand
CACAGACCATAAAGCTGTGATGAAACGCTATGACTCATTGCTTGGAGATCAGATATTCTTCACGACATTCCATCAGTCACTTGACTATGAGGATTTTGTGGAAGGACTAAAACCACATGTACAAACTGATGTTGACGGTAATTCTATTGGTGTAACCTATGAACCAGAGGATGGTATCTTTAAGCGCGGCTGCAAGATCCGTATCTCCCGTGAGGGTGAGCAGATCTATGAAGGACCGATCGAAAACGACCGCCCGGAAGGCAAGGGCGTGCTCTATGGTCGCGAAGGCAGCTCATACGAGGGCTCGCGTTACGAAGGCCAGTTCCACGGCGGGCTCTGCCATGGGCTCGGCCGCTTCACGAATGAAAAGGCCGGCATCGAGCAGGAGGGAGTTTTCGTCGAGGGCGTCTATCAGGAGCCCGAAGCGGCAGATGGCCCGATTATCCTGCACGCCCGCCATGGACATAAATATTGGAGCGCCGGCGGCTCGGACCACGATTGGGATTACACCGAGAGTGAATATGAAGTGAAACTCGGTTCCCTGCCCTTCAGCGGCTTCTTTTCCTACAATGTGGTCCGCATTCAGAAAAACTGCATCACCATTCAGACGGGCGAAGGGACTAAGTTAATCCTTCCTGGCTCCGAAGTGCAGTACTACGAAGAAATCGAGGGCCGCGAGTGGTCCGACGGCTGCGTCTACGACGGAGACGAATATGTACTAAGACTAACCTGGAATAAGTAATATGTTATTACAGATTTTAAAACTTCTGGGCTCCCTGGCGATGTTCCTTTACGGTATGTCGCTGATGAGCGGAGGTTTGCAGAAAATGGCCGGAAACCGCATGCGGCAGTTCATGGCCAAGATGACATCCAACAACTTCAAATGTATTCTGACCGGTATCGTGGTCACCGCCATGGTCCAGAGTTCGACCGCCACCACACTCATGATCGTGAGTTTCGTGAACGCGGGTCTGCTCGCGCTGGCGAACGCTATCGCCGTGATCATGGGCGCGAACATCGGTACCACGGTGACGGCGTGGATCTTCGCCCTTAGTTTCGGCGGCGGCAGTTGGAGCATCGCCACTATCTCAATCCCGCTTATGTTCTTCGCTTTCGTGGCGATGAGCATAAAGAAATACGCCAACCTCGGCGAGTTCCTGATGGGTTTCGCATTCCTGTTCCTTGGCCTCAGCATACTTAAAGAGACATCGACCGTGCTGCTGGACAACGAAGGCGTGCGCGTGTTCCTGGGCAACCTGTCCGGCCACGGCGTGGGCAGTATCTTCCTGTTCATGGTAGCCGGCGCTGTGATCACCCTTATGCTCCAGAGCTCCGCCACGGCGACCGCTATCACGATGCTGCTCGTGGCGCAGGGCTACATCCCGTTCACGATGGCGACGGCTATGGTCCTTGGCAGCAACCTCGGCACCACGGTGACCTCGAACATAGCGGCGACGGTGGCCAATATGAGCGCTAAGCGTACGGCCAGGGCGCACTTCCTTTTCAACCTGTTCGGCGTGATCCTGACGCTGCTTTTCTTCAAGCCGTTCCTCAATCTGGTAGGCATGTCAGTTGCTGCGTTGGGCTTCCCCAACCCTGTCACTATCAATTTTGCGGAGGCGGATCCTGCAACTCAGGAACATCTGGTTTCTTCCCTGCCGTACAGCGTCGCCGTGCTGCATACGGTCTTTAACGTGATAACGACCCTCATTTTGGTGTGGTTCATTCCTCAGCTGGAGAAACTGGTTACCTTGATGGTGCCTGCGAAGGATGATGCTCCTGAATCATATCGCCTCAAATATATCGGTATGGGTAAACTCGCCACCGGTGATATCGCTCTGAACAGTGCGAAACTGGAGGTGGTGGAATTCGGCCGCGTCTGTCGTAAGGACCTCGATTTCATCCGTGAAGCGATCAACGCCGGCTCGATGAAGGACTTCGAGGAGGTGGACAAGAAGCTGGTGCAGTATGAGGACATTACGGACAATATCGAGCGCGATATTGCGGCCTACCTGCAGGCGGTTTCAGGCAATGAATTGAGTACCAGCGGTCTGGCGCGCGTGCGTGAACTCTACCGTATTATCGGCGAGATGGAGTCGCTGGGCGACAGTGGCGAGACCGTGGGCAAGATCCTGGCCCGTATGTGGGACCACGAAGGCAAGTTCACCGATAAGATGCTCGAGCGCCTGAACCATATGGTCGGCTTGCTTGAAGAAGCGTTCACGGCTATGGACCACAACCTCAGCACGCCGCTGGTGGAATTGACGGATATCAACAATGCGGAGGCGGCTGAGAAAGCCATCAACGAGTATCGCGACCGCCTGCGTAACGAACATCTCTCTAACATTGAGAAGAAGAGTTATCCTTACGAAACCGGTTCCTTCTACATGGATCTGGTCAACTGCTTTGAGAAGATGGGAGACTTCCTGATCAACATCTCCCAGGCCGTCATCGGAGCGAAGACAGCATAAAAAAAAGATGCCCGGCTTAACCGGGCATCTTTTTTAATTTTATTCCACCACGGCGCGGGCCATAGCGTCTTTGTAGTACTTCTGATCCACGAACACATCCTCCTTGTAAGGATTGATGTGGCGCTTCTTGGAAACATAGATGATGTATCCGAAAGCGATGCAGTTGGTAACAAGTGCAAGCGCGCTGATAACGATCATCATGGTCGGGTTGGCTGCAACGAGTGAAGGATCCACCGTGGTGCCAACGATCTCAGGAGTAACTGTCTGGCTGGTAATACCTGCCACCTCGTAGAGCTTGCTGATGGTCTCAGCTCCCTGAGGATAGAGGACGGGGAGAGTAGCCCATGAGAACCACTGCTTGCCGTTCATGAAGGTCTCCTGGAAGAGCGGGAACACCTGAGCGAACATACACCAGATTGCGAGGGTGTTCGCACGGTTCTGGATCCAGCCGCCGCGGTTCCAAAGGAGAGCTGCGATGGTAGGAGCAAGAAGCAGGGCGACACCGCAATACCAGCTGTGAGTAGGCAGGCAGTTGTAGGTGTAGGCGAAGTTCCAGATGTCGTAGATGACGATGTAGACCCAGGTCATGTCGGCCCAGATCATATCCTTCTTGTCCTTTGAAGGATAGACGTTCCACCATGCAGTCATACAGAAGATATTGATGATACCGGCCACGCCGTTCATAACGTTGTGCCAGCCACCATACTGCCATACACCTTCGGAGGTCAGCCACCACTTGTTCCAGCCCATGACTGCGCTCTCGAAATCGGAGACGCATGCGATGAGGATGTTGATTGCCACAATGATAAACGGGAAAGGTTTAAACCAGTGCTTGGCACCGATACCCCACTTGTACTTGATCATCATGAAGCCGATACATCCGGCCGTGGCTGCGTAGAGCTTGGCATAGTGGAACCAGCCGGCCATGTAGACATGGGTCTGGTTCTCGAGTGCCCACTGCGCACCGCTCTTCACGCCAATCCAGATGGCGAGGAAGTAGACGGTCAGGGCAAGAGGAATAGCCAGGAAAGTGACAATGCCGCCGAACTTGGTGCGGCGAGCGAACTCGTTGAAGAGGATAAGGCCCAGAAGGACCACTATCATCATTCCCCATTGAGCAAGGGCGTTAGCCCCATAAACTTGGAAAAACATAGGATTGGGTTATTAGTTGGTTTGGTTTAATGGTTTTCTGCTTTCTTTAAGAATTGCCCATACGATCCACGCAGCGGTGAGAACGGCGGCCATAGGCACGCCCACAACGAGGATCTCCCGTAGCATCACCTGCGCGCCCTCAAGTTCGTTGAGAGCGGTGAAGAACGGGAACTTCCAGGTCAGTTCGCCATTTATTACATGGTCTACTATCAGCATCAAAGTGCCTCCCCAGAGCATTTTCTCGAGGGCGGGCAACTGGCGGCCCAGAATGTTTGTGGGCTGCTTATTTACTTTACGAATAACGGTGACGGCTATCGCCTCTACCAAGGGTGCTATAAAACAAGCCATATCAATTGTTTTTGATTTCTATTTCTTTTATCTCCACTTCGTTTCCTCTGAGCAGCCAGGTCTTGTCGCTGCCGCAGTTGGGGCATTTGATTCCGTGCGCTACGGTGGCGTATTCGCTCTTGCAGGAGTCGCACCAGGTTACAGCAGGGATTATGTTGATCTTGAGTTCCGCGCCTTTCAGGAGGTCTTCCCTGTCGGCCGCCCAGCGCCATACGTCCTGGAGGTATTCCGGGACTATGGTCGAGACTTCGCCGATGTCCATCACCACCGCGTCGATGTGCTGGACGCCGTTATGCTCGGCGGCCTCTTTCACGTCGCGGATGATGTAGAAGACTATTCCTAATTCGTGCATTACTTCTTATTGAAAAGTATCTTTCCCGTGCGCTTGATCATGTAAGGAAGGATTCCGTCGAACTTGTTCTCGGAGGTGCGCATGACGCTTGCCTCGGGGTGTTCACGGTGCAGATGGATGGCGTCGAAGGCGCACTTGGTGGTGCAGATGCCGCAGCCTATGCAGCGGTTCTCGTCCACCACCGAAGCGCCGCAACTGAGACACCTTGCGGTTTCCTTCTTCACCTGCTCTTCCGTGAGCGTGCCGTGATACTCGTCGAACTTGCTCTTCGGTTTGTAATCCTCCGGAGCCTGGCGTGAACCGTTGTCGTAGGACTCGACCTGGATGTTCTGCTTGTCAAGTTCGATGAAATCGCGCCTGTTGCGGCCGATAGTCATATGGCCGTGCTGCACGAAGCGGTGCAGCGATTCGGCCGCCTCCTTGCCCGCCGCGATTGCGTCTATGGCGAATTTCGGGCCCGTGAACACATCGCCGCCCACGAAGATGTCTGGCTCTGCAGTCTGATAGGTCAGTTTGTCCGCCACGGGATAAACTCCGCGGAAGAATTCCACCTTCGTATCCTTGAGGAGGTCCTTGAGCACCACGGTCTGGCCGATGGCGAAGATTACCATATCGGCATCCAGGGCAATGAGTTCGTTTTCGTCGTATTCGGGGGCGAACTTATGCTCCGCGTTGAACACAGATGTGCATTTCTTGAAGACTATGCCCTCAACCTTTTTGGATCCGAGCACTTCCTTCGGTCCCCAGCCGGGGTTGATGGCCACGCCGTCTTCGCGAGCCTCTGTGCGCTCTTCGAGCGATGCGGGCATAATATCCTCTGTTTCAAGAGATAACATGGTGACTTCTGAAGCGCCGCTTCGCTTCGCGACACGGGCCGCGTCGATGGCGACGTTGCCTCCGCCGACCACCACGACCTTGCCCTTGACCTTCACTTTGCCGCAGTTTGCGTCGTGCAGGAAGTCGATGGCCGTGGTCGTTCCCTTCAGCGTTTCGCCGGGGATTCCGGGCAAGCGTCCGCCCTGACAGCCGATGGCGATGTAGAAGCCTTTGTAGCCTTCTTCGCGCAGCTGGGCTATGGTTAGATCCTTGCCCACTTCCACTCCCGTGCGGATTTCCACTCCGATCTCGCGCATAATGTCGATTTCCGCCTTGATCACGTCCTTATCGAGCTTGTATGACGGGATGCCGTAACGCAGCATTCCGCCGGGCTCTTCGTTCTTCTCGAAGACCACCGGTTTGTAGCCCATTGTGGCGAGATAATAGGCGCAACTGAGCCCTGCGGGGCCGCCGCCGATGATGGCAATCTTCTCCTCCCAGCGGTCCTGCACGTTCGAGCAGATATTGACCTCGGGGATGAAACGGACGTCCGCCTTCAAATCCTGCTCGGCGATGAATTTCTTCACGGCGTCGATGGCGATGGGCTTGTCTATCGTTCCGCGGGTGCATGCGTCCTCGCAGCGGCGGTTGCAGATGCGGCCGCACACAGCCGGGAACGGGTTCTCGCGTTTGATTAGTTCGAGCGCCTCGGTATACTTACCCTCAGCCGCCTTCTTCAGGTAGCCCTGGACTGCGATATGGGCCGGGCAGGCGGTCTTACACGGTGCCGTGCCGGTCGGATAGCAGTTGATACGGTTGCGGTCGCGATAATCCTCGTTCCACTTGTGCTTGCCCCATTTAGCAGCGTCAGGCAGTTCCTGCTTGGGATAGGTTTGCGGGCCGTTCTTGGTGCAGAGTTTCTGGCCGAGTTTCACGGCGCCGGCCGGGCAGTATTCCACGCAACGCCCGCAGGCCACGCAGTTCTTCGGGTCTACCTCCGCCACATAGGAACTGCGGCTGAGGTTAGGGGTGTTGAAGAGTTGACTCGTACGCAGAGCGTTGCAGATCTTGACATTGCAGTTGCAGATGGCGAATATCTTGCCTTCGCCGTCGATGTTGGTGACCTGATGCACGAAACCGTGGTCCTCCGCTTTCTTGAGGATGGCCATGGCCTCGTCGTAGGTTATGTCGTGTCCACGGCCGGTCTCTCTCAGATAATCGGCCATATCGCCCACTCCGATACACCAGTCGCGGTAGTCGTCGGCGCAGCCCTCATCCAGTTTCTTGCGGCCGTAGCGGCAGGAACAGATACCCACTCCGATGTGGCCTTCGTAGCGCTTGAGCCAGTATGAGATATGCTCGATGTCGATGGATTCATTCTCCATGGAGATTGCCTTCTCCACTGGAATGACATGCATTCCGATTCCAGAGCCGCCCATGGGCACCAAAGGAGTGATGTGCTCCAGCGGCAGGAAGGTCATCCTTTCAAAGAACATCGCTAACTCAGGGTGCTTGTCCATGAGTTCGACATTCATATTAGTGTATTCTGCACTGCCGGGGACGAACATCGGAACCCAGTAGATGCGGTCTTCCCTGTTGAAGGTTGTGCCGGGGACAGGGCCATCCTTAGTGTATTTGTCACCGAAATCGTATTCGAGCATTCCGAAATATGAGAGTTTGTCAAGGAGGTCGTCAAAGCTCGCATCGTCCGGTGTGTAGTGCTTCTGCGAGTTCATTTCGTGCAGAAGCTGATACGAGTGGTGCTTACGAACCTTGAAGAAGTCCTTAGGGAGCATATCCAGAAGCAGGTCCAGCGAAGCTTCTCGGGTGACAGCGTCCATCTCGTCCTCGAAGATGCAAGCCAGACCCCAATACTCAGGCGCCTCCGTCGTCATCTTAATCTTGCCGGGCACACGGTCCGTGACGTGGCGGACAAACTTGAGAAGTTTCTTGTTCGGATTTTTGTCTCCAAAATGCTTGGGGACAAATTTGGTACTCATTTCAGGCATATTATTTCCAGTTTTTGATTTCTTTCAGAATCCAGTCCGCGAGTTTTTCGACTCCTTCGCCGGTTTTGGCGCAGATGGGAATCACTTCCGCCTTCGGGTTGCGCATATGAACATATTCTTTGCACTTCTCGAGGTCGAAGTCGAAATATGGCATGACGTCGATCTTGTTCACGATGACAAGGTCGCAGACGGAGAACATCAGCGGGTATTTGAGCGGCTTGTCGTGGCCTTCCGGGACACTCAGGATCATGGCGTTCCTGCACGCTCCGGTGTCGAATTCAGCAGGGCACACGAGGTTTCCGACATTTTCCAGGATTACAAGGTCAAGGTTGTTTAGGGGGATGTTATCGAGTCCCTGCCTTGTCATTTCCGCATCCAGGTGGCACATTCCGCCTGTGTGCAACTGAATGGATTCAATTCCCGTTTGCTCTTTGATTTTGACGGCGTCCACATCGGAGTCGATGTCAGCCTCCATCACGGCAATCCTGATCTTGTCTTTCAGTCTGTTGATTAACTGGACCAGCGTCGTGGTCTTTCCGCTGCCGGGCGAGGACATCAGGTTCAGGAGGTACACTCCCCTCTTCTTGAGGTCTGTGCGCAGGTTTGCCGCATCCTTATCGTTGTCCTCGAAAACGCTTTTCTTGATTTCGATTACTTTTACTTCGTCCATCCTGAGGGCGGGTTGGTTAATAGTCGTTCGAATATAGGCATTTTTTCCGATTTCCGTTGCCGGGGAGGTTGCGAATCCCTGAATTTTGCTCTTAATGCGGGTGATGTCCGCTTTTTCCGGACATCACCCGCATTTTAGGGGCATTTTTGAAGGTGATGTCCCTGATTTCCGGACATCACCCGCGGTGCTAGCAACTGAAGTCGTCCAAAAGTCTTGCGGCATCTTCATACGATAGTAGAAAAGTTTTTCTCATTTAACTTTAGGCACGGTGGATTAATACCGCTGATGCAAATCTAGCGATTTTTCTTTTAAATTTGCATCTATGATACGTATCGCGAATACCAGTGACCTGGAGGCGGTGAACAGCCTGCTCAGGCAAGTACTTAAGGTCCATCACGAAGGACGTCCGGATCTCTTTTGGGCCGAAGGAAAGAAGTACACGGACGACGAACTCCTTGCAATCTTCGACAATCCGGAGACCCCGGTCTTTGTCTATGAAGAGGAAGGAGCCGTTCTGGGCTATGCCTTCTGTGTCATCCAAAGGCAAGGCAGCGGCAGCCTTAAGCCCCTCAAGACCCTCTATCTGGACGACCTCTGCGTGGACGCATCCGCCCGCGGCAAAAACATCGGCACTCAGCTTTTTGAGTATGTCAAGGCCTACGCCGTCGAGCAAGGCTGCTACAACCTCACCCTCCACGTCTGGTCGTGCAATCCCGGCGCCCAGGCCTTCTATGTTTCCCTCGGTATGCACCCCCAATACGAATCGATGGAAATCATCTTGTAGCGCTATGGAATCTCGCAAACATCTCGCAGCGGAAAAGAAACGCTGCAACACGCATAACTGCGCACAGGCGGTAGTCTGCACATATTGCGATCTGGTCGGCCTGCCGGAACAGACCGCGAAGGAAGTCGCTAGTTCGTTTGGAGGCGGAATGGGAAACCGTGAAGGAACTTGCGGGGCAATAGTCGGAGCGGGTATGATACTAGGTCTCAAACTGAAAGATCGTGAAATCTCCAAAGTCCGTATGAAAGAGATAATGAACCGTTTCCAGGAGCGCAACGGAGCCACGAGATGCTGCGAACTCAAAGGCATCGGCACGGGCAAAGTCCTGCGCGACTGCCCGGACTGCGTCGCCGATGCTTCGGAATTTCTCGAAGAATACCTTTGATTATGCTTAAGCTAGGAGATAAAATGCCGTCATTCGAGGTCGTGGACCATTAGTGCGGGTGATGTCCGTAAATCAAGGACATCACCCGCAGTTTATATGTTCCATGCAGTGGATGGAAGGTGCTCCCATTCCCAAAACCATCATGCCGGAAGGCACCGCATAAGCATTAGCACGGTTCTCACTGGAATTGTTATATTTGTTAGAAATATAACCGCATTTTATGAAAAGGGTATTGACACTGACACTCTTGCTGGCTTTTGCGTGCGCAAATGCTTACGCTCAGGAAGATATAGTCCTGGAGAATGCCCACGCGAAGATTGTCTTCGACGGGGGTAATGAGTTCAGGATTAAGAGTTTCGTGATGGAGGAAGTGGAGATTGCGGCGAGCGAGACTACCCCGCCGTGGGGAATCGAAGTGCTCGGGCCGAAGGGCGAGAATCCCCTGCTCAAGCCCGGGATGGCGATCTATGACGGCGGGCAGAAGCGTTTCGACACCGCGCAGTTCAGGTGGCGCCTGCTGCTGGACGGCAGCAAGGAGAACTATGTGCTGATGTCCGTGAATCTCGCGCCTGAGATGGAACTGCCGGAATTCACGCTTTCAGTGATAGTTCCCGGCGAGTGGACCGTGACGGCGGCGGAGTACCCGCGAATAGCCGTCAGAAGGCCTGAGGACGCGAAGGTGATTATGCCCGTGGGCTACGGCGTGAGATATGACGCGCCTGCAGGCGGCTGGCTGCGAGCCGAATACCCTTCGTGCACAGGCGGCCTTCAAATGACCATGGCGGACAGCCCCGAGGGCACCGTCTTCTTCAGCACCCGCGATGACGACGCCTCGCAGAAGGTCCTCTGGATAGGCTGCGAAGGCGATGCGCTGATATTCCTTCAGAAAACCATCGCCAATTACGACTGGACCGAGCGCATCGACGGTAAGGGCATATTCCAGATTCCATGGGCGTCCGTGATCGGCTTCACCCGTGAGGGCTGGGAGCAGACGGCCCTGAAGTGGTACCGCCCCGCGGCGCTGCAGCACAAATGGGGCCGAATGAGCCTTGCCGAGCGGACCATTCCTGAATGGCTGCGTAAGAGCGATATATGGCTATGCCCGCAGGGCGTTTCGGACGAAACAATGGATGCTGTGCGGCGCTCGATGCAATATTTCGGCAAGGGGCTGGGTCTGCACTGGTATCAGTGGCACCAGACCCCCTTCGACACCGATTATCCGAACTTCTTCCCCGAAAAGGAGGGCTTTGCGAAGATGCTTGAGGAAGCCCAAAGCCTGGGCGGTCACGTCACACCTTATATCAACGGCCGTCTCTGGGACGCAGGCAGCGCGAACTTCCTCCCTGAGGGAGGAGCGCAGGCTGCCTGCCGTCAGGAAAACGGCCGTCTCTACACCGAAATCTACGGTTCGAAGGTTATCAACGCCGTTATGTGCCCGGCTTCAGCAATATGGCAAAAGGTGCAGCGAGAACTCAATAGGCGCATCCTGGACAGCCTCGGCGCGCACGGCGTCTATATCGACCAGATTGCGGCCGCGAAGGGCCTGCCG
>CAJOHV010000040.1 GCA_905234485.1 uncultured Bacteroidales bacterium | reverse complement strand
CTCTCGTCCACAATCTTCACCTTCTTCACTCCGCCTTCGTCGATCACGACATAGTCCACGTCCTTCTCGAACATAGCGTAGGCCTTCAACAACTGGCTGACTGTGTGCACACGCTCGCTCTTGAGGGAGAAGTCCTCCATCAGGGCGTCTTTCGCCTCCTGCCTTTCGGCCACCGACATACCTGAGTGCTCGATTTCGGCCGTCTTGGTTCCCACATCCGGCAGAACGAAGAACGATTCGTCGCCGACGCTCTGGGCGAGGAGTTCCTGACCCTTGTCGGTGAGGTTGATCGAGTGCAGGACTTCGTTGATTACGAAGTAAAGCGGGTCTGTGACGACAGGCATTTCCTTCTCGTTGTCCTGCATATAATAGTTCTCCGCCTTCTGCATAACCACCTTCACACCGGGCTCGCTCAGATACTTGATGAGCGGCTGGTATTTCGGGAGGCCCTTGTAGGCGCGCAGAAGGAGCTTTCCGCCTTCGGCTTCGTCGCCTTCGGCCATCTTCTTCTTCGCTTCGTTCAGAACCTGGTTCACCAGAGCCCTCTGAGTGGTGTACAATTTCTCCACATAGGGCCTGAACTCCATATACTGTTCGTCGTCCTGCGATTTCGCCACCGGACCGGAGATGATGAGCGGAGTACGCGCATCGTCGATGAGCACGGAGTCCACCTCGTCCACGATTGCGTAGTGATGCTTGCGCTGCACGAGATCGTCTTCGGTTGTGGCCATGTTATCACGCAGATAATCGAAGCCGAATTCGTTGTTAGTACCGAAGGTGATGTCGCAGTCGTAGGCCTTCTTGCGGTCTTTGGTGTTGGGCTGATGCTTGTCGATACAGTCCACGCTGAGGCCGTGGAACATGTAGAGCGGCCCCATCCACTCGGAGTCTCGCTTGGACAGATAGTCGTTCACCGTAACCATGTGAACACCCTTGCCGGCAAGCGCATTCAGGAACACGGGGAGGGTCGCGACGAGGGTCTTACCCTCACCTGTGGCCATCTCGGCTATCTTTCCCTGATGCAGGGCGATACCGCCGACCAACTGCACGTCGTAGTGCACCATATCCCACTTGAGGTCGTTACCTCCGGCCACCCAGTGGTTCCTCCAGATCGCTTTGTCCCCCTCGATGGAAAGGAAGTCCCTGCCTTCTGCGGCTAGATTACGGTCGAACTCCGTCGCCGTGACCGTAATGGTCTCATTCTGAGCGAAACGGCGGGCCGTGCTCTTCACGATAGCGAAGGCCTCGGGGATCGCCTCATCCTCTTCCTTGACGAGTTTGTCGCTTTCGTCGGCAAGTTTGACCTTCTCGGAGATGGGAAGGTCTTCATCCAGTTCCTTACGGATTTCCGCCAGACGGTTCTCGAACGGGGCCTCCACCTCACGCATTTTCCTGATGAGGCCGGCCGAATGCTCGCGAAGTTCGTCGTCCGACAGAGTGTCTATGGTCTGATAGGCTGCGAGGACTTTGTCCAGAATTGGCTTAATCGCTTTGTAGTCGCGTTCGGCCTTCGAGCCAAAGAGTTTCTTGATTATATCTGCTAACGCCATTTGCGTGTATTCTTAATTAAAGCCGTCAAATATAGTCAATATTGGAGACTTCACCAAAAAACAATAACTTTGTGGGGTTATGGGAATGGTCAACCGCAGACGTATCGCCGGCAACACCATGCTGCTTTATCTGAGGATGGGACTGATCATGGTGATCAGCCTGTACGCCTCGCGTGTGGTGCTGGCCGCCCTGGGAGAAACCGACTTCGGCCTTTACAACGTAATCGGCGGAATAGTGGTCACCTTCGCCTTCCTGAACAGCGTGATGAACGCGGCCTGCAACCGCTATTACTCGATCGAACTGGGCAAGGAAGATTACGGCGCGCTTCACAAAGTCTTCGGAGTGAACATCATAATCTTCGCGGCGATAGCCCTGATGATACTCCTCCTTTCGGAGACGGTGGGCCTATGGATACTCGAGCGCAAGATGAACATTCCGGCCGACCGTATGACGGCGGCGCGGTGGGTCTACCAACTCAGCATCTTCTCGTTCCTCGCCAGCGTGCTCGCCATCCCCTATAAGAGCATCATCACGGCGAAGGAGAATATGAAGGTCTATGCCTACTGCAGCATAGTGGAGGCCGTCCTCAAACTCGGCGCCGTGTTCCTGCTGGCCGTCTCCCCCATCGACAAACTCATCTTCTACGCCGTCCTTATGCTCGTAGTGAGCGTGGGCACGAACGCGTTCTATCCTTTCTACTGCCTGCGCTTCTACCCCGAATGCAAGGGGCGCCCGAAGTGGGACCGTGAACTCGGACGCGAGATCGTGGGCTTCAACGGCTGGGGCGTGATCGGTTCCATGGCCTCGATAGGCAAGAACCAGGGCATCAACATCCTCCTGAATATGTTCTACGGCCCGGCGGTCAACGCCGCGAGGGGCGTGGCGAACATAGTGTATTTCAACATCTACCAGTTCGTGCAGAACTATGTCTTCGCGGTCAATCCGCAGGTGGTCAAAGCCTATGCGGCCGGAGAGCGCGAGGATATGATGAAACTGGTGTTCCAGACCTCCAAACTCGCCTATTTCCTGCTTTTCGTGGTAGTTCTCCCGCTGATGCTGGAGGTCGAGCAGGTTCTTGACCTGTGGCTCGTGGAGGTGCCGGCGCATGCAGCCGCCTTCACCGTGTACCTTCTCGCCGCGGCGCTGATTGATTCCATGCACCATCCGCTCTACTACGCCGTCCAGGCCACGGGAAAAGTGAAATGGTACAACATTATAGTCGGTAGCAGCCAATTGATGGTCGTGATTCTGGCTTATGTGATCTTGAAATGCGCGAAGGTTCAGCCGGAACTCATTTTCCAACTCATTTTCGTATTTGCGATAATTGCCCAGGTGCTGCGTATCATCATCACCGGTAAATACGTGGAGATGAACATCGGGAAGTACCTTCTGAAGGTGGTTCTTCCGGTGGCGCTGGTGAGCGTGGTCTCGCCCGTGCTGCCCTGGCTGGTCGTACGCAATCTGGACCCCGGCTTCGGCAGGCTCTGCCTTACCGTGCTCGTGAGCGTACTTGCAGTGGGTCTCGCCGTGCTGTTCATAGGCTTGGACACATCCGAAAGGAAGAACATACTCAAACTGCTGAATGGAAGAAAACAGGTATAACCCGGAAGGCTCGCAGTTGCGAGACTACCAGTTGAAACTCCTTGACCTTCTGGTCGAATTCGACCGGTTGTGCGAGGAGAACGGCATCACCTGGTGGCTGGACAGCGGCAGTCTGCTGGGCGCTGTGCGTCATGGCGGCTTCATCCCCTGGGACGACGACCTGGACGTGTGCATACTCCGCAAGGATCTGCCCAGCATACGGAAAGCGCTCCGGGGGCGCACTCCGGCGCCGTATGCCTTCAAGGATATGAGGACGGACGGTTATCCAAGGCTCTGGCCCCGCTTCGTGGACGAGAGTTGCAGGATAATGCGGCGCGACCCCGTTTCCGGCCTGCCGAAGGAAGACGAACTGTGGATCGACATACTGCCGCTGCGGCCAGGCTGCCCGCGCTTGAAGAAAATGATCGATCCCCTCTACGGCCGCTGCTATAGGCGCATTCTCGGCGCAATCCACGACGGCCCGGTGAAGAAGGCGCTCGCTTACCTCCTCTGGCCCCTCGCGATGCTGGGCGCAGGAATCGTCGCGCTCGGCGGACTGATCTTCCACCGCAAATCTTTGATGCACGATTTCGGCGTGCCTTTCTACAGCATCAGAAAGGCTCAGGACATTTTCCCGCTGGGCAAGATTACCTTCGAAGGGCATCTCTTCCCCGCCCCGGCTGACCCGGAGAAGTATTTGACCTGCATCTACGGCGACTATATGACTCTCCCGCCCGAGGAAAAGCGCATAAACCACGAAATAATCTTCAAATGATAAAGTTCCTTAAGTACCTGCTGAGTTATCTCGCATTCCCTTTCTCGTTCCTGGTGCCCCGCAGCAGGAAGAAGATTGCGTTCGGCAGTTACAAAGGGACCTTCGACGGCAACGCCAAGTACTTGTTCATCGAGATGAGCGAAAAGGGCGAAGACGTAGTGTGGGTGACGCCGAATAGGGAGTTGGTGAAGCGTCTGCGCAGCCTGGGCCTGCGCGCCGAGAGCGTTTTCAGCCTCAAGGGCGCGTGGCGGGCGCTGCGCTCCCGCACCTGGTTCGTGAATTCATACTCTTCCGACATACTCTGGGCCTTCAGCGGCGGCGCGAATATCGTAAATCTATGGCACGGAGTGGGCCTGAAGCGCACCGAGTTCAATTCCACCACCGGTCCGATGTACGACCGTTACATCCGCCGCACCTTCAAGCAGGCATTCTACCATCCCGAGGCCTACAGGCGTCCGGACTGGCTGATCACGGCGTCCGATTTCCAGACTCCTATGTTTGCGAGCGCATTCCGCATGCCCGAAAGCCGCTGCCTTAAGTGTGGTTATCCACGCAATAAGATACTTGTCTGCGACGCTCGGGAGCGCGAAGATTATATCGGGCATTACGAACCGACCGAGACTGCTCATCTCATTGCTAAACTCGCCGGGTACTCCGAGGTGTGGATCTATATGCCCACCTGGCGCGATTCGCAGCTCAATGTGTTCACCGAGCAGATGGATCTCGCCGCGCTGAATAAGACTATGGCGGAGCGGAACGCCCTGCTGCTTCTGAAGCCTCACCCGAACACGATTACCGGCCCGGTGGAAGGTCTTTCGAACATTATGCTTATTGAAGGCTCGACCGACGTCTATCCCATACTGCCCTACACCAGCGCTCTTATAACCGACTATTCCTCAGTGCTTTACGACTATATACTGATGAAGGGAAAGGGAGTGGCGCTCTACACCTACGACCGCGCTTACTACGTCAAAGACCGCGACTTCTACTTCCCCTTCGACGAGAATGTGATCGGCCAGCGGGCGGAGACCTTCGACGACCTTCTTAAGATCGTCGGCGAAGGAGTCAAGCCGCTGGACGAGGCTGAGCGCAAGGTCCTTGTCGCGAAATTCTGGGGTTCAAAACCGTATGAATATGATTTCAGTAATTGTCTGCACATATAACAGGGAGCGCTACATCGTAAGGTGCATCGAAAGGTTGACCGACACGGCCTGCCGGGACTACGAAGTGCTGGTTGTGGATAACAACAGCACGGACGGCACCGCTGAACTGGTGCGGGCTTTTCTGAAAGACCGTCCGGAACTGCCGGTCAGATACTTCTTCGAACCTGCCCAGGGCCTTTCCAAGGCCCGCAACCGCGGAATGAAAGAGGCTAAGGGCGATGTTTTCGTGTTCCTGGACGACGACGCTTTCGTTGCAGGCGATTACCTGTCGAGCATAGAGGCTTTTCTCAAGAAGTACCCGGAAGTAGCCGCTTTCGGCGGACCAATCGAGCCGCTCTTCGAAGAGTGCCCGCGCCCGAAGTGGCTGTGCCATTGGAGCATGGGCTGGGTATCCGCCTACGATATGGGCCGCAAGGTCCGCGAATTCGGCGGCAAGGCATTCCCCTTCGGAGGCAACTCCGGCGTGCGCAGGGAGATTGTGGAAAAGGTCGGGCAGTTCAATCCCGAACTGGGCCGCAAGGGTGGCAATATGGACGCCGGCGAGGAGAAGGACTTCTACAAGCGCATCCGCTCCCTCGGCGGCAAGATACTCTACTGCCCAGAGATGCGTATCCGCCACGTCATCACGGCGAACCGCACGACTTTGGAATATGTAGACCGCTTTGCGGACGGAGTCGGCGTGAGCGAGCGCAGGCGCACGAAGGCCGACGGCACATACACAAAACGGCTTCTGGTGGAAGCCGTCAAGTGGTGCGCGAGCATCGCGCTGTTCTTCTGGTATCTTATAACTTTCCGCCCAGTCTGCGGAGCCACTCTGGTCCGCTTCCGCGCGCATGTAACGCGAAAGCTCCTAGCATCAGAGCGATAATCAGATACATCAAAGCCTTAAACGCGGCGTTGACTTTGTAGCCCTTGTAAATCGAATCCGGACGGAATTCGAACACTATTTCGTGCTCGCCGGCAGGCACGTTCAGAGCCCGCAGCGTGTAGTCCGCCCTGAAGTGCGGCGCCGGAGCACCGTCGATATAAGCCTTCCAGCCATAGGGATAATAGATCTCCGAGAACACGGCGGTCTTTTCCGCATCCACGGCGGCGGCGTAGGTCAGCCGGTCGGGGGCGTAGGAGGTCAGCTCTATCGAGCCATCGGCATTGTTCGCCGGCAGCGCATACGAAGCGAACTTCGCGTCCGTCACCGCCTGAGTGCGAAGGTCGAGCGTGTTCAGCGCGTCGCTCTCCTCGCGGGCGTTCGCCGCCACCAGCAATTCATCCACGAACCACGCGTTGCCGTAGTGCGAGGGATTCGCCACGGGCACCGCCCTGCCGTCTTTCTCCTGGATTATATACTTGGTGTTGAGCATATTGAGCACGCTCATATTGCCCTTCGAGATGTGGTAGTCGATAAGATCCTGATAACGGCGCAGTTTTGCCGCGTGGTAACCACCGATCGAATGCAGGTAGTACGAGGTGCGCGACTCGTTGAAGGTGTTGGTCGTGAGGTTCAGCACCCTGAAGTACTCGGGGTCCTTGAGCAGAGCCTCTTCGTAGTCCGTCTTTTTGAAATATGCTTCGTTGTCTTTCTTGGTGACCCAGTCCTTTGCTCCGAAATAGCGTTTGTCCACAGGCCACATATCAATCACCACAAGTACGCTGAGGGCCGCTATCATCACAGCCGGTTTAATCTTTCCGGGAACGAAATAGAGGCGCAGAAGCCCGGCCGCGACCAGAATGAGGGCGAACGAACGCCAGGCGTCGGCCTTGAGCATCGACGCCCTTTCAGCGACGAGCGCGTCCATAAACCACTGCGGCATCCCCGCGAGGGTGCGGGCATCGTAGGAACTTGTGAAACTGAAGAGGCTTCCGCCGAACGCGGCGAGCAGCAGACAGATGCCGGCCGTCACGCCGCCCGAAATCAGCAGCGCTTTGTTCGCCTTCTTCCTGTCCAGGTCGCCCTTCAGCAGTTCGTTCACCGCCAGGAAACCCAGCAGAGGCATAGTTATCTCCGCCACGACTAGTATGGACGACACAGTTCGGAACTTGTTGTAGAACGGGAAATAGTCGTAGAACAACTCGGTCAGGCCCATAAAGTTGTGGCCCCACGAAAGCAGTATCGAGAAGATGGTCGCAGCCAGAAGAGCCCATTTGTAGGGGCCTTTGACTATCAGGCAGCCGAGCAGGAATAGGAAGCAGACTATCGCTCCCACATACACGGGGCCGGCGGTAAAGGGCTGCTCGCCCCAATAGGTCGGCAGACCCTGCACGAGGCTGCGCGCGCTCGACGCCGGCACGCCGTGGCTGATCAGGGTCGAATACATCTTCGAATCCCTGCCCACGTCGCTGCTGGACGCTCCGCCCATATAGCCGGGTATCATCAGGGTGAGAGTCTCGTCGATTCCGTAACTCCACGCAGTGGCGTATTCTATGTCCAGGCCGCTGCTATTCTCGGAGCCTTTCAGATCCGAATGCCCGCCGCGGACCGTCTCCTTGACGTACTCCGAATTGGATTTTAAGGTGCTGTAACCAGTGCCCACTCCCACTCCGAGCGAGAGCGCGAAGAGCCCCAGCGCGATGAACAGGTCCTTGATACGTTTCTCCCTGACGTGGATAACTATCTCGGCGATTCCGAAGATGCCCATCATCATAAAGAGATAGTACGACATCTGCGGATGCCTCATAAGGCCTATCGAACTGTAGAGCATCACGAGGGCGACACCCCAGCCGTATTTCTTGCGGAATATCAGATAGAAACCGCCCACGACCGGCGCCATCATTCCCAGTGTGATGGCCTTTGTTTCGTGGCCGGCGGGGATAATCAGGAAGAAATACGAACTCATCGCCGCCGCGATTGCGCCAGCAATGCTGAGCCATTTGTTGATTCCGAAGGCCCTCATCAGGATGAAGAAGCCCAGGAAATAGCCCAACAGAAGGGCGAGAATCGACTTTGTGAAAAGAGTTGTGAGTTTTCTGAAGAGGTCGTCCACGGCCCCCACGACCTTGGTCGCCGGATTGCTCGGCTGCTTGACGGTGATCTGGTAGCCGGGCATACCGCCGAACATGGAATTAGTCCAGTTCGCAGGCGTTTTCGCATCGGCGTTGTACTCCTTCAGTTCGTGGGCCATGCCCTTCCACTGCATAGTGTCGCTCTGACTCAGGACTTTGCCCTGAATCATAGGCCAGCAATAGGCCAGAGTCAGTCCGAGGAACACCAGCGCTGCAACCAGGTAGGCGCCGTATTTTTTGAAAAACTCTTTCATTCATCAGCGGGATTAGCACATCGGTAGTGCATCAGCTTCCCAAGCTGAGGAGGCGGGTCCGACTCCCGTATCCCGCTCTTCCCTATTTCTTAACTCTCAGATCGAGCCCCGCGAATATCGTGTCGGGCGCCAGATCCACCACAGCCCTTTCCTCTCCTGCCATACAGAAACCGCAGCGATCGCAGATTCCGAAGATTTCGCCCGGGCAAGTCGCTGTCTTGGTTCCGTCGGTGTGGATGTAGTTGGTCATCCAGCAGACCTTCTTGAACTTCAGGTCGCGCATATGCCTCAGACCGGTCTTGGTGTTCATAATCGGATAGCCTTTCTTCTTGTAGGCTATGATCAGGTCTATGACCTCCTGCCGTTTTTCGGGCGGCAGCGCGAGCGCTTCCGAGCCGGGGAACGGCGTGTGGAAGTTCAGCGCTATCTTGTCGATATGGGGGTTCGCCGCCGCGTATTCGATGGCATCCGCGACTCCGTCCGCATTGAGAACGTTTATGGCCATGTTCACGCTCACCGCTGGATGGAAGCTCTCCGCTATGTTCTTTTCGAGTTTCGCGAAGGTGCCTTTTCCCCTGATGCGATCGTGGCACTCTCCCGCCCCGTCCATACTCACCCAGATGCTGTCTGCGTGCGAGCCTGTGAACGGTTTCTGGCCGTTTGTGGTGATAGTGCAACTGAAAAAGCCCAGTTCGTGAGCCAGGTCGCAGAGATCGTCGATCGTCTTGTCGCCGTCCTGCCATAGAGTAGGTTCGCCGCCCTCGAAATCGATGAAACGCGACCCCAGCGAATAGCAGTATTTCAGTTCTTCGCGGATCTGCTCATAGGTTTTCGTGAGCGGGTCTTTGTGGTTGTAGACCGTGCAATGTTTGCAACTCAGGTTGCATTTGTCCGAGACGAACACCACGCTCTGAAGCGGCGCCTTCCTCCCGAAAAACTTCGCCCTGAACCACCACCAGCCCAGGTATGTGATCTGGCCCAAGGTCATACTGCCATCAGGATTATAGCGACTATGCCCAGAATGATGCAGAAGCCGCTGAGAAGGTTTCTGGCGCAGAACCAGCGTGCCAGGAACCAGTCGATCTTCGCGGCTCGGATCTGCTCCCAGCCCGGCATGGGGCCGAGCCATTTCGCCGGCTTCTCGATCTCCATCATCTGCCCCTTCGTAAAGAGCACAAGCGAACGGAAGAGCCAGATGGCGCGAGGGAGGACGAGCAGTACCGCGAGATACGCGGGGTGCGTGTACCCGAGCGCCACGGCAAGGCCTATCATCACGAAAGGCGCGAAGATGAACAGCGCCGAGAAAGCGATGCACAGGCCGTTCGTTTTGAGCAGACGGGCAAAGGTCATTTTGTTGCTGGCTTCGTCACCCTTACGGTCGATGAAACTGTGCGTGAAAAGGATGTTGAGCACCAGTAAGCCCACCGGGATGCTGGTAAACACGATTCCGGGGTCCACTCTTCCGCAGCAGGAGTAGTACACTCCCACCATAAGCAGCGGGCCGAAGATCAGGCCGATAACGAGTTCTCCCACTCCCCTGTACGCCAATTTGAGCGGCGGGCCGGAGTAGAAGTAGCCAAGGAATCCGCAGACCGCCGCTATCATTACTATCCACCATGCGCCCTGCGGCCCTGTGAAGCCGTTTTCAAGGAAACGGTAGACGAAAATAAGGGCGCCCAGAGCAATCGCGGTCGCGCCGAAACGCGCAATCGCGTGCGCAGTACTCTTAAGGGTCTCGGAGCCATCCGTGAGATAGGGATACTTCGCGGTCATAGCGCGGAAGCCCTGGCGGACGACTTTGTCGCGGTCGCCCTTCATGTCCACCTTGTAATCGAAATAATCGTCGGCGAGGTTCATCGCCAGATGCGCGCATTCCACCCCGAGCACGGCGAGTATGGCTATCCACCACACCGCCTGGCCAGAAGCGAATGCAAGTACTACAGCGAGAAGAGCGGGCATAGCGCTCTGCACAAGCGCTCCCACTCTTCCGTTTTCAAGCCATTTTTTGATTTTCATCGAGGGACTAATATACGGTTTTTTTGTCAGAAACTGTACTCGCTGATGGACTGGATGCCCACAATTCCGTAATATGAGGCCACGATGTCACCCTTAAGGAAGATTTTCCTGCCAAGCAAGTCTTCGTGGTCCACCAGATTCAGAGCGTCCCTGATTTTGCCGCTGGGCAGTTGCACCGAGATACAGGCTTCCTTGTCAGTGCAGGTGGACTTGGTCGCTATCACGAAATTGGTTTTCGAGGTGAACGGCCCTTCGAACGAGCACTTGGATGATGTGAGGTCTCCGCCCACTATGTAACCGTAGACCCACACGTCGCTTTGGCCCACATTGTCCTTGGCCTGCGCCACACTGAACGCCGTTTCCTTGGTCTGTCCCCTGCCGTCGCTCGAACTGCCGCCGATGTCTATCGTTTCGCTGTCCCAGAAACGTGTGGTGTCCACCTGGATATGGATACCGGCCGCCGCGTCCGGCCCGTAGCCCGACACATTGATGTTGATGGTAAGAATCTCCTGGGCCTGAAGGTTACGTGTGCAAATTGTCTTGTCCTTCGAGTTTTCATTGAGGACGAGCGACACGTTGCCAGGCTTGAAGTAGGCTATCCTCTTTTCAGAGTAACCATACATCAGTTTGCCGTCCGCGGATTTGAGGAAGAACACGCCGTTGGGGTACGCAGTGAGGAAGGTCGGATCGATCTTAAGCCTGACGCCGGCGTTGATCTGGACGCACTCCAGGGTCACGCTGCAGGTCTTTCCGGAACTGACCGCCACCACCTGAGTGTCGCCGTACTGCGGTTTGTCGAACAGCGGAGTGGTGAAATCGCAGGATTTGGCCGAGACGGTGTAAGTTCCGGCCGCCGCGATGATAGTCTCCGGCGCGCTTCCGAAGGTGCCGTAGTAGAGCGAAGCCCCCTTGGAATCTGTCACCGAGAGAATGAAGTTGTTAGTGTCGATCTGCACTCCGGCCTTGGTGAGGATTTCGGAGTTTTCGACAAAGTGGATGCTGATTGCGCCTTGCTCTTTCTGAAGAGTCAAAAAGTCGCACGAACTGACGGCCAATACTGCCGCCGCGAGAAAAACAATTGAAGTTCTCATAATTTGTAGTAATTTTGTGTCCCCGGCAAAAACCGGCTTAGACAAAAGTACACAAAGGTTTTTGACATCAAATACTTTTAAATTTACTTATATTTGTTGTGAAGTTTTTCATAGTTTAAGTTTAGGTTAAGTAGCGGGGAGTTCGCAGTGATGCAAACTCCCCGTGAATTTTGCCCCCTTAGTTTAATGGATAAAATTCAGGATTCCGGTTCCTGTGATAGGCGTTCGATTCGCCTAGGGGGTACGAGAAAAGGCGGGTGCATTACGGTCGTCGCATAGCACACAGATGCCTTATTTCTGCTTATCTTTGCCGTATGTCCATCGTACGACACGCCTGGACGGCCGAGGGGCCGCATATCACTTCGCCGGAATCCATGGTGGAGGCGATACGGCGTGCCGGCATTATCCCGTTTTTCGAGAATCCTATCAAAGGCTATTCGATCGAGGAAATGACCCCGCCCGAGTATTGGTTCGACGGCGAGGAGGACGAACTGGGGCCGTGGGACTGGAAGATCGAGGCGGTGCGCAGCGGGGACATAGCCTATGGCAAATTCCTCTGGGGCGGGAAGGCCGCTTTCGCCACGGTCGAATGCTACCGCGAGCTCGTGAACTGGCGTCGCAGCCTGCCCAAATACGCCCCCGACGAGGCGGGGCAAAAAATCCTGGCTTACCTCGACGAGAACGGGACTATCAGCATCAAAGAAATCCGCCGGATGTTCGGGATAAAAAAGGCCGCGGCAGACAACCTGGTCCGCAGGCTGCAGATGTGCGCGCGGCTCGTGACCGGCGACATCCAGCGCGTCTACCGTGGCGCCGACCTGCACTACAACGGATGGCAGACTTCGTCGTTCTGCACTCCCGAGGCGCTGTTCGAGACCGAAGGCGAAAGTTTCGGTCCCTTCCATTCGGATGCCTTCAAACTCGCAGTGCCGCACTCTCCCGAAGAGTCTCTGAAACGCCTCAGCGCAAAAATAAAGTCGGTCGCGCCGAACGCAACCGACTCTCTGATTCTCAAAATGCTCGCCTAAGCCTGATTACTTCAGGAACACGAAAAACACTGCCAGTACCAAGCAGGCAAAAGCCGCGATGTGGTTCCACTGAAGGTGCTGCCCCTTGAACAGGAACAGGATGATGCAGGTGAAGACAGTCAGCGAAATAACCTCCTGAAGGACCTTCAACTGCATAAGGTTGAAAGGACCGCCGTTGCCGATGAAACCGATGCGGTTGGCCGGCACCGTGAGGCAGTATTCGAAAAACGCTATTCCCCACGAAAACAGGATGACCAGGATGAGCGGCCAGCCCGTGGAGATTTTCATTTCGCTGAGTTTGAGATGCCCGTACCACGCAAACGTCATGAAGACGTTGGAGAATATTAGCATGATGATAGTTAGAAGTCCCTGATTCATATCCTTACACCTCCACTCCAAGCCTGGCCTCGACAACGTTCATCACATAGTCGCCTGCCTTTTCAGACTCGCTTACCATATCCATGAAGACGTTGCCCGCTTCGTAGGTGTAGACATTGTTCTCCACATCCTGGATATTGCGTGCACGTAGGGTGTCGCGGAGTTCGTTGATCCTGCTTTCAATTTCTATGGACTGGTCGAGAGTGAAGTCTTCGCGGTGCCCGGCGAGAATATCGTTCATTCGGGTCATCGCAGCCTCCACCAGATGCGCCATCTCCGTGCCGGCGGCAATCTGTTCTTCGGTGAATAATATCTTCTCGTCGTGCTTACGACGAAGTATTCGCGCCAGATTGAAGAAACTGTCGCCGATGGACTCAAGTTCGCCTATCTGACGGAGCATCTCGCGTATCTTGGCCTTAGTATCGTCTGACAGGTGCGCATCGCCAACCTGACCCAGGTACTTCGCGATTTCGCTCTCCATCCTGTCGCTGATTTCTTCGTATTTCTTGATGCGGGCGAAAATCTCATTGAACTTATCCTCTTCCTCCGTAAAGTAAAGGTCCTTGACCATTCCGAACATGCGGAGCATACGCTTGCTGAAGGTCGCGATCTCCTTCTGAGCCTGGAAGACGGAAAGTTCCGGAGTCTTCATAAGACCGCCGCGGATAAACTTGAGGCGGAATTCGTCTTCTTCGTCCGTCTTCTTCGGCTTGATAATCAGGCATACGAGTTTCTCTATCTGCGGCACGAAGCCGATCAGAAGGGCCGTGTTGATGACGTTGAAACCGGTATGGAAGGCCGCGAGGGCGAAGGAGAGACGGGCGGGGTCCACGCTGTCGGCAGTGGGGTCTATGCCCACGATGCGGCAGACTGCGCGCACGAACGGGAAGAACACGATCAGCACCCACAACACGCCGAAGACGTTGAACAGGAGGTGGGCCATAGCGGTGCGGCGGGCCTGCGTGTTCGCGTTGAGCGCGGCGAGGTTGGCCGTGACCGTGGTTCCGATGTTCTCGCCCATGACGAGCGCGATGCCCTGGAAGATCGTGATTGCGCCGGTCGAGCATAGGACCATGGTGATGGCCATCAGGGCCGCCGAACTCTGCACGAGCGCGGTCAGAAGGGTGCCGATCAGCAGGAACAGCAACACGGTGAGGTAGTTCGTCTTGAAACTCGCGAAGAAACTGACCACGGCCGGGTTGCTGGCCAGGTCGAGTTCTGTGCCGGTCTGCTTGAGCATGCCGAGCGCGAAGAGCAGGAACGAAAGTCCGAAGAGGAAATCGCCGAAATAGCGGCGCTTGCCCGTCTGGATAAGGATGATGGCGACCAGGAAGACCGGCCAGACCACGTTCGCGATGTTGAACGAGAAGCCCGCGGACATGATCCACGCGCTCATAGTGGTTCCGATGTTCGCGCCCATGATCACGGAGATCGCCTGGCTCAGCGTAAGGAGAGCCGCGTTCACGAACGACACGGTCATAACCGTGGTAGCGGCCGAAGACTGCACGGCCACGGTCACCAGCGCGCCTGTCGCCACGCCGGAAAAGCGGTTGGTGGTCATCTTGCCCAGGAGGTGACGCAGCTGCGGGCCCGCCATTTTCTGCAGGGCCTCGCTCATCACCTTCATGCCGTAGATGAGCAGGGCTATCGAGCCCAGGAGTTTAAAAGCAATAAGGAAATTCATCAGAAACCATTTGCGAGGAAGGCTGCCTGCACTGGACCGATTTTACGGTACCCTTCTTCTTTCATATGGAGGCGGTCTTCGAGGTAATACTTACTAATGTTGAATTTGTTGATGCCCTGAAGGTTGAACTGGTCCAGGACGGGGATTCCGTAATATGCGCAGCAGTCTTTCTGGCCCTGAACATAGTCGGCGAAGGTTTTTCCGGTTTTGTTAGCCTTGACGCTGAAGGGATTGTTGCCGGCTTCGTTGTTGAAGAACCTGAGCGAAGTGAAGAAATAGATCTCCGCATTCGGGTTCTTCTCAAGTAGGGTCTTGATGCAGTAGTTGATTCCTCCGCACTGGGTGTTACGCTTCGACTCGTCGTAACCGTCCAGCTCGGTGTAATCCTGCCAAGTGCCGCATTCTTTCTGGCCGTTGTAGTCGTTTGTGCTTGCCCAGAGGACATAGATGTCGAACACACCGGCTTCCTCCACCTGCTTCTGGAGGGTGTAGCCCTGCTCTTTCGCGAATCCTGCGCCGCCGACTCCGTAGGTGACGACCTCGGCGTTCAGCAGGTCGGCCCAGATCTGCTTGGCGGCATCGGATTCCTTATGGACTGACAATGATCCGCCGAACACGGCGATGCTTTTGCCGTAGTTTTTACTCGCTTTGTAGGGGCTGTGCTTCGCGACCTTGGGATTAGGCTTGAGGGTGTGCGCGGCCGGGTCGGGAACGCCCTGCGCACATGCGCAAATGGCGACGAGTGCAGCCGCGGCTGCGAGAAGGAGTCTCTTCATACCTTGAGTGTTTTGACAAAAATAAGAAATTATTGCTACTTTTGAGATGTATTATGGAAAAAGAAATATGGTTTGCGGCGGGCTGCTTCTGGGGCGCGCAGAAGTTTTTTAAGTTGGTGGACGGAGTGGTTCGCACCGAAGTCGGCTTCGTCAATGGTTTTGTGGACAATCCCACTTACGAGCAAGTCTACAAAGACGACACCGGCTACGCCGAGTGCGTGCATATAGTCTATGACCCCTCGCTTGTCAGCCTGCAGCGGCTTGCCGAGCTGTTTTTCAAGATTATCGATCCTTTGAGCCTCAACAAACAGGGCGAAGACGAAGGCACGCGCTACCGCACGGGCGCATATTATAAGGATGTGGAGGATCGTGCAGTGCTGGAGTCAGTCTTCCGCCAGGTTGCTTTCGACCTCGGCGCTCCCGGACTCCCCGTTGAACTTGGCCCTGTGGAGAAGTTCTACACCGCCGACGAATACCATCAGGACTACCTGGACAAGAATCCCGGCGGTTACTGTCATATTAATCCGGAATTATTCAAACTGCTATGAAAGTTATAGGTAACATTATCTGGCTTATCTTCGGAGGACTGGAGATAGCCCTGTTCTATTACATCGTAGGTCTTTTGATGTGCATAACCATCATAGGCATTCCCTTCGGAGTGCAGTTGTTTAAACTTGGGACCTACGCCATGTGGCCCTTCGGCCGTGAAATTCAGTTCGGTGAGAACGAACCCGGCTGCCTGTCTGTGGTGATGAACATCATCTGGATTCTGATCGGATTCTGGGAAGTTGCGGCAATCCACATCGTCTGCGGCCTTCTCTTCTGCATCACCATCGTGGGAATTCCCCTCGGTGTCCAGCACTTCAAGATGATCCCCGCCGCCTTCATCCCCTTCGGTCAGCACCTGCGCTAATCACAAACTGTAGCCCGCGTGGCGCCTAAGTCCCTCTGGCACAACACTTTACCGAAAATCGGCTCCGCAATTCCCGGAGTCGATTTTTAGTAATTGACTGAGTGTCAACCACTTATCCGCCACGGCGCAGAAGCGAGCCTGAACGGTTAATTATCCGTTGCAATTATTCGCAATAATGA
This sequence comes from uncultured Bacteroidales bacterium, assembly GCA_905234485.1. Lineage (GTDB taxonomy): Bacteria > Bacteroidota > Bacteroidia > Bacteroidales > UBA932 > Cryptobacteroides. Next base: position 14,319 of record CAJOHV010000040.1, on the reverse strand, counting down.
TTATTTTTGTACGATATTGTGCATTAGTACTGAAAATCTAAGACAATCTATAAATAACACTATGTCCAAAGAGAAAAAATTCATTACCTGTGACGGTAACCAGGCTGCGAGCGGTATTGCGTATCTGTTCAGCGAGCACGCGGCCATCTACCCTATCACGCCTTCCTCGACGATGGCAGAAAATGTCGATGAGTGGGCAGCCCACGGAAAACTGAATTTCTGGGGCGAAACAGTGAAGGTCACCGAGATGCAGAGTAGCCGTCCATGGCTCCCTGCAGGCCGGTGCCCTTACTACAACCTTTACCGCATCACAGGGACTCCTCCTTATGATACCGAACATGTACAAGATCGCGGGCGAAATGCTTCCCGCAGTCTTCCATGTTTCAGCCCGCGCGCTCGCATCGCACGCACTTTCGATTTTCGGCGACCATCAGGATGTGATGGCATGCCGCCAGACCGGCTTCGCAATGCTCGCTTCCGGCTCGGTGCAGGAAGCACAGGATATGGCTGCAGTGGCGCATCTTGCCGCCATCAAGGGCAGCATCCCGTTCCTGCATTTCTTCGACGGCTTCCGCACCTCTCATGAGGTTCAGAAGATCGAAGCCCTCGATGAAGAGGAACTCAAGAAACTCATCAGCGACAAGGCCCTCGCAAACTTCAGGGCCCGCGCCCTCAACCCGAACGCCCCTGTCACGAGAGGTACCGCCCAGAATGGAGACGTGTATTTCCAGGCAGTCGAGTCGCGCAACCAGGCCTACGACGCCATTCCGGACATAGTAGCCCGCTATATGGGTGAGATCGGCGAAATCAGCGGCCGTCAGTACCGCCCGTTCGATTACTACGGAGCCAAGGACGCTGAAGACGTCATCATCGCTATGGGTTCGGTCACAGAGACCATCAAGGAGACCATCGACTATCTCGCAGCCCAGGGCCGCGCGAAACTTGGTGTGATCGCCGTTCACCTCTACCGCCCGTTCAGCGCGAAATACTTCCTCAAGGCCCTCCCGAAGACCGTCAAGAGAATCGCAGTCCTGGACAGGACGAAAGAGCCCGGCGCTCTCGGAGAGCCCCTCTATCAGGACATCAAGACCGTCTTCCAGGGCGCGGAGAACGCTCCCCTCATCGTGGGCGGACGCTATGGTCTTTCCAGCAAGGACACTACCCCTGCGCAGATCATCGCAGTGTATGATAACCTCGCCCTCAAGGCCCCGAAGAACGACTTCACGATCGGTATCGTGGACGACGTCACCTTCAAGAGCCTCCCGGTGAAGGAAGAAGTCAGTATCGTCAAGGCCGGCACGACCGAGTGCAAGTTCTTCGGTCTGGGTTCGGACGGTACCGTGGGCGCTAACAAGAACACCATCAAGATCATCGGTACTCACACAGATCTGTACAGCCAGGCTTACTTCGACTACGACTCGAAGAAATCCGGCGGTTACACCTGCTCGCACCTCCGTTTCGGCAAACTGCCCATCCACGCCCCGTATCTGGTGAACACACCCGACTTCGTGGCCTGCCACGTCCCTTCATACCTTGAGAAATACGACGTTCTCAAGGGCATCAAGGACGGCGGCTCCCTGCTCCTCAACTCCCTCTGGGACGAGAAGGAGACTCTCGAGCGCATCCCCGACTTCGTAAAAGGCACCATCGGCCGCAAGCACGTCAAGCTCTACATCATCAACGCGACCAAGATAGCCGCTGAGATAGGCCTTGGCGGAAGGACCAACACCATCCTCCAGAGCGCATTCTTCCGCATCACGGGCATCATCCCCGAAGCGGATGCAGTCAAGTACATGAAGGACGCCGCCCTCAAGTCCTACGGCAAGAAGGGCGAGAACGTGGTGAATATGAACTACGCCGCCATCGACCGCGGAGGCGAATACAAGCAGGTTGAAATCCCTGCCGAGTGGGCTGAGATCACAGCCAAGTTCGTCAATGTGAACGCCTCCCGCCTCGCGACTCCGTTCGTGAAGGAGATTGCGGACGTGGTGAACGCCCAGGCCGGAGACTCGCTGCCCGTCAGCGCTTTCCTCCCCTACCAGGACGGCACCATGCCGGCCGGCACCGCCGCTTACGAAAAGCGCGGAGTGGCCGTGATGGTTCCCGTGTGGGACGCAGAGAAGTGTATCCAGTGCAACACCTGCGCCTTCGTCTGCCCTCACGCAGCAATCCGCCCGTTCCTTCTCACTGAAGAAGAAGCCAAGGCCGCTCCCGCCGGACTTAAACTCTCCGACGGCAAAGCCAACCTCAAGGAATACAAATACGCACTCGCCACATCGGTGGCCGACTGTACCGGTTGCGGCAACTGTGTGGACGTCTGCCTCAGCAAGGACAAGGCCCTCACGATGGCCCCGTACGACGAGAATGTGGCCGAGCAGACCAACTACGACTGGCTGAACAGCAAGATCGGCTACAAAACCCCGTTCGACCCGAAGAGCAATATGAAGGCGGCCCAGTTCGCCCAACCTCTCTTCGAGTTCAGCGGCGCCTGCGCAGGCTGCGGCGAAACCCCGTACATCAAGAACATCACCCAGCTCTTCGGCGACAGGATGATGATCTCGAACGCCACCGGCTGTTCTTCCATCTACGGCGCCTCCTTCCCCGCCTCGCCTTACTGCACCGACGCCAAGGGCCATGGTCCCGCATGGCAGAACTCCCTCTTCGAGGACTTCTGCGAATTCGGCTACGGCATCAGGCTCGGCTCCGAGCGTCTGCGCGACACAGTCGCCGCCTACATGCAGAAGGGTCTCGAGTGCCCGAAGTGCTCTGCTGAGATGAAGGAACTCTACCAGAAGTGGCTGGACAACCGCGGATCGTACGACGTCACCCGCGAGGTTGCCGACAAACTCGTTCCTTTGATGGAAGCCTGCGGCTGCGATGTCAGCAAGGCCCTTCTCGCCCTCAAGGATTACATACCCGCCCGCAGCCAGTGGATAATCGGCGGCGACGGCGCATCCTATGATATCGGCTACGGCGGACTCGACCACGTCCTCGCCAGCGGTGAGAATGTGAACATCCTCGTGCTTGACACCGAAGTCTATTCGAACACCGGCGGTCAGTCCTCCAAGGCTACCCCTGCGGGCGCAATCGCCAAGTTCGCGGCCAGCGGCAAGAAGATACGCAAGAAAGACCTCGGAATGATGGCCATGAGTTACGGCTATGTGTATGTGGCTCAGGTCGCTATGGGCGCAAGCCCCGTGCAGTTCATGAAGGTCATCAAGGAGGCCGAGGCCTACGACGGACCGTCGCTCATCATCGCCTACGCCCCTTGTATCAACCACGGTCTGAAGGCCGGCATGGGTCTCAGCCAGAAGGAAGAGAAACTCGCGGTGGACTGCGGTTACTGGCATCTCTACCACTTCAACCCCGAACTCGAGGAGCAGGGCCAGAACCCGTTCATCCTGGACAGCAAGGAGCCCGACTGGACCAAGTTCCAGGACTTCCTGAAGGGTGAGGTACGCTTCGCCTCCCTGAGCAAACTCTTCCCCGAAAGGGCCGAAGAGTTGCTCCAGAAGACTGAAGAGTACGCAAAGATCCGTTACAACTCTTATAAGAAACTCGCTCAGTAGGGCTAGTCTTCAAACAGAGCATACTTTCTGATTATCGCGGCAATTTCGGGATCGAGGTTGCCGCGATATTTGTATGACGGCTCGGCGGCAACTGCTTTCACGAGATGTTCCACGGCGTGCGGGCGAAGGAGAGCGCCAGGAGGTAGTCCGCCGCAGGCGAGGACGGCAGGCTCTCCAGGATCTCCGCCGCGGTCGCGTTGTAGTCCAGGGCGAGGTAGGCCACGGCAGTGTTGTAGTCACGATAGGGCGTGAGGATGGACAGCGCGCCTTTGTAGTCGCGGTCGCGAAGGAGCCCGAGCGCGCGGACATAGGCAGTGTCCGCAGCGGGAATCGCCGTGGAATCAGCCATGGAACTTAGCGAACTGACGTAGAAGGTCACCGGCTCGCTCGGGGGCAGCGGGCAGAGCAGTTTGTCCCCACGGTAGATGCTCCCCTCCACGGCGACCGTCACCTTGCGGAGGCCGGGGCGGGTCTGCAGACGGTGCGAGTACACATAAACGAACGGGGTCGAGCCACGGCAGACCGTGTCCAGCCGGGCGTACTCCGGTTCGATGGGCACTCTGATGTACCTGCGGCGCAGTTCGTCCTTGCGGGAAGCGCGGCGGGCGTTGAGCCATTTGAGCCCACGGCGGGAGTAGTGCTCCTCCACCTCTTCCCTGCTCACGCTGCCCGTCCTTTCCATAAACAGGTCCACCTTACCATGGTCCACGAACAGCACGCTGTCGCGCGAGAGGCTGCGCAGGTAACGATCGTAGCGATCGTAGCCGCGCAACTGGGCGCGACGGAAATCCTCGCCCGTGATCAGCACAGGCTCCAGCCTTACCGTGTCATTCAGAACGCACATCACCGGTTCGAAACGGAGTTGCCACTCCGGATCCTGGAGCGAATCACTGACGACTATCATAAAGTCAAGGTCTATCATGCCCAGGCGTTCCGCCACATTGCGGAAACGCGCCACCAGCACGGCGGGCCGGAGTTGCTCGGTGGCCACCATCTCGCCGGTCAGCGAGTCGCGCACCGCGCCCATAATGTGCAGTTCGCGACCGTCGTCGCCCGTCACAGTGAGGTCTTCGATCCTGGTCTCCCGAATCCGGGCAATCTTTTCCTCGCTCAGTTCCGGCAAAGCCAGAGAAGCAGTCTGGGAACTGCCGCGTATTACATCAATCTTTTTGGAAGTCGCGCACGACGCCACCAGCGCTGCGCAGGCGGCCGCAAGGGCCGCGAGAGTCAATTTTGAAGTTTTCATAGCGATTCATATTTGATCAGTATTCTTTAAGTTTAAGGTGAAGGTCTCCGCCCGTGCTCCAAATTTGCACTGTCTTGGAGCCGTTTAGTTGGACTTCCAACGGCTCTTCAGCCTGTTTTGCGGGGTCCAGGGAGTCGTTCGCTGCGCCGTACCAGTGCAGGATCTCATCAGCGTATTTCTTCAGAGATTCGCCCTCCGGAGTGATCGAAAGGGAGTTTCTGCTGCGATCGAAGAGCACGACGCCGGCCTGGCGCTCGAGCTCGGCTATCTGCTGGCTCACGGCGGACTGAGTCACGCCGAGTTCTCGCGCGGCGGCCGAAAAGCCTCCGAACTCCGCGACGGTCACAAAGACCCTCAGTCTGAAATCTTCTTCCAACATACAACGCAAATATAAGAATCATTTTATATATTTGTATCCTGAACCAAAACCACTTGGAAGTGAAAAAGACTATTCTAATCGCCCTTCTTTGCTGTCTGGCCTCCAGTTTTGCCTTCGCGCAGAACAATACCGAGACAGTCAGGACAGACAAATTCTATGTCTCAATAGGGGGCGGCACCCAGATCAATTTGAACCTCAGATTCATCGACGCCGGAGGTCAGTTCGAACTCGGCTGGTGGTTCTCACCATACACCGCAGTGGCGCTGAACGGCGGAGGAAACATCATCATCGGCCGTAACACCGCCGGAGCAGACGAAATCTTCGCCGGCAAGAGATTCGACCTTCAGGCTCGTCTTCTCGGTTTGCTCGAATTGACCAACCTCTTCCTTGGAGAGGAAGAAGGAGCGAGGTCCAGATTCCACATCGCAGGCTATGCCGGACTGGGCAAGATAGTCAACGAAGTGCCTCAGAGCGGGACTCCGTACTACTGGCTCCCCTCTATCGGCATCGATCTCAGCGACCGCGTTTCCAGCCATACCAGCATCTTCGCCCGCGCTGGAATCAATATCTATCACCCGCTGCACAACCTCACAATCTACCCCGAGGCCAGCCTCGGTCTGAGGTTCGGCATCGGCAAGGGCCGTACCTACGACAAGGATCCTCATCAGGCCTACAAAGACAACATAGCGGCCCTCGAGAAAGAACTCGCGAAGGAAAAGAGCAAGGTTAAGGTTCAGGTCAAGACAGACACCCTGGTGGTCAAGGAGACCGAAGAGGTCGAGAAGATAGTCCGCGACACCATCATCCTCAAGGTGAACCAGGTGGACACCCTCACGATTTACGATGTGGTGGAAGTCGGAGCCGGAGCGCCCGCGAAGGCAGACACTGTCTATATCAAGGCAGACACGGTCTACATCAAGTCTCTCCCCGAGATACTCGTGAAGACTGTCTATTCAGACAGCGTGAGTTCCACTCCTACCGACGCAGTGTACCCGGAGCCTGTTGTGAAGGTAGACACCGTCTACGTGCTTTCAGATCCCGAGGTGCAGGTGAAGATTCAGACCGACACCGTCTTCGTTCAGTCCGAGCCGGAAATCCAGATTCAGATTCAGAAAGACACAGTCATACTCCAGTCCGATCCTGAGGTTATGGTCAGGACGGTCTATGTGAACAAAGAGCCGATCGTGCTCAGGGACACCGTTTTCGTGGCCACCGATCCGGAAGTTCAGATTCAGACCGTTTATCGCGACAAGGAGCCCATAGTGCTCGTGGACACCGTGTACGTCCAGTCCGAACCTGAAATCGAAGTCCGCACCGTATACCGCGAACGCGAAGTGGTTAAGGTTCAGAAAGATACCGTTTTCCTCCAGTTGGAGCCGGAGGTTCAGGTGAAAGTTCAGAAAGACACGGTTTTCCTCCAGTCAGAGCCCGAGATTCAGGTTCAAGTGCAGGTCCAGAAAGACACCGTGTTCGTGCCTTCCGAGCCTGAGATTAGGGTCAAGACGGTCTACGTGAACAAGGAGCCCGTTATCGTGAAGGACACTGTCTTCGTGGCTTCCGACCCTGAGGTTCAGATCCAGACCGTTTACCGCGACAAAGAGCCAGTCATCGTGAAAGACACGGTGTATGTGCAGTCAGAGCCCGAAATCGAAATCCGCTATCGCGACCGCGAAGTGGTGAAAGAAGTGCTGAAGGTTCAGACGGACACCGTCGTGGTGGAGAAAGACCCGATAGTTCAGATTGACACAGTCGTCATCGAGAAGGACCCCATCGTTCAGGTTGATACGGTTGTGATCGAAAAGGATGCGGTTGTCCAGGTGGACACCGTGGTGGTGGAGAAAGATCCCGTCGTGCAGACGGACACCGTTCTCGTGAAGGTTCCCGTGGAACCCGAAAGCACTCTGATCTATGTGGTGTTCCCGGAGAACGCGGCTTGGGTTAACTACGGAGCCCGCAAGCAGCTGGACAAGATCTCCAAGGAGATCAAGGAATACGGCGGCGAGTCCAAGTATCTGCTCATCGCTCCCGTGTCGCCGGACAGCGAAGACGCGGTCAAGGCCTACAACCTCGGCGTAAGGCGCGTCTCCCAGGTCAGGCTGCACCTCATCAGGGAGAACGGAGTGGACAGCCGCAAACTCCGTGAGACCGTGCTTATCTCCCCTGCCGGAATCGCAGTGGAAGACGGCAACGGCTTCGTGATAGTGGCCCGTGAGGACGATCCCCGCATCAGTGAAATACTCGGACAGTAATTATTAATCCGATGGCTAAAATCCAGTCGGAAGACATACTCTACAACATCCTTCGGTGGCCGGTGGACGCCTGCACCCGGAGGATGTTCCGTAAGGTGAGGGTCTACGGCAAGAAAGACCTCCCCAAGGATGCCGCCCTTATCTTCGCTCCCAACCATTGCAACACCCTACTGGATGCGCTGGCGGTGCTTCAGAGCAGGCGCCGTCCCACCGCTTTCGGCTCTCGCGCGGACATTTTCCGCAAGCCGGCTGTAGCGCGCATCCTCACCTGGCTCAGGATAGTGCCTCTGGCCCGCTCACGCGACGGCCTCGCCGAGGTGAAGAACAACTTCGCAGTCTTCGAAGAAGCGGCCGAATGCGCGATAGCGGGAGTCCCATTCTGCATCTTCCCCGAAGGCAAGCATACTCCCGGCTACGAAGTGCAGCCGGTCAAGAGCGGTGTGTTCCGCATCGCAGAGGCCGCCGTGCAGAAGACAGACAAGAAGGTGTACATCGTGCCCATAGGCCTGAGTTACTCAGATTTCTATCGCCCGAAGCCGGACATCTATATAAGATATGGAAAGGCCATACCGGCCGAAGAGATTCTCGCGCTGCCTCCCAAGGAAAGGAGCGACAAACTGCACGATGCGATTCAGGAACTGGTGATTGAGCCCGCCCCGGACAATAATTATCTGGTCGTCACAGTCCTTAAGTGGCTTATCAGCCTTGTCTTGTCGCCCGTCATTCTGGCTGCGATAATGCTGTCCTGCCCCATCTGGATCACATCCGAAGTGTTAGTCCGCAAATTGAAGGACAAGGCCTGGTCCAACACCACCCGCTTCGGCTGCCGTATGGTCGGCACCGTTCTCCTTACGATTATTTACGCAGTGCTGGGCTTTATCTTCCTGCCCTGGTGGGGCGCAGTGGCTCTGGTGCTGTTCTTCTGGCTGGCGCCGAACTTCTTCTACCAACTGTTCAGATAACAAAAAAAGGCCGGGGTTCCGGTCTTTTTTGTTGCCTTTCAGCGTTTCTTACTCACCGGGAGTGATTGCTCCGGTGGGGCAAGCGTCCGCGCAGGTTCCGCAGTCGATGCAGATATCCGGGTCGATGCTGTACACATCGCCTTCCTTGATAGCGCCGGTAGGGCACTCTCCCTGGCAGGTTCCGCAAGCGACGCAGGTGTCGGCAGAAATTTTGTAAGCCATAATGTTTGTTGTTTAGAATTTCGCTGGTGCAAATGTAACAATTTGTGGTTAACTTTGCAATTATGTCAAAGGTATTGTTGAAAGCATTCTCTGTCTTCGCCGCGGGCATCCTGTCCGTGGCCGGGGCCTTTGCGCAGATTCCCTTTGAAGGGATAGTCAGCATCGATAAGACCGTCCACGACTGGGGCGATGTGACGATGAGCGACGGTCCGCTTGACTGCTCCTTCACCCTCACGAACATCTCGTCCGGCACGGTCATAATCCGAGCCGTGGCCAGTTCCTGCGGCTGCACGGGCGTCAAATGGACCCAGGGGCCGATCAATCCCGGCGAGAATGCGACCATCTCGGCGACCTACGCTAACGACGAGGGGCCGTATGCCTTCGACAAGACTCTCACGGTGACTTTTGTGGGCGTACGCAAACCGCTGATCCTGCATCTTCGCGGCGTCGTGCACCCCAAAAAGTTGCCTCTGAAGGATACCTATCCCGTTCATTTCGGCCAATTGGCCTTCAGGGAATCCAAAATAAAGGTGGGAAACCTCAGCCAGGGTGAGCAGAAAAGCATCCAGTTCAGAGTGGCAAACATAGGCAAAAAGCCCATAACGGTCAGTTTCGACTCAGACTCCCCTTTCCTCACGTTCACTCCCGCCAAACTTAGGATACGCGGGGGCAGCACGGCTATGCTCGGCGCCACTATCACTGCAGACCGCAGCCTCTGGGGCAGAAATGTCTACACCGCCACGCCGGTCGTGAACGGTGTGCCGAAGGCGGGCAAGATCAGTTTCGTGGCCTCAACGCGCGAGAACTTCGATTTCTGGGACACGATGCAGCGGGCGGTGGCCCCGGCGGCCGAGTATGACGGGTCGTTCGCGGCAGCCCCGGTGGAATCCGGCACCCCGGTGAGCGCTTCTTTTAAAATCTCCAACACAGGAAAGACCCCGCTGACCATCTACAAAATGGATTTCAACGGCGAGAACATCAGGGTGGATTCATCCGTCAGCAGCATCAAGGCCGGCGGCAAGGCGGTGCTTAAGTTCACTATGGACACGGCCGGGATGAAACCGGACGGCGATAACCTGGGAATAATCACGCTTTACACAAATGACCCGCATCATAGCGTGATACATCTTTATATTGACGTGATTATTTTGTAACTTAGCGCCGCAATTTTACGACAGATGGCAGAAGAGCAGATTAAATACACAGACGAAAATATCCGAACTCTCGAAGGTGTGACCCACATCCGAATGAGGCCGGGTATGTATATAGGAAGGCTGGGAGACGGCCGCAGCCAGGACGACGGTATCTATGTGATGCTGAAGGAAATCGTGGACAACTCGATAGACGAGTTCTCGATGGGCTTCGGCAGGCAGATTACGATCGACATCACCGAAGACGGACTGGTCTCGGTGCGCGACTTCGGCCGCGGAATTCCGCTCGGCTCGGTGGTTAAGGCAGTCAGTGTGCTGAACACCGGCGGCAAGTTCGACGACAAGGCTTTCAAGAAGTCTGTCGGTCTGAACGGCGTGGGTTCGAAGGCCGTGAACGCACTTTCTTCCGAATTCAGGGTCTGCTCGTACCGTGACGGCCTCTCTCATTGGGCCACTTTCGTGAAGGGCGAACTTTCCGGCGAGGCTGAAGAGCCCACTAAAGAAAAGAACGGAACTCTGATTTCGTTCAAGCCCGATTCCGAGATGTTCGGCAATTTCGCCTTCAATATGGACTATGTGGAGACGATGGTGAAGAATTACTCTTATCTGAAGAAAGGCCTCACCCTCGTGCTCAACGGAGTCTCCTACCGCTCGGAAAACGGTCTGCTGGACCTCGTGAACGATAACCTCAGCGAGGAACCGCTCTACCCGCCCATTCACCTGGAAGGAGACGACATAGAGATAGTTCTCTCGCACGGCAACGCCTACGGCGAGAACATCAGTTCGTTCGTCAACGGCCAGAACACGCGCGACGGCGGTACTCACCTCGCTGCCTATCGTGAGGCGATAGCAAAGACCTTGAAGGAATTCTTCGGAAAGAACTACGAGCCCGCGGACTGCCGTCAGGGTGTTGTGGGAGCAATCAGCATCCAGATTCAGGAGCCCAAGTTCGAGAGCCAGACCAAGATCAAACTCGGTTCCACTTATCTCTGGGAGAAGAATGGAGACGTAGGCCCTACCATCCGCTCTTTCGTCAACGACTTCGTGTCGAAGGCCCTGGACGATTATCTGCGCATCCACAAAGAGATAGTCCCTATCATCGAGGAAAAGATCAAGTCCAACAAGCAGGAGCGCGAAGAGATCGCCGGTATCCAGAAGAAAACCCGCGAGAAGAACAAAAAGGCCAGCGTTTACAATAAGAAACTCCGCGACTGCGTTTATCACTACAACGACAAGATCACCGAGAGGACTCCCCAGGAGATTCAGGATTATATCGACGCTTCATCGATCTTCATCACCGAGGGTGATTCCGCTTCCGGAACCATCACCAAAGCCCGTAACGCCAAGTTCCAGGCCGTGTTCTCACTTCGTGGAAAGCCCATCAACTGTTATAAGGAGAGCCGCAAGAAGGTCGCTGAGAACGAAGAACTGAATCTGCTTATCTCCGCCCTAGGAGTGGAGGACGATCTGGAAGATCTGCGCTACAACCGCATAGTGGTGGCCACTGATGCCGATGACGACGGTATGCACATCCGCATGCTCGTGCTGACCTTCTTCATGAAGTACTATCCGGACCTCATCCGCCGTGGCCATGTCCATATCCTCCAGACTCCCCTCTTCAGGGTGCGCAACAAGAAGGACAATATCTACTGCTACGACCAGGCTGAGAAGGAAAAAGCCATCGCCCAACTGAAGACGGGAGTGGAAATCACCCGCTTCAAAGGCCTTGGAGAAATTTCCTCCGACGAATTCGCCGATTTCATCGGTGAGGGTATGAGGGTGGACCACGTCAAACTCGCGGACGAGGAGAGCATTTCCGAAATTATGGAGTTCTACATGGGCGACAACACCATCGAGCGCCAGAATTTCGTCCGCGCCAACCTCCGCTCCGAGGAAGAACTGGAAGACGTGGACATCTAGCGCCATGGGACAGAAGTTCTGCAAATTCATCTACGAAAAAGTGATGGGATGGAAGGCCACCGAGCCTATCATCCCTGAACACAAGGCAGTCGTGCTCGCCGCGCCTCACACCAGCATCTGGGACTTCGCGGTGGGATATTTCTACTATCGTTCCCTGGGCGGAAAGATGAAGGTCATGATCAAGAAAGAGGCTTTCTTCTTCCCCGTCTCGCTGCTTCTGCGCGCTATGGGAGGCTTCCCCATCGACCGTAAGAACCCGCAGCAGATGATGATGAGGGTCATCCACGAAATGAGCAGCACTCAGGAAAAAGTCATACTCGTCATCTGCCCCGAAGGCACCCGCAAGGCCGTCCACAAATGGAAAACCGGATACCATACCATCGCCAAGGCCTGTAATCTGCCCGTCTACCTGGCGCATATCGATTATAAGAAAAAGGAATTCGGCCGCGGTCCCCGCGTCGAACTCACCGACAACCCCCGCGCCGACACCGACCGTATCCAGCAGATCTACGAAGATATGGGGTTGACCGCTCTGCATCCGGAGGGTTATACCACAAAATAATTTTGCAAATAATTAAATAATGTCTATATTTGCGTCCCCTTTTTAAGGGGATGTATTAATTTTTAACGTATAACAAAATGATCAAACAGTACGAAACCGTTTTCATTGCAACTCCCGTTTTGTCTGACGCCCAGATGAAGGAAGCGGTTGCCAAGTACACTGACCTCATCAAGAACAATGGGGGCGAAATCGTGTACGAAGAGGACTGGGGTCTCAAGCAGCTTGCTTACCCTATCCAGCACAAAACATCAGGATTCTATTACCTGATCGAATTCAAGGCTACCCCCGAGTTTGTAGCCACCCTCGAGACTCAGTATCACCGCGACGAGCGCATCATCCGCTACCTCACCGTAGCGCTTGACAAGGACGCTATCGCCTACGCTGAGCATCGTCGTCAGGTCCGCGCCGCAAAGGCTAACGCTCCCCAGGTGGAGGAAGAGCCCAAGGCCGAGATCGCAGAGCCCGAAGTTGAACCCGAAATCGCAGAGGAGGCATAATTATGGCAGCTAATGTTGAAAACAGCGGAATCCGCTATCTGAATCCTCCGACCGTAGAGGTTCGCAAGAAGAAGTACTGCCGCTTCAAGAAAGCAGGCATCAAGTATGTTGATTACAAGGACGCAGAGTTCCTCAAGAAGTTCCTCAACGAGCAGGGTAAGATTCTCCCTCGCCGCATCACCGGCACCTCGCTGAAGTTCCAGAGGAAGGTCGCTCAGGCTATCAAGCGTGCGCGCGCCATCGCTCTTCTCCCTTATGTTACTGACCTTCTTAAATAATTGAGAGTATGAAGATTATCCTTAAGAAAGAAGTCGCAGGTCTCGGAGAGGCTCTCGACGTCGTTGAAGTAAAGGCTGGTTACGCTCTCAATTACCTGGTTCCTCAGGGTTTCGCCATCGTCGGAACTCCTTCCGCTATCAAGCAGAACGAGGAAACCATCCGCCAGAGGGCTCACAAAGAGGCTAAACTCGTTGCAGACGCTCAGGCTCTCGCAGCCAAGGCAGAAGCTAAAGTGCTTAAGATCGAAGCCAAGGTCGGCGAAGGTGGCAAACTCTACGGTGGTGTGACCGCCGCTCAGGTTGCTGACGCTCTCGCAGCTGCAGGCATCGAACTCGACAAGCGCAATATCGAGGTTCCTGAAATCAAGGCCCTCGGCGAGTATGAAGCCAAGGCTAAGTTCTACAAAGGCGTTTTCGCCACCCTCAAACTCGAGGTTGTAGAGGCCTAATTCGCATCAGGTTAATTCCAATAAAGGCTGACCATCACGGTCAGCCTTTTTTTGTTATATTTGCCGTTGATATGACACTCGAACAGCTCAAACTCGAAGCATCGCACGAACTGACTGCGGATATTCTCCCCTTCTGGATTGACAAAATGACCGACCCGGCCGGCGGCTATTACGGACGCAGGGATGGCCAGGGCACGCTAGTGCCGGCCGCTGAAAAGGGCTTGATTCTGAATGCGCGTATTCTCTGGACATTCTCGCAGGCATATCGTATGCTGGGAAAGCCAGAATATCTGGCCGCAGCGACCCGTGCGGCTGATTACATTGCTGAACACTTCGTTGACCGCGAGTTCGGCGGAGCATATTGGAGTGTCGACGCCTCCGGACAGCCGCTGGACACGAAGAAGCAGTTCTATGCTATCGCCTTTGCAGTCTACGGCCTGGCGGAGTACTATCGCGCGACCGACTCACATAAATATCTTGATCTGGCGATAGAACTGTACAAGAGCATTGAAGAACACAGTTTCGATGCTCAGAAGAACGGATACATAGAGGCGTGCACCCGTGAATGGGGCGGGATTGAGGATATGCGCCTCTCGGAGAAAGATGAGAATTTCGCAAAAACGATGAACACTCATCTTCACATACTCGAAGCATATACCGGATTATATAGAGTCTGGAAGGATGAAGACCTGCACACTCAACTTGCTAACCTGATCAGGCTATTTCTTGATAAGATAATCCAGCCAAACGGCCATCTGGGTCTGTTCTTCGACGAGGATTGGAATCTCCACGGCGCAATGCAGTCTTTCGGCCACGATATCGAGACTTCGTGGCT
>CAJOHV010000039.1 GCA_905234485.1 uncultured Bacteroidales bacterium | reverse complement strand
CCGGCGACTGGCGCTGGCAGACCGGAGGCTTCGTAGGCAATTTCAACGAAGACTACCAGATCAGCGGCGTGTTCAACGCCAACAACACAAACAACCGCGGCTTCAACGACCTCGCAGGCTCGATGATGGGCAATATGCGTGGCGGAGGAATGGGCCGTGGACAAGGCGGCTGGGGCGGAGGCAACGGTATCACTACCTCCTACATGGCCGGCCTGAACGGCGGAACCAACCTTTTTGACGACAAGATGGAGCTCAGCGGCAACTATGCCTTCAACGGCTCCGAAAGAAAGGTCGAGGAAAGCTCGGACAAAACGACCCACCTCGAGGATTCAGACCTCATCTACAAGTCCAACGGCAACAGCATTACCGGTACCCACGGCCACCGCTTCGGGATGAGGATGGAACACAAATTCTCCGATAATACCTCGCTCATCTTCGAGCCCCGTCTGAACTTCGGCGGCGGCAGTTTCGCCGAGCGCGATACGACCGATACCTATACCCTTACCACGGCAACCGGCAACACGGTCAAGACCAACGACAGCCGAAAGCTCAATTCCGGCGACAACCGTAACCTGTCCGCGAGCGGCTTCGCCCTCCTCCGTCAGAAACTCGGCGTCCCGGGCCGCACCCTTACCGTGATGGGCCGTTACGGCATCAACCGCAACTCCATCCTTGGAAACAATTATTCCACGACCAATGTCTACGACGAGACTGGGACGCCTACCAATACCCTCGTGAACCAGAACTACTCCCAAGAGCAGAATTCCTACAGCGCGTTCGCAAGGGCTACCTTTACCCAGCCGATAGTCGAGAACCTCTATGCCGAGGCCAATGTCGCCTACAACTGGAACAAGTCGGTCTCCGACAAAGAGACTACCGACGCCTTGACCGGAGCGGCAGTAGCCAACTATTCGAACCACATCACCAACGAGTTTACGAGCGAGGAAGTAGGAGCGAACCTCCTCTACCAGAAGAAAACCTTCCGCGCCCAGCTCGGTTTCGCCGTCATCCCCAGCAAGACACATAACTATACCCAGAGCGGAGCGGCCTACAAGGTCGATACTACCATCACCCGCCTTAACTGGTCTCCGACCGCGATGCTCTATACCGACCTCGGAGAGAACGGCAGCGCCCGCGTCTTCTACCGCGGATGGTCCAGGACCCCGAGCACCAACCAGCTCATTACCGTAGCAGACAACTCCAACCCGCTGGCCGTCTCGTTCGGTAACCCGAACCTGGCTCCTTATTTCCAGCACAACCTTAACGGAGACATCCGCTACAACAACAAGAAGACCTACGCATCGTTCAACGCCCGCTTCAACGGTTCCTACACTCAGGACCCGATCGTAAACGCCCACTGGTACACTAATGGCGTTACTTACTCGATGCCGGTCAACGGTCCCTCGAGTGTAAGCCTCGGCGGCAATATCTTCGCAAATATTCCTCTGGGCAAGAAGTTCACCCTCTTCAACATGCTCCGCGTAAACTGGTCAAATTCCTCCAGCTACGTAGGAAAAGACATCAACACCGCCAAGTACCTGAAGACAGACGGTTCGCTGGACTACGGTCTGTTTTTCGCCGACTACGACGAGATCAGGGAAAAGCTTGAGGTGAACCAGACAAGGACCTTCGGCTTTACTGAGCGCTTCCGCTTCACCTACAGAATAGACGCTCTCGAGCTCCAGGCTTCTGCCCGTACCCGTATGAGCCATTCCAATTATCTCCTTGCCGATACTTCTTCCGAGACTACTACCTGGAACAATCTCGTCTCCGGAAACGCTACCTGGACTATAGACGAAATCGGTCTCAGTATGAAGGGAGAGCTCGATTACCGCTGGTACAACGGTTACGCTACCCAGCAGCCGGACGAATATGTCTTCAACGCGGAAATTTCGAAGCAGGTCCTCAAGAGAAAGGGAACCATTACCCTGAAGGGCTACGACATCTTCGGCCAGGCCAAGAACCTCACGGTGACCGATTCGAGCAATGTGCACACAGAGTCGCTGAACAACACACTCGGCCGCTATGTGATCGTTTCCTTCACCTACCGTTTCGGCACCTTCGACAGCAGCAAGATGCGCGGTCCGGGCCGCGGCCCTATGGGTCCTCCTCCGGGAAGGTAGCAAGGCATTAATGCCAAATATATTTCTTATATTTGTGCATTATGACTGAGAAGAAAAAAATGAACTGGGTCATAAAGAATATTCTTTGTGGCCTAGTTTTTATTCTGGTGATAGTGTTGTTGGTGGAGGTTTTCCTCCGCGTGACGACTCAGCACAGCATTTCCGTGACCGTGCCCGATCTGGTGGGTATGCAACTCTCCGATGCGCAGGTTCTCGCAGCGAAAGAAAAGGTGGAACTGTTCGTGACGGATTCAGTGTTCGTGAGCAGTTTTGCCAAGGGAAGCGTGTATGCGCAGAACCCTAAGGCCGGCAGCGACGTGAAGAGGGGCCGCACGGTCTATCTCACAGTGAATGCGAAGAAGGAGAAGCAGGCCGAGGTGCCCAGCCTCGTGGGCCTCTCCCTTCGCCAGGCGAAGGTGGAGCTCACCACAAGAGGCCTCAAACTCGGCCGGCTTTCCTATGTGGACGACATGGCGACCAACCTCGTGCTCGCACAGCTCTTGAAGGGCGAAGAGATAGCCCCCGGAACTAGCGTGGATGTGGGAACGGTCATAGATCTCAAACTCGGCTGGAACAGGACGGACGGTTACACCACCATGCCTGACTTCGGCCGTATGCAATATCGCAGGGCCCTGAGTTACGTCCAGGACAACTCCTTCAACCTCGGAAAGGTGGTCTTCGACAATTCGGTGAAGACCGCTGAAGACACCCTCGCGGCCATGGTCTACCGCCAGTCGCCTGCGGCAGGAGCCGAGGACATCATCCTTGGAACGAAAGTTACCTTGTATTTCACCGTGGAGGAGAGCAAACTCCCCGCCCTTCCCGAAGAACCCGAATTCGAAGAATAATGGCTGACTGGCTGGACAATGCCTTTGACACGGAGGAAACCGAACTCCCCGGTGAAGAAGGGCGCGAACAGGAAATGTTCGAGCACTTCCGCCTCGTCGTGGATTCGGGCCAGGCCCCCATACGCATCGACAAATATATGTCGGAGCATATGGAGGACACCTCCCGCAACCGCATCCAGTTAGCGATCAAAGAGGGCTATGTCCACGTTCAGGACAAGCCTGTCAAAGCCAATTACATAGTCCGCCCGGGCGACATCATCCGTTTCGTGATGCCGTATCGCCGTCGCGGTGTGGACATCATTCCTCAGGACATCCCGCTGGACATAGTCTATGAAGACGAAGACGTGCTCGTGCTGAACAAGCCCGCCGGGATGGTGGTGCACCCCGGCCATGGTCACTTCGAGGGCACGCTCGTGAACGCGCTTGCCTTCCATCTGGGGCTGAAGCCGGGCGAGACCGCAGGCGAGGACGACGGCCGTATGGGCCTGCTGGTGCACAGAATAGACAAAGACACCTCCGGTCTGCTGCTGGTGGCCAAGAACGACCAGGCGCAACTCCGTCTGGCCAAGCAGTTCTACGATCATACCATCGAGCGCAGGTACAACGCTATAGTCTGGGGTAACATAGCCGAGGACGAAGGAACCATCGACGCCCCCATCAGCCGCGACCAGAACGACCGCCTGCGCTTCCGCGTCTGCGACGACCCGGAGAAAGGAAAGCGCGCCGTGACCCATTTCAGGGTGCTGGAGCGTTTCGGTTATGTAACCTTCGTGGAGTGCCGCCTGGAAACGGGCAGGACGCATCAGATCCGTGTCCATATGTCTCACATCGGCCATCCGCTGTTCGCGGACGAGCGCTACGGCGGGATGGAAATCCGCAAGGGAACTATCTACGCAAAATACAAGCAGTTCATCCGAAACTGCTTCGAAATCTGCCCCCGTCAGGCCCTGCACGCCAAGACCCTCGGTTTCGTGCATCCGACGAGCGGCAAACTCCTTCAGTTCGACTCCGTGATCCCCGAGGATATGAGCCGTCTGCTGGACAAATGGCGCCGCTACTGCGGCAATATGCCTGAAGAACCTCAAGATGAATAAGCAAAAAAGACTGATAGCGCTGTTGCTCCTGGCTTTTGCCGTGATGATGAGCCTTCCCTGGCTTGTCCCTCACGCCGGCGTCCTCGCCCTGGTGGCCCTAGTGCCGCTGCTGTGCGCGGAACGCCTCGCCTCCGGCCTTGGAGTCAAGCGCTTCTTCTGGTGGTACTACGCCGCGTTCGTGGCCTTTAACTTCATCACCACCTGGTGGGTCTGCAAGGCCACTGTCGGCGGCGGCATCTTCGCCAGCCTCGCAAACGCCCTGCAGATGGCCGTGATCTTCGGCCTGTTCCGCGTAAGCCGCAAGCGCTTCGATGGGGCTCTGCCGTATATCTTCCTCGCCGTGATGTGGATAGCGTGGGAGCGATTCTACCTCGTGGGCGCGTCCATCAGTTGGCCCTGGCTGGCGTTCGGCAACGCTTTCGCGCGCTCGACCCGCCTGATTCAGTGGTACGAATGGACGGGGATGCTCGGCGGCTCGCTGTGGGTGTGGGCGGTCAACCTCGGAGTCTTCGGCCTGATGGTCGCGCTCTCGAACGGATGGTGGAGCCGCTGGACCCCCAAGGCGCATTGGGCAGCCGGCTTCGGCCTCGGCATAGTCATCGCCCTGCCCATGGTAGCATCGGCCGTGATCTACCGCAACTACGAAGAGCGTTCGGACGCCGGCACCCTGGATGTGGTGATGGCGCAGTCCAACTTCGACCCCTGGCAGAAGCAGCGCGCGGTGCCGCAGAGGGAGCAGAACGCGCAGGTGACCGGCCTTTTCGAGAAGGAACTGGGCTCGCGCGAGAATCCCTCCGAGATGGCGCTGATGGTGCTGCCGGAGACCTTCACTTCGGACATCTGGATAGGGGACGAGGAGTATTCGCCCACCTGGCGGACCTTTAGCGATATGGTTCGCAAGTACCCGGACGTAAATCTGCTTTTCGGCGCTTCGGCGCACCAGGCTTTCTATCAGGCTTCCAAGCCGCATATCCTCGCCCGTCAGACCAGGGACGGTGTCTGGTACCTGGGTTACAATTCGGCATTTATGACGGATTCGACCGGCAGGAAGGACCGCGTGGACAAGAGCAAACTGGTGGTGGGCACGGAACTTACTCCTTTCCCGAAGATATTCGTGCCTTTCGACGACTGGCTGAGCAAACTGCTCGGCGCGCCCGGCGGTCTGATGGGCCGCTGCGTGATCCAGGGCTATGCCAAGAACCTGGAGGCGCGCGAGTACGATGATGCCGGCGAGGTGGTAAGGCGCGTCCAGATAGGAGTGCCGATCTGCTACGAATCCATCTACCCGGAGTGGTGCAGGGGCTATGTGCAGGAAGGCGCGACCCTCATTTCCGTGATTACCAACGACGGCTGGTGGGGCAACACCCCCGGCTACCGTCAACATTTCAGTTATTCGCGCCTGCGCGCGATCGAACTGCGGCGCGACATAGCCCGCTGCGCGAACACGGGCATCTCCGCTTTCATCGACCAGAGGGGAGAGGTGGTGGAGCAGTCGGGATGGTGGGTGCCGTACCTGCTCCACGGTCGGGTGAATCTGACCTCGCAGCAGACTTTCTTCGTCCGGTATGGTGATATTGTCGGCAGACTTTGTACATTTGTATTCATACTGATGCTGCTCGCGCTGCTGGTCAGGCTGTTTATAAAGAAGAAATGAAAAGGATAGCACTCTTTCCAGGGTCGTTCGACCCCTTCACCGCAGGCCATCTCAATATTCTGAAGAGGGCCCTCACTATGTTCGACTCGGTGGTGGTGGCGGTGGGCGTGAACCAGGACAAACGCGGTTTCTATGATAACGACACGAGAGTGGAGATAATCAAACAGGCCGTGAAGGGCCTGGAGGGCGTGTCTGTGATCAAGTACGACGGCCTTACGATCGACGTCTGCCGCGAACTTGGCATCAAACATGTTGTAAGGGGAGTGAGAAACATGCTCGATTTCGAGACAGAGCGCAGCATCGCGGATGCGAACCGCAGGCTTGCGCCGGAGATAGAGACCATCATCATCCCTACCGCCCAGGAATTCGCCCACATCTCTTCGAGCGCCGTGCGCGATATCCTCAGGCACCACGGAGACACCTCTCTCTTCGTCCCAGAAGGAGTTAAACTGCCGCCGTACGATGAATAGAATTCTTACCATAATCGCCTCGCTGCTTCTGAGCGCATTCGCTTACGCCCAGCAACTCGATTCCGCCCGCCTCGCGCCGCTGGACTCCCTGCTGGACGAGTACTATGAAGCGATGATCTACGAAGCGATGCCTTCCAAACTTCAGGAGTGCGACTTCCTGATCGAATCGTGCCCTGATTCGCTCGTGCGCCAATGGGTCGCGACCCGTATCCTCCAGCACTATATGGAAGATCCGCCGCTGATGGGCGAGGAGGCCGTTGCCGTGTATGTCTACGACAAGTGGTTCGCCAGCGGCAGACTCAAGATAGCGGACGACTGGCTCGCGTTTTCGGCCCAGTTGTTCGTGGACTTCAACCGTGCCAGCCTGCTCGGGATGAAGGCTCCCGCGCTCGAATTGCTTCCGCCTGTCGGACCCGAAAAAGTGAAGGTCCCCCGGAAGGGTGTCCCGTCCGTTATGTATTTCTACGACGCTTCGTGCAGCAAGTGCAAGGCGACCTCAATTATGCTGCCTCATGTGCTTGAGAGCGTTTCGTTCCCCCTTGAACTGGTGATGATCTACACCGGCCAGGACGGCGACGAATGGGCTGAATTCAGGGCCGGCTTCAGTTGCGCGAATCCCAATGTGAAGATAGTCCACGCGTGGGATCCAGAGATAGAATCGGACTACCAGAAGCAGTACGGAGTGCTCACCACCCCGAAGATGTTCCTCGTGGGTTCGGACGGAAAGATCGAAGGACGCCGCCTGGAGGTGGAGTCGCTCGCGCAACTGCTCGGCATCTACGAATCTGTGATTGAATACAATAACCAGGAATAATGCAGAAGAATACTAAAATCGACCCCCTGTATCTGGCCAAGGAAAGAGCCGCCCTGCGTCATCGCCACCGCAAAACCGTCCTGTTCAACGACAGGGAGATTGCGGCAATCGATGAGTATTGCAAGGTGTATAAGATCTCTTCCAAGTCGGCGATGTTCCGCCAGGCTATCATGGAGAGGGTGCTCGAAGGGCTGGACGAACTGCACCCGACCCTGTTCTAGAGTTGCCAGTCGACCGGGCCTCTGCCCGTCGATTCAAGATAACGGTTGGCTTTCGAGAAGGGCCGGCTTCCGAAGAATGCGCCTCTGGCAAGGGGCGAAGGGTGAGCGGCCTCCAGAACCAGATGCCTGTTATGGTCGATTAACGCCGCTTTGCTTCTGGCATAATTTCCCCACAACATAAACACTATATTGTCGCGGTTGTCGCTGAGGTAGCGGATGACCGCGTCTGTGAATTGTTGCCAGCCTATCGCGTTGTGCGAGGATGGCTCGCCCGCGCGGACTGTCAGCATCGCGTTCAGCAGCAGGACGCCCTGGCGAGCCCAGTTCTCGAGGTTGGGCCTTCCGGACATCCTGATGCCCAGATCGTCTTCGGCTTCCTTGAAGATGTTCTTGAGGCTCGGGGGAGCGGGCACTCCGTCCGGGACGGAGAACGACAGTCCCATCGCCTGGCCGGGGTTGTGGTAGGGATCCTGGCCGAGGATGACTACCTTGACCTGGTCCACGGGAGTGAGTTCGAAGGCTTTGAATATCTGCGATCCGGGAGGGTAGATCACCTTTCCGGCGCTTTTCTCGGCATGGAGATA
The DNA here is from genome assembly GCA_905234485.1 of uncultured Bacteroidales bacterium. Taxonomy (GTDB): domain Bacteria; phylum Bacteroidota; class Bacteroidia; order Bacteroidales; family UBA932; genus Cryptobacteroides. Next base: position 18,166 of record CAJOHV010000039.1, on the reverse strand, counting down.
ACGGACAAGTTCTGCAAAGTAAGGCTTGTCGAACTCACTTTGCAGAACTTTTTTCCAGGATTCTTCTATCTGTACGTTCAAAACACGAAGTCGATTACGTCGTTGATCGTCTGGACGTAGTGGAAGGTAAGGCCCTTGACGTAGATTTCCTTGATGTCTTCCACATCCTTGCGGTTCTCTTCGCTGATGACGATGGTCTCCACTCCGGCCCTCTTGGCGGCGAGGATCTTCTCCTTGATGCCTCCGACCGGAAGCACTTTGCCTCTGAGCGTCATTTCGCCCGTCATCGCGATATGCTTCTTGATGGCTTTGCCACGCAGGGCGCTGACCATACTTGTGACCATGGTGATACCCGCGGAAGGACCGTCCTTGGGGGTGGCGCCTTCGGGGACGTGGACGTGGAGGTCCTTCGCGGCGAATTCCGCGCTGGTCATTCCGACCATCGAGGGATGCGCCTTGATGTATTGGTAGGCGATAGTCGCCGATTCCTTCATCACGTCGCCGAGGTTGCCCGTCATGGTGAGCACACCCTTGCCTTCCGAGACCGAACTCTCGATGAAGAGGATTTCGCCTCCCATCTGGGTCCAGGCAAGGCCTGTGACCACTCCTGGACCTTCGTTACCCTTCTGGCGGTCGTGCGCTGCAGTGGGCAGTCCAAGATATTCCTTCAGGTGCTCGGGCTCGATGACGGCGGGATACTCCTCCTCGAAGGCAATCTTTTTCGCCGTGACTCGGGCTATCTTCGCAATCTGCTTTTCGAGAGTACGCACACCGCTTTCGTGAGTGTATTCGTCGATTATCTTCTTCAGGGCTTTCGCGCTGATCTTGAGAGTCTTCTTGCCAAGGCCGTGCATCTCCAACTGCTTGGGGATGAGGTACTTCTTGGCGATTTCGATCTTCTCTTCAGCGAGATAACCGCTGACATTAATCACTTCCATACGGTCAAGAAGGGCCGGCTGGATGGGAGCGATGCTGTTCGCAGTGGTGATGAAAAGGACGTTCGACAGGTCGTAGTCGATGTCCAGATAGTTGTCGTGGAAGGTGCCGTTCTGCTCCGGGTCGAGGGCTTCGAGAAGAGCGGATGAAGGGTCGCCCTTGAAGTCCTGCGAGAGTTTGTCGATCTCGTCGAGAACAATCACGGGGTTGCTCGTGCCGGCTTTGTTGATGCCGCCGAGAATACGGCCGGGCAGCGCGCCCACATAGGTCTTTCTGTGCCCGCGGATCTCCGCTTCGTCGTGCATGCCGCCGAGGGCGATGCGCACGTACTTGCGGCCCAGCGCGCGGGCAATGGACTTGCCGAGCGAGGTCTTACCGACTCCCGGGGGGCCGTAGAGGCAGAGAATGGGCGATTTCATATTGCCCTTCAACTTGAGCACGGCGAGGTACTCGATGATACGGTCCTTGATGGTGTCCAGGCCGTAGTGATCCTCTTCCAGCACCTGTTTTGCGTGCTTGAGGTCCAGGTTGTCCTGGCTCATCTCCTGCCAGGGCAGGCTGAGCATGAACTCAAGGTAGTTGTACTGAACCGAATAATCCGGGGAATTCGGATTGTATTTTTCGAGTTTGCCAAGTTCTTTCTCGAAGAGTTTCGCCACTTCCTCGGGCCACTTTTTCTGGGCGGCCTTCTCGCGGAACTTCTCGAACTCTTCGTTCTCGTCCATTCCCAACTCTTCCTGAATCGTGCGGAGTTGGTTGTTGAGGTAATACTCCCTCTGCTGCTGGTCTATCTCGCTCTTTACCTTGCGGTTGATCTCGTTCTTGATGTTAGAGAGTTCGAGTTGGGCATTCAGTATCACGAGGAGTTTCATAGCCCTCGTGCGGACGTCGTCGTACTGAAGGAGTTCGGCCTTGTCAGTGAAGTTCTCCACCTCCACCGTGGTGGCGATGAAGTTCACCAGGAAGGCGAAACTCTCGATGCTGCGCATAGCGGCGACCGCTTCCTTGGGGGCGAAGTTGCTGGAGGCGATAATCTGGCTCGCCTTGTCTTTCAGCATGCTGGCCAGGCCCTTCACGTCGTCGGAGTTCTCCTTGGTCATCACGTCGCTGAGATAGCGCACCTGAGCGGTGATGTACGGATCGTAGTCGATCACGTACTCCATCTCTATACGTTTGTGGCCCTGGAGTATCGCGGTTATCGTGCCGTCCGGCATTTCGAGCGTCTTGAGGATTTTGGCCACCGTGCCGTAGTTGTACAGATCCACCTCCGCGGGGTCTTCCACCGAGGGGTCCAACTGCGGCACCGCGCCGATGAAATAATCGTGCTTCTCGGCGTCCTGAATCAGTTTGATGGATTTCTCACGGCCTATCGTGATGGGGTAGATCGTCCCCGGGAAAAGAACCGCGCCCCTGAGGGCCAGGATAGGCAGGGTAGGGGGCAGCTCGCTGTCGCTTATCTTCGCCACTCCCTCACCGGACACAACCGGTATTATGTTCACTTCCGCGGCATTCTGCGAGAAGAAGTCCTTGTCTTTTATCATATAATTGTCAAAATGTCAGTGATAATAAGTCTCCCATTGTAGGTCAATCATTGTGCCAAGCGGAAGACCGCTGACAAATTTACACTTCTATATTTGATTTCTAAAAAAATAAGTCTATTTTTGCAGTCCGTTTTTCGGTTAAAGCAATTTATTAGTAATTAGATATTTAGAGAGATGACAAAAGCAGACATCGTTAACAAGATCGCCAAGAACACCGGCCTCGAGAAGACTGAGGTGCAGACGGTCATTGAAGGTTTCATGGAGAGTGTGATCGAGTCCCTGGCAAAGGACGAGCCCGTGTACCTCCGTGGCTTCGGCAGCTTCATCATAAAGCACCGCGCAGAGAAGACGGCCCGCGACATCACCAAGCAGACCACAATCGTGATTCCTGCACACGATATCCCGGCATTCAAGCCTGCAGACAGCTTCGTTGAGAAAGCTTAATAATATGCCCAACGGAAAGAAGCATAAGCGTCACAAGATGGCGACGCACAAGCGTAAAAAACGTTTGCGCAAGAACAGACACAAGAAGAAATAAATCTGTGTCGCACTAGGTCCTCGGGAGATCCGAAGGGCCTTTTTGTTTTGTCTATGGATATCGAAAAATCAGAGAAAGACCTGGTGGTCTCGGTAGGCCCCGCAGAGGTGAAACTCGCGCTTATGGAAAACCATAGGCTGATCGAGTACAACAGAGAGTCCAGCCAGGGTCACAGTTTCTCGGTGGGAGACGTTTTTCTCGGAAGAGTGAAGAAACTTCTTCCCGCCCTGAATGCTGCTTTCGTCGATATCGGCGACAACAAGGAGGCGTTCATCCACTACCTCGACCTGGGTCTGTATTTCAGCGCGTTCGACAATTTCGTCAAGAAGTCGAACCCCAACGCTGATCTGAAAGACCTGTATTCACGCACTCAGATAGGTCCCGCCCTGGAGAAGGACGGCAAGATTGAGAATGTGCTGTCGGTAGGCCAGATGATCATCTGCCAGATTGTCAAAGAACCGATTTCGACCAAAGGGTCCCGGCTGACCGCTGAGATTTCGCTGGCAGGACGAAACATTGTACTGCTTCCCTTCGCGCAGAAGGTGAGCGTTTCCCAGAAAATCTCTTCGAAAGAAGAGCGCAAGAGGCTCGAAACCCTCGTGCGGAACATCCTCCCGCGCAACTATGGCGCAATCATCCGCACCGCCTCAGAAGGCAACAACGCCGCGGTGCTTGTGGCCGAAGCCAAGTCCCTCATAGAGAAGTGGGAAGAGTCGTGGAAGAAAATCGCGAAGAACAAGTCGGTCAGTCTCCTTTTCACGGAGTACTCGAAGACCACCACCATCCTGCGCGACCTTCTGAATGATTCCTTCACAAATGTCTATGTGGACGATCCGGCCATCTGCGAGGAAATCCGCAAGTACATCTCGCTGATCTCTCCCGAGCAGGAGAAGATAGTGAAATACTACGAAGGAAAGGAGCCCATTTTCGACCATTTCGAGGTCACCCGTCAAATCAAGAGTTCTTTCGGCAAGGTAGTCCCCATGAAGCAGGGAGCATACCTGGTTATCGAAAGCACCGAGGCCCTGAATGTGATCGACGTGAACAGCGGCATCCGCGCCAAAACCACAGACCACGAAGAGAACACCTTCGAGGTCAACAAAATCGCGGCGGAGGAAATCGCGCGTCAACTCAGGCTCAGGGATATGGGCGGCATCATTATCGTGGATTTCATCGATATGGACTCCCAGGAGCACCGCAACGAACTCCACAAATACATGATGGACCTGATGGAATCAGACAGGGCGAAGCACAACGTGCTGCCTCTGACAAAGTTCGGTTTGATGCAGATCACCCGTCAGAGAATACGTCCTGTGACAGAAATCAACACCACGGAGCAGTGCCCTCTCTGCCACGGCACGGGCAAGATCGCTTCCACGGTGGTTATCGACGAGCAGGTGGAGCGTAAGCTCGCCTACTACGTCACCGACAAAGGCCTTCACAATCTCACCCTCAAGGTCAGTCCCATTCTGGGCGCATACCTCACGAGGGGCTTCAGGTCTTTCGTCGCAAAGTGGAGACGCAAGTACAAATGCAGGTTGAAGGTCGTGGAGTCGACCGACAACAGTATCCTCCAGTATGAATTTTTAAACGCTGACGGAGAGGTTCTCGAGTAGAACCTCTCTTTATTTTACCCGCGAACCACCACGCGTTCGATCCTGCGGGGGACGGAGGTGAGAATTTCGTAGGGGATGGTGCCGAGAATCTGCGCGAGTTCCTCGACAGTGGGGTCCTCTCCGAAGATGGTGACGGTGTCGCCGACTTTTACGCCCAGGCCCGTGACGTCGATCATGCACATATCCATGCAGATATTGCCGACAGTCTTGGCGCGATGTCCGGCGACTGCGAAGGAGGCGGCGCCGCAGCCCAGATGCCTGTCGAGGCCGTCTGCGTAGCCCACCGGAATGGTCGCGATCTCCATGCCCTCGACAGGGATCACGCCGCGGCGGCTGTAGCCGATGGTGCCGTCTTCCGCCGAGAGTTTTTTCACCTGCAGCACCTTCACCTTGAGCGATGCGACTGGAGTCAACTTGACGCCCGGCAGCGCGGATATGCCGTAGATGCCGATTCCAAGGCGGACCATGTCGAACTGGTACTGCGGGAAACGCTCGATTCCGGCACTGTTCAGAATGTGCCACATAGGCTTATATCCCAGCGACTCCGAAAGCGCGGAAGCGCCCTTGTCAAACTGAGCGACCTGACCCAGAGTAAAATCATCCTGTGCCGTATCCTCCGCAGCGGCGAGATGCGAGTAGACCGACTTCACCCGCACCGCCTTGCATTCGCGAAGATATGCCATCAACTCATCGAGTTCTGCCGGCATAAAACCGAGCCTGTGCATGCCCGTGTCCAGTTTGATGTGGATGGGATAGTTTTCGATACGACGGTTCTCGAGATGCGACACAAAGGCCTTCAAAGTCGAAATGTTCGGGATGCCCGGTTCAAGCCTGTTGTCTATTATCTCTTCGAAGAAATCGGTCCCTGCCGTCAGAACGAGTATGGGCAGCGAGATACCGGCCTGCCTGAGTTCGACTCCCTCCACCGGCAGCGCCACGGCGAGGTAATCCGCGCCGGCCTGCTGCATCATCGAGGCGAACTCCACGGCTCCGTGGCCATAGGCATTCGCCTTCACGAGCACGAGCAGTTTCGTCGCAGGTTTGAGCAGCCCGCGGAAGTACGCGTAGTTCGAAAGGCAGCCCGGCAGATTCAACTCCAGGCGACTGAAATCGTTCTCTCTATTCATTGTTAATATATGCGTCCGATTCGGGCTTGTACTCGGTCATGATTTCCAGCACGGCGGTCGTCTGGGCGAGCGGCGCGAGGATGAAATCGTCCACTTCCGCGGGCACGAGCAGCGCCTGTCCGGCTTCGAGCGGATAGTCCGCTTTCACGGGCGCCGTAAGGGAGACGACCGCTTTGCCGTAGAGGCAAACATACACGGCGTACGAATTATGGTCGCCGCCGGTGATGTGCAGCGGATCGCGAAGGTCCATCTTGCGGACGGTGAACTGCGGGAGGTCGGCGAGGAACTTGAGACCCTGCTTGCCGGCTGCCGGCGCTTCAGCGGGGACGTACGCTCCATAGTCGATGAAATCCAGCGCGTCAATCACGCTCATCGCAGGGTCGAACTCCTCCTCGCCGAGCGTCCCGCCCCACGGATAAACGCAGAAATCGAGCGCGGACGATTCGGAGACTTCGATTATTTCGAGATTGCCCGTGGCTCCATGGACCAGGCCCGGCTTGATGCGGACGCAGTCTCCCGCCTTGGGCGTGACCATGTTCACGATCGACTCCACCGCTCCGCTCTTGATGCCGTCAATCAGTTCGGACGCGTCCGTAGCGCGCTTCCAGCCGAGGCAAAGGCGGGCGTCGGGGGCGGCTTTCATGACATACCAGAGCTTCTCACGCCCGAGCGAGTCGTAGCGCTGACCGGCGATTTCGTCGTCCGGGTGCACCCGCAGCGGCATCTTGCCTTCGCAGCGGATGTGTTTCACCTGCACGGGGAAGAGACGGCCGTAGGACGCGAAGACGTGGTCGCCCACGACGCGGTCCATGTACGTGTCCATCACCTCGCTGAGCGTGTTCGCGGCCAGCCAGCCGTCTGCGACCACGGTGTCGCGATACCCCAGGTCCGCGACCTTGAAGCACTCGCGTCCCCAGCAGTATTCATCTTCCAAAGTCAGGAATCTCAGCGGATAAAGTTTCTTCTCTTCCATAAATTCGAAATCATACAAAAATACTCAATATTTCCTATATTTGAAGATATGAAAGGAATCAATATTTTTCTTGCGGACGGCTTCGAAGACATAGAGGCCCTCGCAGTGAACGACGTTCTTCGCAGGGCGGGACTGGACGTGTGTCTGGTGGCGATCTCCGATGACCCGTTCGTGATGTCCTCGCACGGAGTGACTGTCGGGCCCGAATCATATCTCGTGGACTTTGACGAAGATCACACCGGGACCGGGGCTGAAGACTTCATGATCTTCCCGGGAGGTATGCCCGGAACGAAGAACCTCGCTTCGTGCGAGGCGTTAGTCCGCGCGATGCGCGAGCACTACGCCGCAGGCGGTTCGCTCGCAGCGATATGCGCGGCCCCCGGCCTCGTCTTGAGCCAATTACCAGATGTGAAGGGCCTTGAGTTCACTTGCTTCGACGGCTTCCAGGACGCGCTGATTGCGAAAGGAGCTTCATTTGTCAATGCTCCTGCAGTTAAATCCGGGCGCATCATCACCGGACGCAGCGCCGGTCACGCAGTCGCTTTCGGCCTGGAAATCCTCAAAGCCATCAAGGGCCCCGAGGAGGCGGAAAGAGTCAAATATGCCTTATTGTTAGACACCAAATAAACTAATACCATTATGAAGAAAAAATTCAGATGCCTCGTTTGCGGATACGTGTACGAAGGCGAAAATCCTCCTGCAGAGTGTCCCCTTTGCCACGCCAAGAGCGATAAATTCGTGGAGGTAACGGAAGTCAGCGAAAAATTTGCCTGCGAGCATAAACTCGGAGACGGCCAGGTGGAGGACGCTGAGATTATGGAAGCCCTTCACAACGATTTCCGTGGCGAATGTTCCGAAGTTGGAATGTACCTCGCGATGAGCCGCCAGGCGGACCGCGAGGGCTATCCTGAGATCGCTGAGGCCTTTAAGCGTTACGCGTTCGAAGAGGCTGAGCATGCCGCAAAGTTCGCCGAACTCCTCGGCGAGGTGGTCTGGGACACCAAGACCAACCTCCAGAAAAGGGCAGAGGCCGAGGCCGGCGCCTGCGAGGGTAAGCTCGCCACAGCCGTCAAGGCCAAGAAATTGGGCTACGATGCCATCCACGACACTGTTCATGAAATGGCGAAGGACGAAGCCCGTCACGGAGCAGGCTTCCGCGGACTTCTCAAGAGGTATTTCGGCAAGTAATTAATCTTCGTCGGAATCGAAAGAATCCCAAAGGGCGTCGATCGTTCGGCGCTCTTTTTTCGTGGGGCGGCCGGCGCCGCGCTCACGCCGGACGAAGAAGGTCTCCACAGGGGCGCGGAGTTTGTCGAGTTCGCTTTCGGGCGTCAGGTTCTCGGCATAGTCCGGCACCACTGCGGCGCCGACGCGTTTCTCCAGAAACGCCAGGACTTTGTACGTGAACACAGCCATTCCTTTCCTGACTTCGATGATTTCCCCGATTTTCAGCGGCCTCGAAGGTTTGCAGTTCGAGCCGCCTATCTTCACCTTTCCGCCATTGCACGCCTCGGTCGCCTCAGTGCGTGTCTTGAACGCCCTGATCGCCCAAAGATATTTGTCTATTCTTACGCTGTCCGCCATAATGTTCCCCAAAAATACAAAAATGATTATATTTGTGAAATTGCCAATTGAAGTATGGACAGCATAACTCTCGAATACAATACTCAGCGTGAGCCGCTCAAGATGAGCGAGTACGGACGCAATATCCTGAAGATGGTGGAGGGGCTCCGCGATATCCCGGACAGGGAGAAGCGCACGGAGCAGGCGCGCGCCATCATCAAGACCATGGAGATCCTGAATCCTCAGGTCCGCCAGCAGGAAAACTGGGAGCAGAAACTCTGGGATCATCTCTATATGATCGCAGGTTTCGATCTGGATGTGGATTCGCCGTACCCTTGCCCCGTGAAGGAGGATTTCGAGACGAAGCCTGTGCCGCTTCCGATGAAAGGAACGAAGATCCGCGCGACTCACTACGGCCGTAACATAGAGAAGATCCTGGACCTTCTGGCCGCTGAGCCGGACGGCGAAGTGAAGACCCAGATGATACGCTCGCTGGCTATCTATATGCGTCAGCAGTATCTTATCTGGAATAAAGACAACGTATCGGACGAAACAATCTTCGCCGACATAGAGAAACTGTCCGAGTACAAAATCAAGGTTCCCGAGGGAATCACCCTCGGTAAAGTCTCCGAAAATGCCGACTTCAGCCGTCCCGGAATCGGCAATCAGGGAGGCCAGGGCAAGAACAAGCGCAAGGGCGGCAAGAAGAACAGACGCAGATGAAATTCCCCCGACTGAAACTCGAACCTGAAAAGAAAGAAGCGCTCGCCAAGTTGACCGGCTTGGCGGTGGCGGTGTTTGCCGTGTTCACGCTAATCGCGATAGTGTCGTACCTCCTTCACTGGAAGGCGGATATGGCAGGCGATGCGTTGCGCAATGCCGCCGGTTCGCTGGGATACCGCTTCGGCCGCTTCCTCGTGTGCGACTGCTTCGGTCTGGGCAGTCTCGCTATCCTAGTGGTGCTGGTAGCCATAGCCATAAGGCTTGTTTTCCATAAGTGGAACTATTCGCTCCTGAAGACGACGATGATGACTCTCGGCGACGCATTCGTGGCCGCGCTTGTCCTGGCCTACGCCGGTGGGCTCTTTGGAGCGGACACCGTCTTCGGCGGCGGCCTCGGCGGCCACTGCGGCGCGCTGATAATAGGCTGGGGCATCTCCGCTATGGGTGTGGTGGTGACTGGCCTCGTGCTGCTCGTGCTCGTGGTCTGCGCCGCGCTGCTCAGCAGTTCGCGCTTCGTGCATTGGCTCGGCACGATAGGCACTAAAGAGGAAGGCGCAGGTTACATCGAGCCAGGCGCCGTGGACCTTGGCGTGCAGACGGATCCTAACCCCGCCCCGGCGGTCGTGGACCCCGAACCCGTGGTGGAAGAGATTCCCGTACCCGAGACGGAACCGATGGAGGAAGAGACCCCCGAAGAGGAGGGTGATGATGATTCCGCCGCTCCCGCCGACCCCGATATGGTTGTGATTGAGGACGACGGCCTTGAGACCGAGGTTCAGAAGGACCTCCCGCGTATCGACAATCGTCTGGATATGCCTTATGGTCTTCCGAACTTCAAGTTCCCTCCGCTGGAATTGCTCGAGACTTACGAAGACGGCAAACACGTCATGTCCACCGAGGAACTCGGCCGTAACAAGAATCAGATTATCGCCACTCTTCGCAACTATAAGATTGAGATTACGGATATCAAGGCAGTCGTGGGTCCGACCGTCACCCTGTACAAAGTGACTCCGGCCCCGGGTATCAAGATTTCCGCAATCAAGAACCTGCAGGACGACATCGCGATGGCGATGAACGCCAAGGGAGTACGTGTGGTGACGCTTCAGGACTCGGTGGGTATCGAGGTGGCCAACGACCAGCCGTCCATCGTTCCTCTGCGTGGTCTGCTGAACGATGACGCCTTCCGCAACACTAAGTTCGACCTGCCCGTGGCCCTCGGTTACACTATCACCCAGCAGGTGAAGGTGGTGGACCTTGCAAAGGCGCCTCACCTCCTCGTGGCAGGTGCAACCCAGCAGGGTAAGTCCGTGTGCCTCAATGTCATCATCGGCTCGCTGCTATATTCGAAGCACCCTTCAGAGTTGAAACTCGTGTTCATCGACCCGAAGATGGTGGAGTTCACGGCCTACAATTCGCTGCTGAAGCACTATCTGGCAGTCCTGCCTGAGGCCGAAGATGAAGAGGCCGAGAAGGCGCACGCTATCGTGAAGACAGCCAAGGACGCCGAGAAGGTGCTGCGTTCGCTGTGCATTGAGATGGACGACCGTTATCTGCTGATGGCGAAGGCCGGAGTGAACAAACTTGCGGACTACAACAACAAATTCAAGGACCGTAAACTCAACCCCGATCATGGGCACAGATACCTGCCGTATATTGTTACCGTGGTCGATGAGTATGCAGACCTCACGATGACCACCGGCGCGTCGCCCGAGGCGAAGGCGGCCAGCCGCAGCATCACGAACAGCATCATCCGCCTCGCCCAGAAAGGACGCGCCGCCGGTCTGCACGTTATCCTTGCGACCCAGCGCCCGTCCGTGGACGTGATCAGCGGTATCATCAAGAGCAACTTCCCGATGCGTATCGCGTTCCGCACGTCGTCGCGCATCGACTCTCAGACCATCATCGACGCGCCCGGCGCGGAGAAACTGATCGGACGTGGAGATATGCTCTTCTCCGCCGGCATCGAGAACGAACGTATCCAGTGCGGCCTCATCGAGAGCGAGGAGGTCCGCCGCCTGACGGATTTCATCGGCGATCAGACCAAATATGGCCAGAGTTATAACACACCGTACTACCTGCCCGTGCCGAAAGATGAAAACGGCGGAGGGGACGGTGGTCCTGTGGACGTGGGCGATCTGGACGAACGCTTCGAGGAAGCGGCTCGCCTGGTCGTGACCTCGCAGAAGGCGTCGACTTCGTTCCTGCAGACCAGGCTCGCGATGGGCTTCGCGAAAGCATCCCGCGTGATGAGTCAGTTGGAGGATGCCGGAATCATCGGCCCGCAGGATGGCGCGAAGCCTCGACAGGTTTTGGTACCGGATTTGGAGACATTGGATACAATGCTGCATTAGAATTCGATGAAACGCTTTTTCCTCATAGTTCTTGGCCTGTTCGCGGCCTTTACCCTGAGCGCCCAGCAGAAGGAGTTGGACGCCTTCCTGGCGCAGGCGCAGGGCCATAGGGTCACGGTGGACTACGAATACGTGATCGCCGGCGCGCCCGACATCACAGTCGAAGGCTCGGCCGTGCTCCAGGACAATTGCTTCAGGATGGAGGGCGCGGGGCTGTTGATCCTCTGCGATGCGGTCAACATTTGGACCCTGGACCTGGACGGCAAGGAAGCGTATATCGAAACGGCGGGGAAGATGGACTATATGGACTACATTTCAGAACTGACTCTGGAAGACAACGGCTGGCTCTCAGGCCTTTACAACGAACCCCTTTCGGGCAATCTCATTCCCTTCACGATAAAGAACATTCATTTTTTGCCCCCGAGTGGGGACATGACGATTTTCACTCCCGACGAAAACACTTTCACCGGGGACTGGGTTATCACAGATCTGCGTTGAGGAATTTGCGTGGCGCGTAAGTGCCTGATTTCCAATAAATTACTAATAGTCGACTCCGTGAATCTCGGAGTCGATTTTCAGTAAGTATTTGATTATCAGCTGGTTGAGCGCCACGCGTTATCTGCGGCGGGCGATTCCTATATAATAAAGTAGTGTGGCGAGCGAGCCTATGGCAGCGATGACATAGGTATACGCGGCCCACTTGAGGGCGTCCTTCGCCATGGGGGTCGTCGTGAGGTCGGTGATGCCCGAATGGTCGAGCCACTCGATCGCGCGGGCGCTGGCGTTGACCTCCACGGGCAGCGTTATGAAGGAGAAGAGCGTGGTCATCGCGAACAGGCCTATTCCCACCCACAGCACCGTAGGCGTCAGCTCAATCAGCAGCACGCCGATCAGCAGCACCCACGACACGGCCATATTGCTGAAATTCACGACCGGCACCAGCGCGCTGCGCATCTTGAGCGGAGCATAGCCCATCGCATGCTGTATCGCATGCCCCGTCTCGTGCGCCGCGATCGCCTCCGCCGCCACGGACGCCGTGGAGAACACAGCCGAACTCAGGTTGATGGTCTTGGTGGTCGGATTATAGTGGTCGGTGAGAATCCCGTCCACCTGCGCCACCGTCACATCATATATCCCGTTGTCCCTCAGCATCTTCAGCGCCGTCTCCTCTCCCGTCAACTTCCCGGGCACCTTCGAATACTCGTCGAACTTCGATGTCAGCACCGCCTGGATGATCGCGCTCGCAATCATCACGGCAATCAGTATTAACCAAATGCTCATAATGCAAAAGTACGAATAAATACGAGCTTTCGCTATCTTTGTTCAGTTATGCTTGATTTTGCGGCAATAGATTTTGAGACTGCGAATGAGCAGCCGTCGAGCGTGTGCAGCGTGGGGGTGGTGATAGTGAGGGGAGGGAAGATCGTGGACACGTTCTACAGCCTCATTCATCCGGAGCCGGAGTACTATCAGTGGTTCTGCCAGCGGGTCCACGGGCTGTGCGAGGAGGACACGGACGGGGCGCCGGTGTTTCCGAAGGTGTGGGCGCGGATTGCGCCTATGGTCGAGGGCCTGCCGCTGGTCGCGCATAACGCCTGCTTCGACGAGGGCTGCCTCAGGGCGGCGTTCCGCGTCTACCAGATGGACTATCCGGACTATGAGTTCCGCGACACTCTAGCCGCGTCGCGCCGCCACTTCGGCCGGAGCCTCCCGGATCACCAGCTCCAGACGGTGGCGGCGGCCTGCGGCTTCGACCTCCGCAACCACCACCACGCCCTTGCTGATGCCGAGGCCTGCGCCCATATCGCCATGAAAATCCTGTAGCCACTCGCAGATTGCCCAACTTCCCGTCATGTTTTCACCCTTCCAGTTGAAGTGCCACACGCCCACCCTCTTCAGAATGGCCTGTGGCGGCCCTTGGCGTGTGGCTGCGGGCAAAATAGCCCCCAGCCACACATCGACCTGCCTCTGAATAGTATCTGGATGGGGTGGGTGTGTGGCATCTCTGCGAAAACGGTGAACCCGTCTGCGAAAACGGCGAGCACTCTCTGCGAAAAGGAAGGAGAACTGTGAGGAAGCGTGGAAAATTACTATATTTGGTACATAAACAATTATTGATATGGTTAGCAAAGCAACAAAATCTACCTTTTGGGCACTGGCAATCACAACACTGACGATTGTTGTGCTGGCCTCGTGCTGTACGACTATAGACTCCGCGTCTGTGGGTATCCGCTTCAAGAAGTGGAGTTCGAACGAGAACCTCAAGGGAGGTGTCGAAGGAACCTGCCGCGGATGGGTGTGGTTCAACCCCATCACGGAGCGCATCTTCGAGTACCCGACCTACATCCAGCGTGTGACTTACGAGCCCTTCACGGTGAACCCTAAGGATGCTGCAATCTTCTCCATGACCCCGACTTTGGCCTACCAGATCGACGAGGCGAAAGCGACCGACATCTTTATCAAGTACCGTAAACCGGTGCGCGAACTGGAGATGGGCTACATCAAGACCTGTATCTTCGAGGCGTACCGTACCTGCGCGAATAACTACACCTCGGACGAACTGATGGCAAATCGCGCCCGTTTCGAGACCGAGGTTCGCGCTCGTCTGGACGAATCCATGAACCAGGAAGGTTTCATCGTCCGTGAGTTCACGACCAAGATCGACCCGCCGGCATCGCTGACCGCCGCCATCAACGCCAAGAACGAGGCCGTGCAGAACGCCCTCAAGGCGGAGAACAAGGTGAAGGAAGCCGAGGCCGAAGCGAAGATCGAAATCGCCAAGGCCGAAGGTGAGGCGAAGGCGCTCAAGATCAAGGGCGACGGCGAGGCCTACTACAACCGCGTCGTGTCCGCCTCGCTCAACAAACTCATCGTCGAGCAGTACGCCATCGAGAAATGGGACGGCAAACTGCCTACATACAACGGCGGAGGCGCACTCCCGTTCGTTGACATCCAGAAGTGACGGCGGACTACAAAGTAGCCGAACACCTTTTCAGGGTTATCATCCCGGACGGTCAAACGCTCGGGATGGATAACTATGCTCCGTTCAAGGCCGAAGCGGGAGAACCGCTCTTCACGCTAGAGGTGGCCGCGGGGGAGGCGCCGGAGCTGACGGGCCTCGAACTGGTGATCGACCAGGGGGCGGACGTTCTTTCGCTATGGCGCCTCGAAGGCGTCCACGGCTGGCTGGTCAAAATGGCACAATCTCCGGGTCGCCCGATGTCGGGCTTCCTCACTCTCAGCGCAGACTTCAAAGCGTCAAAACTCTATGTCCTAAGGCCGCAGGAAGCCGAATTCGCGCTGAACAACTCCCTGATGCTTCAGTATGCCTTTGCGACTGCAACTCTCGGCACGCTTGAAATGCATGCGTCCACAGTCGTGAACAACGGCAAAGCATATCTCTTCCTCGCGAAGAGCGGCACGGGCAAAAGCACACATAGCAAAATGTGGCTCAAGGCCATCCCCGGTACTCATCTGATGAACGACGACAACCCTGTCGTGCGTACTTTCGCAGACGGTCGGGTGATCGCCTACGGCTCGCCGTGGAGCGGGAAAACGCCGTGCTACAAGAACGAATCGTTCCCGGTCGGGGCGTTCGTTCGAATAGTCCGCGCGCCGGAGAATCATTTGGAGAAAATGTCCGTCGTGGAAGCGTATGCAAGCGTTTATTCGTCTTGCTCGGGCTTCAAGGCCGACCGCGCAATGGGCGACGGGCTGCACTCCGCAATATCGGCCGCCGTTCAGGGCGCGCCCTCGTTCGCGATGCACTGCCTGCCGGACGAAGACGCCGCCCGCGTGTGCTTCGACGGCATCGCCGGGGAGGGCGCGCGCTCATGAACCTGACCCTCCCCAACGAAGCGCTGCTGCCCGAAGTGGCCGCCCTGCTGGCCCATGGCAGCGAAGTGGAGATCCGCACGAAAGGCTCGAGCATGCTGCCGTTCATAGTGGGCGACCGCGACAGCGTCAGGCTGAAGGCTATGTCGGTCTATGCCGAAGGCGACCCCGTCCTCGCCGAGATCGCTAAGGGCCGTTTTGTCCTGCACAGGATTGTGAAGATCCAGGGAGAATGCGTAACTTTGAAGGGCGACGGCAACCTCGTGGGCACTGAAACCTGCCGACTGACGGACATAAAGGGCAAGGCTATCGCGGTCGTGAAACCCCGCGGCCGGGTGAAAGACCTCGCCGGTCCGAAGGCTTTGAAGCGCGCCCGCAGATGGAACGCGTTGCCGTATTTTGTAAGAAGATATTATCTGGCTATTCTTAGAAGACTGATATGAAAGTAGTAGAAGGATTCAGGCTTAGGGAAATATGCGGCGAGTTTATCATAGTACCGGAGAGTACCGAGCTCGTGAATTTCAACAAAATGATTCATCTGAACGCCACAGCCGCCTATCTCTGGGAGCAGGTGAGCGGTCTTGATGAATTCACGGTGGAGGGGCTGGCAAAGTTGCTGACAGACAAATATGACGTGTCCGACGAGACCGCTTTGAAGGATGCTAAAGCCATCGCCGAGAAGTGGGTCGAGATAGGAATCGCCGCATAGAATGAAAGATTTCGGACCATGCCTGAAAGGAGTCTGGAGGCTGCTTCGGACCGTTCGTTGGAAGGTGCTGTTCAGCGCTTTCCTACAGACGGTTGCGGCCGCCGCCTCGCTCGCTTTCGTGTGGTTCAGCAAGAGAGTCGTAGATATTGCGACCGGTCAGCTGGATGCTCCTCTTGGGCTTGCAATATGGCTGCTGGTCGGGATTATGGTCCTGCAGGTTCTCACCCGCGTTTTCGTGAAATACTACGAAGGCCGTATCACGGTCCAGGCGAAGAACCGTATCCGTTCGAATGTCTTCGACAAGGCCCTCCGCAGCACCTGGACGGGCAAGGACAAGTTCCATAGCGCCGACATGGCGAACCGTATGGAGGAAGACATCCGTGTGGTGACGGAGTTCATCTGCTGCGATATCCCCGAGGCCTTTGTGACTTGCCTGCAACTGGTGGCGGCGGTGATAATGCTGTTTGTCTTCTCCTCATCGCTGGCGTGGATCCTGATTTGGATCATGCCGGTGGCCGTTGTGGGCGCCCGTCTGTATTTCCGCCGTATGCGCTCGCTCACCACCGAAATCCGCACCATCGACGGCCGCATCAACGGCCACCTCCAGGAAACCCTTCAGCACAGGGTGTTGGTGAAGACTCTCGGCAGCGTGGGTGCTTCGCAGGAAGAACTCGAGGCGCTTCAGGAGCAGGAGTTGGACCGAACCGTTTCGCGTCTGGGCTATTCCGCTCTCTCGCGCGGCTTCATGTCCGTGGGCTTTTCGGCAGGATATCTCGTGGCTTTTATATGGGGAGTGCTGGGGCTCAAAGACGGATCGGTGACTTATGGTCTGATGGTGGCTTTCCTTCAGATGGTAGGTCAGGTCCAGCGTCCGGTGGCGAATCTGGCGCTCTACGTGCCCGCGTTCATCAAATCGCTCTCTTCGGAGGAGCGTTTGATGGAGATTGGAGAATTGCCGCAGGAGGGTGCGTATGCGGATGTGCTGCTGGAAGGCGCGCCCGGCGTACGTGTTTCGGGCCTGTCTTTCTCTTACGAAGAGCGTGGCACCGAGGTCATCTCGAATCTCTCTTTCGATTTCAAACCTGGTCAGATGACCGTCATCACCGGTCCCACCGGCGAGGGAAAGAGTACCCTGGCGCAGCTTCTTCTCGCCCTCCTCGAACCTACTTCTGGCCGTATTGAGCTCTATTCTCCCGTCCTGCCGGACTCATCCTCCGTCCTGCCCGACGGTTCTGCGGTCCAGGGTTCGTCTGTCATGCCCACCCCGAAT
Source organism: uncultured Bacteroidales bacterium (assembly GCA_905234485.1). Lineage (GTDB taxonomy): Bacteria > Bacteroidota > Bacteroidia > Bacteroidales > UBA932 > Cryptobacteroides. The sequence continues at coordinate 985 of CAJOHV010000039.1, read as the reverse complement.
CTGGCAGCTGTTCCCATCAGCCCGGCGACCCGCTGCAATTTCATGTACGTCCCCCAGGGCAACTCGCTGCTGAGCGGCTCGGTGCGTGCCAACCTTCTGATGGCGCGGCCGACGGCTACCGACGAAGAACTTCGCGAAGTCCTTCACCTCGCCGCGGCCGATTTCGTCCTCGACCTGCCGGACGGGCTGGACACCTCCTGCGCCGAAATCGGCCGCGGCCTCTCCGAAGGCCAGGCTCAGCGCATAGCCATCGCCCGCGCCCTCTTGCGCTCCGGTGGCATCCTCATCCTTGACGAAGCCACCTCCGCTCTCGATCCCTCGACCGAGCAGCTCGTCCTCACCCGCATCAAGGAGCGCTTTGGCCAGTCGAAGACAATCATCTGCATCACCCACCGCCCCGCCGCCTCCCAGCTCGCAGACTTACACCTCGCATTGTAGCTGTTTTCCCCTTTCGGCCTTTCCGCCAAGATGAAGCCAGACCACCCCTCCCAGAACGGTCTCTGAGGCCTCCAGTCTGGCTTCACAGGCCGATTTCGTCGTATGAAGCCAGCATACCCCCTTCCAGGATATGCTGTACGTCATATTGTCTGGCTTCACCTTGGCGGAAATGAGTGTGGCGGGCCTACCAGGCTAGCGCGGATCGGCTGGTTTTTCTCCTTTCCGGCGTCATTTTCGGGGATTTCGGCGCGGATCGATTGGCTTTTCCACCTTCCGGCGCTTTTTTACGGGATTTTGGCGCGGAACGGCAGGTTTTTCCACCTTCCGGCGCCGATTTTGGCATTTTTGGCGCAGAGGGCCTACCTGGGCTGCGCCGTGGCGGGAGGGAAAGCGCAAAGGGTTAAAAGGTTGGTACGATTTTGTCGAAGTTCGTTCCTGAGGCCGCTCACGGCCTCTATCAACCCTTCGAAAAAATCGTCCCCGATTGTTTCTGACGCCGCGAGTGAAGCGTTACTGCGTAAAGAAGGTCCTACCCTTCGCGGGGAGC
>CAJOHV010000038.1 GCA_905234485.1 uncultured Bacteroidales bacterium | reverse complement strand
ACTGACCATCTTGTCTCCTGCGGGGACGTGTCTCTGGCTGAAGTCGACGTTGGCGCTGAAGTTGCGGTATGTAAGCATCACGCCCTTGGGGTCGCCGGTTGAGCCGGAGGTATAGTTGATGGTCGAAAGATCGTCCATGTTGTCTGTAGGGTAGACTACATTTTCGGGACCGAAGTTGCCTTTCCATTTCTCCTCGAAGAGGCTTTCCATCTTCGCGTAGGCTTTTTCTGTCTTCGCGTCCTTGGCCCAGAGACACTCCCATGTATCCACATCGATCGCGATGCGGAGCTGAGGCATCTTGTCGAGAGGCATCTTTTCCCATTTCACCTTGTTGGTGAAGAGGGCAACGGCCTCGGAATGGTCGACAAGGAATGCTGCGTTTGCGGGGGTGAAGTCGGCGAGGAGCGGAACGATAACCGTCTCGTAGGTATTGACTGCCATATAGGCCATTCCCCAGCGGGCGCCGTTTGCTGCGTAGAGAGCTATTTTATCGCCCTTCTTGAAGCCGAGGGCTTCGAATGCGAGGTGAAATTTTTCAACCTGAACGGCCATCTGGCCAATCGTGTGGAGGGCTGTCTTGTCCCAATACTTGCGGGTTGCGTTCTGGAGACGTTCCAGATAATGCGGATAATTCGACATAAAGGTTTGGTTTTTTTGCATTGGCAAAAATAATTTTGACTCGATTATTTGCCAAATATACGTGTGTGTATGTGGCGAATTATTACGATATTTGTGGCGAAAGACAAATTATTGGGGTGAAATGAAAAAGCCTATAGTAGCGCTTATCTACGATTTTGATGGGACTCTCGCTCCCGGAAATATGCAGGAGTTCGGCTTCATCCAGGCGATGGGCACGACCAAGGAAGAGTTCTGGGAGAAGAGCAACAGCCTCGCTGTGGACCAGGACGCATCGGATGTCCTCTCCTACATGAAGATGATGTACGACGAAGCCCGCGAGAAGGGAATCAGCCTCCGCCGCGAGGACTTTATGCGCTTCGGGAGCGACATCGATTTCTTCGAGGGCGTGCGCGGCTGGTTCAAGTTGGTCAATGACTACGGAGCAGAGCACGGCGTGCGCGTGGAGCACTACATCAACTCGAGCGGACTTAAGGAAATGGTCGAGGGAACAGCCATCGCGAAGGAGTTCAAACACATCTTCGCCGGCACATATATCTATAATGAAGCGGGGGAGGCCGTCTGGCCCGGAATCGCGGTGGACTACACTAACAAGACTCAGTTTCTTTTCAAGATTAACAAAGGCATCTTCAGCGCCCGCGACAGCAAGATGGTCAATGCCAGCACTGCCGAGAACAAGAAGCGTGTGCCGTTTGCGCATATGATCTATTTCGGCGACGGAGAGACTGACGTGCCGAGCATGAAGATAGTCGGAATGTTCGGCGGCAACCCTATCGCCGTGTTCGATCCCCAGAATGAGAAGAAGCGCGCAGTGGCGGCGAAACTCAAGCGCCAGGGCCGCGTTCGTTTCACCGCTCCGGCCGTGTATACCCCGGACAGCAAGGCTTTCAAAATCGTTTGCGCCATCATCGATAAAATCCACGCAGACAACGTCTTACAAGAATTCGAAAAATAAAATTTAATATGTCACTCATCGAAAAAATCATCGCGCGCGCCTGCTCCAACAAGCAACGCATCGTGCTTCCCGAATCTCTCGAAGACCGCACTATCACAGCGGCCGACCGCGCTCTTGCCGACGGCCTGGCGGACATTATTCTGATCGGCAGTCCTTCGGAGATTGAGGCTAAGGCTTCAGAATTGGGGCTTAAGAATATAGGTAAAGCCACTATTATCGATCCCGCGACTTCTCCGAAGACGGAAGAATATGCGAATCTGCTTTACGAACTTCGCAAGGCGAAGGGAATGACGCCGGAGGAGGCCCACAAACTCGTGATGAATCCGCTCTATTTCGGCTGCCTCATCATCAAGAGCGGCGATGCTGACGGTCAGATCAGCGGCGCTCTCAGCACTACGGGCGAGACCCTTCGTCCTGCGCTTCAGATCATCAAGTGCGCTCCCGGAATCACCTGTGTCAGTGGCGCGATGCTTCTTGTCACCAAGACACCTCAGTATGGCGAAGAAGGCGTGCTGGTGGTGGGTGATGTCGCTGTGACGCCGGCTCCTGACGCCGGGCAACTTGCTCAGATCGCGGTGTGCACAGCACAGACCGCGAAGAGCGTCGCCGGCTTCGTCGAGCCGCGCGTGGCCATGCTTTCGTTCAGCACCAAGGGCTCCGCGAAGCATGAGGTGGTGGATAAGGTTGTAGAAGCAACTGCTCTCGCCCGTCAACTCGACCCTTCCCTCAAGATAGACGGAGAACTTCAGGCTGATGCAGCGCTTGTCCCTTCGGTCGGCGCGAAGAAAGCCCCCGGTTCCGAAATTGCCGGCAAGGCCAACGTTCTCGTCTTCCCGAACCTGGAAGTCGGAAATATCGGCTACAAACTCGTCCAGCGTCTCGGCAATGCGGACGCCATCGGCCCCATCCTCCAGGGCATCGCCCGCCCGGTCAACGACCTCTCCCGCGGCTGCTCCGTTGAGGATATTTACAACCTGATAGCAATTACTGCCTGCCAGGCCATGGACGCCAAATAAAATCCCTACAACTGGGTATTTACAGCGAATAACGGGTCTCGTAACTTTGTTTTAACAAAAACAATTAGTTATGAGACCCGTTATTAAAGTTATTCTGTTGGCAATTGCATACACTGGTGGACTGACAGGGAGGGAGCACTCGCCGCGGCCGTCGAAGAAATGCCCGCTGGCTACGATCAACTGATGATTCCCGTCATTGACAATGTCCCCGTGCTGATAGTCGTCATGCTCCTTACCATCCCCGTCGCAATCCTCTCAATGCGCCTTGCAGAAAAAGTGTTGAAGTAGAGTCCTTTTTTACGAGGATTGTTATATTTGCAAGGTAATCATCACTTTTTATGACAAAGATTTACGATTTCAAGGCCCAGGGAAACAGGGGCGCAGAGGTGGACTTCGCTCAGTTTGAGGGCAAAGTCCTGATGATAGTCAACACCGCATCAAAATGCGGCTTCACCCCTCAGTACGACGGGCTGGAGGAATTATATCAGAAGTATAAGGATCAGGGGCTGGTCATCGTTGGCTTCCCCTGCGACCAGTTCGCCCATCAGGAGCCGGGCTCCAATGATGAGATAGCCGAGTTCTGCCGCATCAACCACGGCGTCACTTTCCCCCTGATGGCAAAGATCGACGTGAACGGCGACAACGCACACCCGATTTACAAATATTTGAAATCGGTCGCCAAGGGCACCTTCGGCAGCGCTATCAAGTGGAACTTCACCAAGTTCCTCATCAACCGCGACGGCACCGTCATCAAGCGTTTCGCTCCCACCGTCACTCCAGCCAAGATGGAGAAAGACATCAAAGAGATGCTTTATTGAACTGGAACGGAGTCATAGTCGGCGCGGCCGTATTCCTTTGCATAGGCATCTTTCACCCTCTCGTGATAAGATGGGAGTATCGCTGGGGTAAGAAAGTATGGTGGGTTTTTCTGGCGCTGGGCCTTATCTTCACAGCGGCTTCGCTGCTCATACCCTCATTCATCGGCTCCACCATCGCCGGTGCTGTTGCCTTCTCCAGTTTCTGGAGCATCCACGAAGTGATCAAACAGGAAAAACGCGTCCTCAAGGGCTGGTTCCCTGAGAACCCTGCCCGTCACTCCTACTATGAGTCCAAACGCAAAGAATCCCGCGACTGATCGCGGGATTCTTTTTAATATTCTTCCTCGTTAAAGAAAAAGTCTTCTTTGGTGGGGTAATCGGGCCAGATGTCTTCGATGGATTCGTAGATTTCTCCGTCGTCCTCGAGTTCTTCAAGGTTCTCGATCACATCTTCAGGCGCGCCTGAACGGTTGGCATAGTCGATAAGTTCATCTTTTGTTGCCGGCCACGGTGCATCGTCAAGGCTTCCGGCAAGTTCTAGAGTCCAAAACATAGTGTCAATATCTATTTATTTAATTTTCGATTTGGCGGCAAAGATATACAAAAAATCAAAGAATCATAACTATTTTTGTAGGACATTAAGACTATGGCATACACAAAAGAAGAAAAATACGACCAGAAGGTCACAGAGGAGATTGCGAAACATATCAAAAGCATCCTCGATTTGCTCGGCGAAGACGCCGGCAGGGAGGGCCTTCAGAAGACTCCCGAGCGTGTCGCGAAAGCGATGCAGTTCATGACCAAGGGCTACGAAGAAGACGGCGTGCAGATTATCCGCAGCGCGATGTTCGAAGAGGACTACAGCCAGATGGTGCTGGTCAAGGACATAGAATTGTACAGCGTCTGCGAGCACCATATGCTACCCTTCATCGGCAAGTGCCACGTTGCCTATATCCCCAACGGCCGCATCACCGGCCTGAGCAAGATCGCCCGGGTGGTGGAAACCTACGCCCGAAGGCTGCAGGTGCAGGAGCGCTTGACCGTGCAAATTCGCGACTGCATCCAGGAAGCGCTGCATCCGCTCGGCGTGGCTGTGGTCATAGAGGCCAACCACACCTGCATGCAGATCCGCGGGGTGGAAAAGTCCAACGCAATTACCACCACTTCCGCTTTCAGCGGGGCGTTCCTCAACTCCGAAAAGACTCGCAACGAGTTCCTAAATCTCATTAAATAGCCTTCTGGACAGCATCCATTACGCAAATAATGGGGGCATATGTGACGAAATAATGTTTTTTTTCATAAATTTGTCCAGATAAACACGTAACTATTAATTATTTATTAACCAATATCAAGCATTATGGCTGAAAAAACTCTTTTCAAAGAAGGCACTGGCGCAGTCGTTGCCGGTGGCGCTCTTAGTGTACTAGAGACGATCCTCTATGTCATCTTTAAATCTCCGTTCGCATTATGGAGAATGTCCTGCGCACACCTTAAAGAGATGCGCGAGCAGGCTAAGCTCGACATCGAGAAGATCGACAAACCTCTTCCTTTCATTCTGTTCCTGGTCAGATTAGTTTTTGACTTCCTGCTCCACGCAGCAATTTTCCTCACCGTCGTCATCGCTCCTATCGCAGCCATCTATGTGACGATCGTCGGAATGGATGCAGAGTGCTACAAAGGATGGATGTTCTTCAGGGACCTCTTCGGAACATTCGCAGTGTTCTACTATGCAACTTGGGCAATCAGGCTTGTCATCGAACTCCTCAAGGTTGTCGTCAAGTACGCTCCGGTCATCCTCGGAATCATCTTCTACCCGTTCGCTGTCATTTGCAACTTCTTCAAGTATTTGATGAAGAAGGCCGCGTACAAGGCTGAGAAGTATGAGAAGAAATTAGCAGAGAAATAGTTGCTATTTCTTAGTTAATAAGAAAAATGGGCCTCCGAAATGGTGGCCCATTTTTCTTACAATATTAGTAACTTTGGGGTTATGAAACGCACACTTATAATGATGACCCTTCTCTTCGCCGCCGCCCTGATGGCGCCTGCGGCCTGGGCAGAGAACAATATGAAAGCTGACAATATGCAAAGAGTACGTGATTTCCTGCACGAAGCAGGATGCTATTTCCTGGCAACAGTAGACGGAGACCAGCCTCAGGTCCGTCCTTTCGGCACAGCCGAGATCATCGACGGCAAACTCTACATCCAGACCGGACATAAAAAGGCGGTCGCGCAGCAGATTGCCGCGAATCCCAAGGTGGCTATTTGCGCCTTCAATGGCAAAGAGTGGCTTCGCATAACCGCCACTTTGGTGGAAGATCCCAGGGTGGAAGTGAAAAAGGTTATGCTGGACGCAAATCCCAGCCTCCGTGCGATGTACGACGAAAATGACCCCAACACGGCCGTATATTATCTTACGAACGCAAAGGCCAGCATCAACTCCTTCACCGCTCCACCTATTGAGATAGTTTTCTAGAATATGTCCACGAAGAAATATAAACTCGGCATTGCGTTCAGCGGTGGCGGAGCCAGGGGCGCAGCCCACTGCGGCGCCCTGCAGGCATTCCACGAATTCGGCATCAAGCCCGACGTGGTCTCCGGCTCCAGCGTAGGATCTCTGGTAGCGGCTCTGTACTCCGCAGGATTCACGCCCAAGCAGATGATCGAGTTGTTCCAGGGCCTGAACTTTTTCAAGGACATAGTCAGCCCGTCCGTACCTAAGGGCGGCCTGTTCGATTCGCGCCCGCTGGTGGATATGCTCAGACGCATCCTGCCGTACTCGCGTCTCGAAGAACTGCCCATCCCGACCTATGTGGTCGCTGCGGACTTGGAGCACGCCGTTCCGAAGGTGTTTACCAAGGGCGAGATCGCCCCGAGGGTGGTGGCATCCTGCTCTATTCCGGTCATCTTCCACCCTATGAATATCAACGGCATCCACTATGTGGACGGCGGAGCCTTCCAGAATCTGCCCGTGTCGGCAATCAGGGAGAAGTGCAAAACGGTGTTCGCCCTTAGCTTGATTAATCTGGATGAAGAGAAGTACAAAGACAACCTTATTTCGGTGGCTTCCCGTTCATTCCAGATGATGATGGTTTCGAACAACACCACCGACAAGGAACAGGCGGATCTGGTCGTGGACCTGGACACCACCGGCTGCACGGCCTACGATATTTCGAAGATCGAAGATTTGTTCTACAGAGGCTATGAGAGCACTGTGAAAGTGTTGGAAGACAACGGCTATAAACGCGTTTTGCCGGAAGAAGACATCGTCTTTCCCAAGAAGAAAACGCAGCTCGACGAGTTGAAGAACTATGAAATCGTCCTTAGGAACAAGGTCGAGAAGGGCTTGAAGGCGCTCAAATCCCTTAAGAAATAATGGTTCTGTCCCATACCCTTCGCAACTGGATGCTGCCGGTGTCGATGACGCTGGGAGTGGGCATCTACCTGGCGCTGCACCTGAGCGGGGCGCCGGGGGAGGAGGGATATCTGCGTTTCTGCGCGGCGGTTCAGCCGGTGCTGGTGGCAGTGATGCTGTTCCTGCAACTGAATCTCGTGGCGCCGCGCGACTTGCGTTTCCACCGCTGGCATCTGTGGGTGCTGCTGATTCAGACGCTGCTGTTCGTGGGGATGGCCGCACTCGCCCTGCTCGTGCGAAATGGCGGAGCGCGAGTGCTGCTCGAGTGCGCGATGCTGTGCTTCGTCTGTCCTACCGCCGCGGCCGCAGGGGTAATCACCACTAAGTTAGGCGGCGACCTGCCGGGCATTATGACCTACACCGTCCTGGCGAACGCGCTGGCATCCGTGCTGATTCCGCTGATGGTGCCGCTGGTGCACCCGGCCGTGGATATGGGCTTTATGCCGCTCTTTTGGGCGGTCGTTCAGCGGGTATTTTCGATTTTGATACTTCCGCTGCTGGCCGCGTGGCTGATACGCTGGCTGCTGCCCGGTCTGCAACGCTGGCTTGAGCGCTATGCCGGGTGGGCGTTCTACATCTGGGGAATATGCCTGATGCTGTCCATATCGCTCGCCACCGATTCGCTGGCGGGTAGCGGAATCGGCCTCGGGCTGGCGCTGGGCATCGGAGGAGTGTCGCTGGTGTGCTGCCTCCTACAGTTCGCCCTCGGCCGCCGGGCTGCCCGCCGCTATGGTCCCGCCGCGTCCGTCACTGCCGGCCAGGCCCTGGGGCAGAAGAACACGGGGTTCATCATCTGGCTGGGAATCAATTACCTTACGCCGGTCACATCCGTCGCTGGCGGTCTCTACGCCATCTGGCACAATCTCTTCAACTCCTGGCAGCTGATGAAACAAAAATAATCTTACATTTGCGATATGACTGCTAAGGAGGAGAAATACATTCTATTGGTGAAGCAGTGCAAGGCGCTGCTGGAGGGCGAATCAGACGAAGTCGCTCGCATGGCTAATGTTGCGGCGCTGATTCACGAAACCATGGGATTCTGGTGGACGGGATTCTACCGAGTCCAAGGCGAAGAGTTGGTGCTGGGTCCCTTCCAGGGGCCTGTCGCCTGCAGCCGCATCGCCTTCGGCCGCGGCGTCTGCGGCACCGCCTGGAAGGAACGGCGCACCGTCATCGTCCCGGACGTGGACCAGTTCCCCGGACATATCGCCTGCTCCTCCGCCTCCCGCAGCGAAATCGTCGTCCCTATTATACGCGACTCTTCCGTCGTTGCCGTTCTGGACATCGACTCCCGTGAGTTGAATACCTTCGACGACACGGACCGCGTCTATCTGGAGCAGATCGCTGATATTATTTAAGCTGCTCGCCGGAGGCGAAGACCTGGCGGATGAAGGGAGTGGTGAAGTTGTAGGCGAGGCGGGTGAGGGACCAGCCTGGCTGGGTGAGGATGAGGTCGGCGCGTTTTCCGCGGGTCACTGAGCCGGTCTGCGCGCTGACGCCCAGGGCGGCGGCGCCGTTGAGCGTGACCGCGGCCAGCGCCTCCATAGGTGTCAGCCGCATCTTGATGCATCCCAGAGCCATCACGAAACGCATATCTCCGGAAGGTGAAGAACCGGGATTATAGTCGGAAGCCAGAGCTAAAGGCAGGCCTGCGTCCACGAACGCACGGGCGCGGCCATAGGGCAGTCCGAGGAAGAACGACGAGCCGGGAAGCATCACGGGAATTGTTTCAGTGCCCTTCAGGGCATCAATCTCCGCCGAAGTGGTTCTCTCAAGGTGATCGACCGACAAAGCATTGTGCTGAACTCCCACCTGAACTCCGCCGCTGACGGCCAGTTCATTTGCGTGGATTTTCGGGCGAAGGCCGTACTTCAGACCTTCTTCCAGTATTCGTGATGTATCTTCGACGGTGAAGAATCCTTCGTCGCAGAACACGTCGATGAAGTCCGCCAACTCAGCGGCATCGGGTATCATCCTCAAAACTTCATCAACATACGAAGCGTGCGTGTAGCCCCTTCCGACAGCGTGCGCTCCGAGGAATGTCGCTCTAACGAGCGCCGGCACGGCCGCCCCGATGCGCCTTATCACGCGAAGCATCTTCAGTTCGTCCGCGGGCCGCAGACCGTAGCCGCTCTTTATCTCCAGGGCGGCCGTGCCCTTAGCGAGCACTTCCCGCACACGAACCATACTCTGCTCGAACAACTCGTCTTCGGAAGTTTCGTGAAGAAGGTCCGCTGAGTTCAGGATGCCGCCGCCGCGGGCTGCGATTTCCTCGTACGACAGCCCTGCGAGCTTGTCGAGGAACTCGCCTTCGCGGCTCCCTGCATAGACCAGATGCGTGTGCGAGTCGCAGAACGCCGGAAGAACCATGCCCCCGCGGGCATCGATGACAGATCCCCGATCATGTCGGGGATGACCGTCATGCCCGGCTTGACCGGGCATCTTTCCGAAATCCACGATCTTACCATTCTCTATCTGCAGCCAGGCATCGTGCAAGACACCCATAGACGCCATCTCGGCGCCTTTCAAAACGGAAACGCCCGAAGGCACGATTCCGACGAGTTCGCCTATGTTGATAATAGTAATCATAGGTAATTCTTCTCGCGGATAAACTCTATTGATTTTTCGATCAGCGGATGCATATAGGTGTCGTTGTCTATGAACGGCACAGTCAGACGATAGTCTGCAAATACTTTCTCTACAAGCGGGGAAGACTTCAAAGGCCTTCTGAACTCCAGCGCCTGGGCGGCGTTGAAGAGTTCGATAGCGAGAACGGTCTCCACATTGTCCACTATACGCACCAGTTTGGTCGCGGAATTGGATCCCATGGACACGTGGTCTTCCTGACCCTGCGACGAAGGAATCGAGTCGCACGACGCCGGCCAGCAAAGGCCCTTGTTCTGCGAAACTATCGATGCCGCCGTGTACTGCGGAATCATAAAGCCGCTGTTCACTCCCGGGCTGGCGACCAGGTATTTCGGCAGGCCGCGAAGGCCGTGGATGAGCTGGTAGGTGCGCCGCTCGGAGATGCTGGCAAGTTCGCTCATAGCGATAGCGAGCGCGTCCATCGGGATGGCTATCGGTTCGCCGTGGAAATTGCCGGCGGAGATTATCATATCCTCATCCGGGAAAATGTTCGGGTTGTCGGTGGCCGAGTTAATCTCGTTCTCTATCACGGACTTGACGTAAAGGATGTTGTCCTTCACGGCGCCGTGGACCTGCGGGATGCAGCGGAAACTGTAGGGATCCTGCACGTGCTCCTTCGGCCGGCTGATGAGTTCGCTGCCCTCGAGCACGGAGACGAAACGCTCGCCCGTGAGGATCTGCCCGACGTGCGGGCGAAGCTGGTGAGTCAGCGGCAGGAACGGTTCGATTCGACCGTCGTAGGCATCCAGCGACATAGCCCCGATAAGGTCCGCCCATTTCGAAAGACGCCCGCTCTTGAGGATGGCCCAGACTGCGTGGGCGCTCATAAACTGGGTGCCGTTGAGCAGCGCGAGACCCTCCTTGGACTGGAGCGTAATCGGCTCCCAACCCTTCTCGGCCCACACTTCTGCCGACGGGCGGACGCGGCCTTTGTAGAGCACCTCGCCCAAGCCTATGAGCGGCAGGCTGAGATGAGCGAGCGGGGCAAGGTCGCCCGAAGCGCCGAGCGAACCCTGCTGGTACACGACCGGCAGCACGTCTTCGTTGAACATATCGATCAGTCGCTGGACGGTCTGCAACTGCACGCCCGAGTGCCCGTATGAAAGGCTCTGCGCCTTCAGGAAGAGCATCAGTTTCACTATCTCCGGGCGGACGGTCGGGCCGGCGCCGCAAGCGTGCGAGACCACCAGGTTGTACTGCAACTGCGACAGTTCGTCGGCGGGGATGGTTACGTTGTAGAGCGAACCGAAGCCGGTCGTGATTCCGTAGACGGGTTTCTGCGGGTCTTCCATCTTCGCGTCCAGATACTTGCGGCATTTCACCACCGCGTCCACCGCTTCCTGCGACAGGGCAATCTTAGCGTGCGAATCGAAAATCTCTTTCAGCTTCTCCAGCGAGAGGCGTTCCTTCGAAATGTAATGTATCATAGTACAGACTTTATCAGTTCTTCATCGGCTTCGTTGGGGAGGGTGATTTTGAGACCCGGCGTACGGGCCATCTCACGCTCAGCGGCGAAACGCGCGCCTGCGTTGCGGGCCCAACTGCGCCGGGCTATGCCGTTGTTCACATCCCAGAACAGCATTTCCTTTATATGCCTTGCGCTGTCTTCCGAACCGTCGATCACCATACCGAAACCACCGTTGATCACCTCGCCCCAGCCGACTCCGCCGCCATTGTGGATGCTGACCCAGGTGGCACCGCGGAAACTGTCTCCGATAACGTTCTGGATAGCCATGTCGGCAGTGAAGCGTGAGCCGTCGTAGATATTGGAGGTCTCACGGAAGGGACTGTCCGTGCCGGAGACGTCGTGGTGGTCGCGTCCGAGAACCACGGGGCCTTTGAGGCGGCCGTCCTTGATCGCCTGGTTGAACGCGAGCGCGATTTCGGTGCGGCCCTGGCAGTCGGCGTAGAGGATGCGCGCCTGCGAGCCCACAACCAGGCGGTTGCGGCCGGCCTCCTCAATCCAGTGGATGTTGTCGCGCATCTGGCCGGCGATCTCCGCCGGCGCCTCAGCGGCGATCCGGCCGAGCACCTGGACCGCCAGCTTGTCGGTCATCTCCAGGTCGGCCGGATCCTCGCTGAGGCACACCCAGCGGAACGGGCCGAAGCCGTAGTCGAAATAAAGAGGACCCATAATGTCCTGCACATAAGACGGGTAGCGGAAACTGCCGTCCGGTCTGAGGACATCGGCGCCCGCGCGGCTGCTTTCCAGCAGGAATGCGTTGCCGTAGTCGAAGAAATACATACCCTTCGCGGCGAGTTTGTTGATGGCGGCGACATGGCGCCTGAGCGAGGCCTGCACGGCCTCCTTGAAGCGCGCCGGCTCCTCCGCCATCATACGCTTGCTCTCCTCGAAGGAGTAACCGACCGGGTAATATCCGCCTGCCCATGGGTTATGGAGCGAGGTCTGGTCAGAGCCCAGATCGACATGGATATCTTCTTTGGCGAGGCGTTCCCATAAGTCCACCACATTGCCTACATATGCGAGCGAAACGGGCTTTGCGGCTTTTACGGCTTCGCGTATGCGGGGTATGAGTTCGTCCAGCGAGTCGTGCAGTTCGTCCACCCAGCCCTGGTCATAGCGTTTGCGCGCCGCGAGAGGGTTGATCTCGGCCGTGACGCTGACCACACCGGCGATGTTGCCCGCCTTCGGCTGCGCGCCGCTCATGCCTCCCAAACCAGCGGTTACGAACAGTAAACCGCTGGCTCGTGACCTGCTGCGCAGGTTCTCGCTACTACCCCCCAGACCCCCTGCCTTATCAGCCATTACCTTGCGGGCGGCATTCATCACCGTGATCGTCGTTCCGTGGACGATGCCCTGCGGGCCGATGTACATATACGAACCGGCGGTCATCTGGCCGTACTGACTGACCCCCAGGGCATTGAAACGCTCCCAGTCGTCCGGCTTCGAGTAGTTGGGAATGACCATGCCGTTGGTGACTATCACGCGCGGGGCGTCTTTATGAGACGGGAAAAGGCCGAGCGGGTGCCCCGAATACATCACGAGCGTCTGCTCGTCGGTCATCGTGGCTAGATACTGCATCACGAGCCGGTACTGCGCCCAGTTCTGGAAAATCGCGCCGTTGCCGCCGTAGATGATAAGTTCGTGCGGGTGCTGCGCCACGCGCGGGTCCAGGTTGTTCTGGATCATGGCCATAATGCCGGCGGCCTGCCTGCTGCGGGCGGGATACTCGTCCACGGGGCGGGCGTACATCTCATACGAAGGGCGGAAGCGGTACATGTAGATGCGGCCATAGAGCCTCAGTTCTTCCGCGAACTCCTTCGCCAGCACTTTATGATGCCTGGCAGGGAAGTACCTTAAGGCGTTTTTGATTGCCAGCACCTTCTCTTCCGGGCTGAGGATGTCCTTGCGACGCGGAGCGTGGTTCACGCTGCCGTCATAAGGTTTCGGCTCCGGCAACTCAGCCGGAATCCCTTGAAGTATTTCGTCTTTCAGTGTCATAATCTGCGTTCAGTCTTACAAATTTAGGAATTATTTCCGCGAAATAATCACTACCTTTAAGCCACAATTCACACACTTTATGAAAAGACTGATAACCCTTTTCACCTTATTGATTATGGGACAAGCAATGTTTGCGCAGGAGGCGGAAGACCTGGACCTCACTTACGCAGTCGATATGCTCGCGCCAGGAACTGAAGCGCCAGAATTCACTCTTAATGATATCACCGGAAAACCGGTCAGCATCAGCGACTTCCGTGGCAGGAAGGTGGTGCTGGTGTTCTGGGCGTCGTGGTGTCCGGACTGCAGGGCTGAAGTGCCTGAACTCAAAGCGATGATGGCGGCTGCCGACCCTTCGGAGGTGGCTTTCGTCAGCGTGTCTTTCGACAGGACGAGGGAGGCATTCGAGACCTACGTCAGCGAGAATTATATCGGCGGAGTTCAGTTGTTCGACCCGGCAGGCAAGAAAGAGTCCAAGGTGGGAGAGGTCTATCATATCAAGTGGATTCCATCGCTGTACCTGATTGATAAGGACGGCAAGATTGAACTCAAGACTGTTGTGGCCGGGAAAGTGGCGAAGGCGTTAGGGACTGACGCGAAGACCAAGAAACTTCGCCAGAGTATGTGCTCAGATGAAAGTTGTTCATTATGAAAAGAATAGTCGAATGCGTTCCCAATTATAGCGAGGGACGCGATAAAAATGTGATAGACAGCATCGTGGCGGCCATCGCAGCGGTGCCCGGAGTGAAAGTGCTGAATGTGGATCCCGGCGAGGCGACAAACCGCACCGTGGTGACCTTCGTCGGCGAGCCGGAGGCGGTCGTGGAGGCCGCGTTCAAGGGCTCGGAAAAGGCGGCGGAGTTGATCGACATGCGAAAGCACCACGGAGCACATCCGCGCAGCGGCGCGACCGACGTGCTGCCTCTAATCCCCGTCAGCGGAATCACGCTGGAGGAGTGCGCCACGCTCGCCCGTGGGCTCGCGGAAAGGTTGTGGACAGAATTGGGCATACCGTGCTACTGCTACGAAGCGGCGGCCTACGTGCCCGAGCGCAGGAATCTGGCTGTGTGCAGGGCAGGCGAATACGAGGCGCTCCCGGAGAAGATGGCAGATCCTGCACGCAAGCCCGACTTCGGCGGAGCCTTCGACGAGAGAGTGGCCAAAACCGGCGCCACAAATGTGGGAGCGCGCGGTTTTTTGGTGGCTGTAAATTTTAATTTAAATACCACTTCCACCCGGCGCGCGATGGCGGTCGCCTTCGACGTGCGCGAGAAAGGGCGCAAAGCCCGCGAAGGCGGCTCGCTCACTGGCGCGCTGCTGAAGGATGCGAACGGGGAGCAGATCTGGATACCCGGAACCCTCAAGGGTTGCAAGGCAATAGGCTGGTACATAGATGAATACGGCATCGCGCAGGTGTCGATGAACATCACCGACATCGAGGCCACTCCGCTGCATATCGCTTTCGAAGAAGTCTGCAGAGCCGCCGCTGCGCGCGGACTGCGAGTTACTGGTGCGGAGATAGTCGGACTAGTGCCTCGGCAGGTGCTTTTGGATGCCGGCAGGTTCTATCTGGAACGCCAGCAGAGATCGTTGGGCATTTCCGAAGAAGAGATCCTGAAGATAGCGGTGAAGTCTATGTCGCTGGACGATCTCGGACCTTTCGATCCGCGTGAAAAAGTTATCGAATACCTGATGGAAGACCCTGAAGAGCAGGCTCGTCGCGAGAAGTTGGTGAGGATGACCCTCAAGGACTTCGCGTCGCTGGCGGCCTCGGAGGCGCCCGCCCCCGGCGGCGGCTCGGTCGCCGCCTACATGGGCGCGCTCGGCGCCGCCCTCGCGACGATGGTCGCGAACCTCAGCGCCCACAAGCGCGGCTGGGACGACCGCTGGAAGGAGTTCTCGGACATCGCGGAGCGTGGCCAGGCGCTGGTCGCCGAACTCACCGCGCTTGTGGACGAAGACACCGCCGCGTTCGACGCCATTATGAACGCTTTCTCCCTGCCGAAAGAATCGGCGGAAGAGAAGGCGGCGCGGGCAGCGGCGATCGAGGCGGCTACTCTTAATGCCGCCAGTGTGCCGCTGCGCACCATGGAGGCGGCGCTCAAGGGCCTGCCGCTCGCGCTTGAGGTGGCGCAGAAGGGCCTCAGCGCGTCGGCTTCCGACGCAGGCGTTGCGGCCCTCGCATCCCTCGCGGCAGTCCGTGGCGCCGCCCTCAACGTCCGCATCAACGCCGCCGGCCTGAAGGACCGCTCGGCCGCCGAGCCTCTCCTCGCCCGCGCCGCCGCCATCGAACTCGAAGCCCAGTCCCTCCAGGACGCCGTCCTCGCCGAGGTCAACTCGCACATCTGCTAACCAGTTTAGTGGTTCTCGTCAACCGTTTCCCTCGTTTCGGAGAATACCCCTCGTTTTTCGCGAGAGTGCCACACGCCCGGATGCCTCACAGGCACTTCTGGGCGTGTCTCTTGTGTGGCTAAGGGCAATTTTGCCCCTAGCCACACACCCATGCACGTCAGAGCTCCTTCTAGGTAAGGTGAGCGTGTGGCATCTCTGCGAAAAATAAAAGAGAAGCTCTGCTTCACTTTTTTCATAGATTTTGATTACCTTTGCATGACTATAGGCACACACCACTAATGACACTGGCCAAAGCCGCGACAGTTATCTTTCTAACACTTAATGTGTTAGCCTCCTGTGTGGTTCCCGAGACGCGAAAATCCCAGGGGGAGGATCAGTCTGTCCCGCAGGCGACTGGTGTGCTGTCGCCGGGAGGGAAGGTCGCGGCGCTCTTCGAACTGGGGCCTGATGGCGTGCCGATGTGGTCTATGAAGTACAAGGGCAAAACCGTAATAGAACCCTCTCGGCTTGGTTTCGAACTCTCTGCATACCACCGTTCCGAAGCATCCGCCACACACACTGGGCAAACCCTCAATTCCGCTCTTACCCCCACCCCCAACCTGAAGGACGGTTTCGAAATCAAAAGCATTCAAACTAGTTGTAAAGACGAAACCTGGGAGCCTGTCTGGGGCGAGACCCGCGAAATACGCAACTTCTACAATGAACTCGAGGTGACCC
Organism: uncultured Bacteroidales bacterium; assembly: GCA_905234485.1. Taxonomy (GTDB): domain Bacteria; phylum Bacteroidota; class Bacteroidia; order Bacteroidales; family UBA932; genus Cryptobacteroides. Next base: position 1,645 of record CAJOHV010000038.1, on the reverse strand, counting down.
TCACGAAGGGCCTCGTAATCAGGTTCCGTGTCTACGACTACGGCGTGGGCCTGCGCTACGAATTCACCGAACCCGCTAAACTGACCATCAAGGAGGAACGAACTGAATTCGCTCTCACCGGCGACCACACCGCCTGGTGGATCCCTGGCGACTATGACTCCGAGGAATACCTGACGCAAAAGACGAGACTCAGCGAGATCCGCGAAAGGATGCCTGAGGCGAAGAAGACCTACTGGACAGACAGGACCTTCTCGCCTACCGGAGTCCAGACTCCGATCCAACTCAAGACGGACGAAGGCGTTTACATCAACATCCACGAAGCTGCCTGCACGGACTACAGCACCATGAGCCTGGAGTTGATTGACAGTGCCAACACTTTCATATCGCATCTCACCCCCGGAGCGGACGGCTTCAAAGGCAGCCTAACCGCCCCTTGTCATACCCCGTGGCGCACAGTGAAAGTCAGCGACGACGCCCGCGATATGCTCAGCAAGCCGCTCGCCTTGAATCTCAACGAACCTTGTGCGATTGAAGACGTAAGTTGGATTCACCCCATCAAGTACCTGGGCGTCTGGTGGGAGATGATAACAGGCGCGAAGACCTGGGCGCCAGGCCCGGACCACGGAGCGGACACTGACAATATCATCCGATACATCTACTTCGCGCACGACAATAAATTCGACGAAGTCCTCGTGGAGGGCTGGAACAAAGGCTGGGAGCATTGGGAGGACAATTCCCTCGAGCAGGTCTACAGTTTCACCGAGCCCTATCCGGACTTCGACATCAAGGGCCTGAACAAATTCGCCGGCTTCAAGAACGTGAAACTGATGATGCACCACGAAACCGCCTCGGCGGTGGAGGACTACGAACGCCAGTTGCCCGACGCGTTTGCGCTGATGCATAAGTACGGCTACGACGCCGTGAAGACCGGTTATTGCGGCGACATCCGCCCGCGCGGCGAACATCACTATAGCCAGTATATGAACCGCCATTACCTGAACGTGGTCAAACAGGCGGCCGAAAACCATATTATGGTGGATGCCCACGAAGCCAGCCGACCGACCGGCCTCAGCCGCACATGGCCGAACCTGCTCGCGCAGGAAAGCGCGCGGGGAGGGGAGTACGAAGCCTTTGCGGCCATGGGAGGCAACCCGCCGGAGCATACGGTCATCCTGCCGTTCACCCGTCTGCAGGGCGGTCCTATGGACTACACCCCAGGCATCTTCGAGACCGACCTTTCGTGGGCGAAGGGCAACCCCTGCCGTGTGCACAGCACCATCGCCGGCCAACTCGCGCTCTATGTGACGATGCCCTCGCCCCTGCAGATGGCGGCCGACCTGCCCGAGCACTACGCCCGTCATATGCAGGCCTTCCAATTCATCAAGGACGTCGCCCTGGACTGGGACGACAGCCGTTATCTGGAAGCGGAGCCGGGCGAGTACATCACCGTGGCCCGAAAGGCGAAGGGCACTGACAAGTGGTTCGTAGGGGGCAAGACCGCGGCCGCGCGTACCACTGCCGTACCGCTTGACTTCCTCGGGCGCGGCAAGACCTACCGCTGCACCATCTGGCAAGACGCTCCCGATGCCCATTGGGAGTCCGCCCCCGAAAAGTATATCGTTTCAACTCAGACCGTCGACTCCCA
>CAJOHV010000037.1 GCA_905234485.1 uncultured Bacteroidales bacterium | reverse complement strand
GTCGAGGGTATGGTCATCTTCTATGGTAGCGTTCCAGGAGTGGCCGTACATAAGGTCGTCCTGGTGGCCGTAGAGCACGCGGCCATCAGAGACTGCATCGCGAAGGGTTCTGAGAATAGAGTCCTTGGGCGATGAGGTGCAGGAGCACGCGAGGAGGGCAAGAGAGATTATTGATAGTCCAGCTTTTCTCATAATGTCAAATATAAGGTTTTTCACTCAGTTTCTTGCTATATTTGCTGATGATTATGACACTCGAACAGCTCAAAACGGAAGCGAAGCGCGAACTGTGCGTCGACATTCTGCCTTTTTGGATCAATAAGATGACGGACCCCCGCGGGGGATATTATGGACGGATCGACGGCCACGGCCGGCTCGATGCCGACGCTCCCAAGGGTCTGATACTCAACGCCCGGATCCTCTGGACCTTCTCGCAGGCATGCCGTCTGCTCGGCAATAAGGAGTATTTCGAAGCGGCGACCCGCGCCAAGGACTATATCCTCGAGCATTTCATCGACCGGGAGTTTGGAGGCGCATATTGGAGTGTAGATGCCGAAGGTCGGCCGCTCGACACCAAGAAGCAGTTCTACGCTATCGCCTTCGCTGTCTACGGGCTTGCGGAGTTCCACAGGGCAACCTCAGACCCAAAGGCCCTTGAGACGGCAAAAGAACTCTACAGCTCGATAGAAGAGCATAGCCTCGACGCGGCCAAGGGCGGCTACGTCGAAGCCTGCACCCGCGAGTGGGGGACTATCGAAGATATGCGCCTCTCCGACAAGGATGAGAACTTCGCTAAGACTATGAATACTCATCTCCACATCCTCGAGGCCTACACCGGCCTTTACCGTGTCTGGAAAGATGAGGGGCTCCACTCTCAGCTTTCCAATCTTATCCGCATCTTTCTCGATAAGATTATCCAGCCAGACGGACATCTTGGATTGTTTTTCGACGAAAACTGGACTCTCCATGGAGTTATGCAGTCATTTGGCCACGACATAGAAACTTCGTGGCTGCTGGTAGAGGCCGCCGAAGTGCTCTGCGAGAGCGAAGATCCGATGGACCGTCTGCTCTATCTCGAGTGTTTGGGAGCCAGCCATGAGCTTGCAGCCGCAGCGACCGAGGGCCTTACGAGCGAGGGAATGACCTACGAATACGATCCGGCGAGCGGATATCGCAAGGACGACCGCGACTGGTGGGTTCAGGCGGAGGCTGTCGTCGGCTACCTTAACCGCTGGCAACTTGCCGGCGAGCAGGCCGATCTGGATCGCGCTTTCGCCCAATGGAACTATATCAAGGCTCAGATGATCGCCCCCGACGGAGAATGGTACTGGGGCCGCCGGGCAAACGGCAGCGTCAATCTTGATGACGACCGCGCAGGTTTCTGGAAATGCCCCTACCACAACGGCCGTATGTGCATGGAGATCATTAACCGTATCAGGTAGCAGGCATCTTGCGGAACTTCAGTCGCTTCGCTCCTTCCGGCCCCTTCCATTGTTATCTTCGTCCTCGCTTCGCTCGAACTCGCTACCAACGGACGCCTACCCCCTTCCCGTGCCCGGGGGTGGGCACGTCCGCAAGATGCCTACTACCTGATACGTCCGAGATAAAAAAGTATCAGTTTTTCGAAATTTTTGTATATTTGCCACTGAATAACACAGTATACAATGGCAGAAGTACTCGAAGAGATCACGCACCTCACTCCGAAGGACTGTTACTTCATCGTGGAGCGTCACAAAAGGACGTTCGATTATCCGATTCACCAGCACGCAGAATGTGAACTCAACTTCGTTGAGAACGCGAAGGGAGTGAAGAGAATCGTAGGTAACAGTGTGGAGGAGATAGGCGAATACGACCTGGCGCTGATCAACTCCCCCAACCTTCCGCATATGTGGGACCAGGGCGACTGCCCTCCCAGCCAGATACGCGAGATCACAATCCATTTTTCACCCGACCTTCTGGGCGACAGCTTGATGTCCCGCAACCAGTTCGCGTCCATCAAGGAAATGCTCGAGCGTGCCAAACACGGTCTCGCCTTCCCCACCGCCGCGATTATGAAAGTCTACAGCATGCTGGACGTCCTTGCGGGCGAGAAGAACTCTTTCAACCAGTTCCTCGCCTTCGTGCAGATACTCTACGAACTGTCCAGATCCAAATACCGCGAACTGGACGTGACGGCAAGATCCAAGCAGGCGGAGCCCAGCGAAAGCGACCGCAGGATAGCTCTGGTTAAGGATTATGTCGCTGATAAATACAACGAAGACATCACTCTCGAGGCCCTCGCGGACATAGCCGGAATGACCCCCACGGCCTTCAGCCGCTATTTCAAACTGCACACCGGGAGGACGGTCAGCAACTACATAATCGAGACCCGCCTGGGCGCAGCGTCCCGCGCGCTCGTGGACACATCGATGACAATCGCGGAGATCTGCTACAACTGCGGATTCAACAATCTCTCGAACTTCAACCGCACCTTCAAATCGAAACGCGGCGTAACACCCCGCGACTTCAGGATGAACTATAAGAAGAAAAAAGTGTTGGTTTAACAAAAAATTTGCACTATTTGGCAAATTAGTATTTGTTTACCCCTATATATAAAGGTACTTTTGCATTGTAAAATGCGAGAGTACTTTTTTTTCGCTGCCACAAACACAAAACAATATTTTTTTTTACTAACCAAATTTATTAACCAAAAATCAGGTACAATGAAAAGTAAGTTCTTTACTTGCCTTGCGGCGCTCCTCGTGAGCGTTTCCCTGATGGCCCAGACCGTGAATATCACGGGTGTCGTCAAGGATGCCGCAGGCCCTGTCATTGGAGCCGCTGTTCTCGAACAGGGAACCTCCAATGGCACGACTACCGATTTGGACGGACGCTTCGAACTCTCTGTCAAGCAGGGAGCCACACTCGAAGTTTCGTCGATCGGGTACAAGACCGTCGAAATCAAGGTCGCAGGTAAGACCTATTTCGAGGTCATTTTGGAAGAGGACAGCCTGTTCCTGGATGACGTAGTCGTCGTCGGCTACGGTACGATGAAGAGGAGCGACCTCTCGGGCGCTTCCGTGTCGATGAAGGAGGAAGACCTCCGCGGATCGATCATCTCTTCACTCGACCAGACTCTCCAGGGCCGTGCAGCCGGTGTCTCGGCTGTGCAGACATCAGGTGCCCCTGGTTCCTCGTCATCAATCCGCGTGCGCGGTCAGGCGACGGTCAACGCCAACGCCGAACCTCTGTACGTCATTGACGGCGTGATCATCCAGGGCGGCGGCAACTCCGGTTCCGACTTCGGTCTCGGCGATGCCCTTGGAAACGGCCGCGTGTCGACCATCTCCCCTCTCTCCACCATCAACCCTGCCGATATCGTCAGCATGGAAATCCTCAAGGATGCTTCCGCGACGGCTATCTACGGTGCACAGGGCGCCAACGGCGTTATCCTCATCACCACAAAGCACGGAAAGGCAGGCGATGCAAAATTCACCTATGACGGAATGTTCGCCGTCTCTCGCCAGACCAGCCGCATCCAGATGCTGAACCTGCGCCAGTTCGCCGAGTACTACAACGACATGGTGGACCTCGGAGAGGTTGAGGCAAATGCGATGTACGCAGATCCTTCCATCCTCGGAAAGGGTACCAACTGGCAGGACGAAGTCTTCCGAACCGCTCTTCAGCACCAGCATCAGCTCAGCGCAACCGGCGGCACGGACAAGGTTCAGTACTATGTGTCCGGTTCTTATATGAACCAGGAAGGAACCATCATCGGTTCGCAGTTTGACCGTTTCAGCATCCGCACCAACATCGATGCCCAGTTGAAAGAGTGGTTCAAACTCGGAGTGAACGCCTCCTACTCAAGGACCCACGACAACCTTAAACTTGCCGACGGTCAGGAAGGTGTCATCTTCTACTCCCTGTCGTCTCTGCCGGACATCCCGGTCTACGACATCGACGGCAACTACAGCACTGTCGTCCGCGAAGGCTACACCACCAAGAACCCTGTGGCTCTTGCAATGTACAATGAGAACCTCCTCGAGCGTCAGAAACTGAACGGTAACATCTATGCCGAACTCACTCCCGTGAAGCACGTTACCTTCCGCAGCGAAGTCGGCTTCGACATCAGCGCCTCCGAGGCGGACACCTACAAGCCGAAGATCTCCCTCGGAACCTTCCAGCAGGGTAGCAACAGCATCAGCCAGCAGCGCAACGGTAGCACCTACTGGTCCTGGAAGAACTACCTGACTTATGCCAACACCTTCGGCAAGCATAGCGTCACCGCTATGATCGGTCAGGAAGCATGGGAATCAAGATGGGACTATATGCGTGTGGCCAGCACCGACCTTCCTTCGGACGAAATCCACAGCATCGGTCTTGCGACCAGCAAGTCCCCGACCATCGGCGGCGGTTTCGGTTCGAGCGCAATGGCCTCCTTCTTCACCCGTGAGACCTACAACTACGACAACCGTTACCTCATGACCTACACATTCCGTCGTGATGGTTCTTCGAACTTCGGTCCGGATAACCGCTGGGCGAACTTCCACTCACTAGCAGGAAGCTGGCGTTTCACCAACGAAGCGTTCTTCCCCGAAGAGGCGAAGGACATTCTCAGCGACGGTAAGATTCGCGTGGGCTGGGGCCAGACCGGCAACTCCAACATCGGTTCAGGCGCATGGGAGTCCGGCGTCAGCAAGATGCCTTCGGCACTCGGTGACAGCCAGCGTCCTTCCAACATCTCCAACCGTCTCGTTCACTGGGAGAAACAGGAGCAGACCAACATCGGTTTCGACCTCTTCTTCCTCCAGAACCGCTTCAACCTCACAGTTGACCTCTATCAGAAGATCTCCCGCGACATGCTTATGTCCATGACCCTTCCTTCCTACATCGGAACCCAGGGTAACGGATCATCAGCCCTCGCAGCCCCTAAGGGCAACTTCGGTTCCATCCAGAACCGCGGTCTCGAGATTACCCTCGATGCGCATATCATCGACAAGGCCGACTTCACCTGGGAGAGCAACTTCCAGATCTCGTTCAACAAGAACAAACTTCTTGCGCTTGACGGAAGCAAGAACGCCCAGCTCGTGGGTTACGGCCAGTGGAACGATATCGTCTCCGTCACCGAAATCGGTGAGTCCCTGTACAACTTCTACGGCTACAAAGTGGTCGGTGTGTACAAAGATCTGGACGACATCATGAATTCTCCTACCCCGGAGAAGATGCCCGAGGCTCAGACCGACGCTCTTGGAAACACCTATTATGTATTCGACCGCAACTCCACCGTGTGGCCCGGCGACCTCAAGTTCAAGGACGTGAACAAAGACGGCAAGATCAACGAACTTGACCGCACCAACATCGGTTCCCCGCTTCCGAAGTTCACCTTCGGCTGGACCAACACCTTCCGCTACAAGAATCTTGACCTCAGCGTCTTCTTCAACGGATCCTATGGTAACAAGGTTCTCAACTACAACCTGCTCGGTCAGGGCTGGAACGGTCTCGTGCATATGAACAGTGTCTGGTACAACCAGCACATCAGCATCGCCGACCGCGCCCGTCTCGAGATCATCGATCCGGACAAGGTCTACGCAGCCGGCGAGTCCTGGCAGTACGATGTTACGAACGTGCGCGTTTCGAACCCGAACACCAAGACCCCTCGTCCTACCATCGCCGATCCTAACGACAACGACCGCCTCAGCGACCGCTATGTCGAGGACGGATCCTACATCCGCGTGAAGAACATCACTTTGGGATACACCCTCCCCAAGCGTTTCCTCGAGAACTACAAGATTGAGAATCTGAGGCTCTATATGAACATCCAGAATCTCTACACTCTGACCAGATATCAGGGATTCGACCCTGAGGTCGGTGCCAGCACGCAGGATTCCACAGGTCTTACTTTCGGTGTGGATAACGGACGTTATCCTTCCCCTATGACCTGCTCATTCGGTGTAAATCTTACTTTCTAAAATGGAGGACAGCAAGATGAAAAACATATTTAAATACATCCTTTGCGCTGTAGCAGCCATTACGGTTTTCGCGTCCTGCGAGGATTTCCTCGATCGTCCCGCTGAAGACCGCTACACCACAGCCAACTACTATCAGAACGACCTTCAGGTCGAGCAGTCGGTGAACTACCTCTACAACTCCCCGTGGTACGACGTCATCCGTTTCTACATCTACGGATCCGAGACCATGTGCGGTAACGTTTATCAGGGAAACAACGCCTACTCCACCCTCACCGTCAACGGTACGGACGCGGACCTCAAGAATATGTCCTATTCCCTCTGGGCTGTGAACGCTCAGTGCAACACCGTTATCGCGAACATCCGCAACTCCAACGGCACTGCCAGCCAGGCAGCCAAGAACAAGGCTATCGGCGAGGCTCTCACCTGGAAGGCTATGGCCTACTTCCTCCTTGTCAGAACCTTCGGTGATGTTCCTATCATCCACGACAACCTCGAGGTTATCAATGCCGGAACCTACAACGACCAGTTCAAGGTGGAGAAGGCAGATGTCTACGAATACATCATCATGACCCTCGAGAAGGCAATGGAACTCCTTCCTAAGAATGCCTACATCGGAGTGTACAACCGTATCGATTACTATGCTGCCGAGGCCCTTCTCGCAAAGGTTTACCTCACCAAGGCAGGTGTCGGCGGATCCATCACTTCAGAGGCTGCCATCGCAGATCTCACCAATGCCAAGAGCTATGCTCTCGACGTGATTGAGAATTCCGGACGCTCCCTCACCCCTAACTACGAAGATGTGTTCCGTCTGAGCCCGTCTATCTTCCAGGCCACCGGCGAGAACCTCATTTCCTGGCAGTGGGCCTCCGGAACAGGTATCTGGACAGCCCAGAACTCCATCCAGAGCGATGTGGGTCCTCTCGGAATCGATGAGTACGGCGCTACCTGGGGAGACTGGAAAGGCCCCAGCGTGGATCTCATGGACCTCTTCGACATTTCTGCGGATCTCGAGCCTACTCTCCGCGTGAACAAGGACGACCGTCGCCACGGCACAATCATGATGTTCGGCGATCAGTATCCTCAGTTCTGGCAGGACAAGGGCGGATTCGATATGTACCGCTTCTATTTCGACGATTCTTACTATCCCACCGGACTTGAGGCCAACGGCTCGAACCATCAGTGGTGCTGCGCGACCGGCGCTCTCTATGCTAAGCATCTGTATGGAAGCGGCACCGACCACGCCACCGCTCTCGGTATCTCTGCCGACCGTATGTGCTATCAGTTGCCCACCCACCTCCTGCGTCTGTCAGACATCTATCTGGTCTATGCAGAAGCGTGCCTGCTGACTGCTGAAGCGCCCAAGGCTCTCGACTATGTAAATCAGGTGCGTGCCCGCGCCCATGCGACCCCTCTGCCCAGCGTTACCATCGCCGACATCTTCAAGGAGCGTCGTCTGGAACTCGCCCTCGAAGGCGACAACTGGTATGACTATGTCCGCCGCGCTTACTACGAGCCGGAGACTGTCATCGCAGAGATCAAGGCTCAGCGCCGCGGTCACTGGGACGGCATCCAGAGCATGTACAAGGACTACGTCGTTAAAGACGGCGCGTATGTGGGCCCCGGAGCCAACACCTGGGATGCAACCCAGATTGTCTACAACGGCACCAACGAGGATCTCACCAACGCAGCCATCACAGCATCTATGTTCGTCGTTCCGTTCCCCACGGAGGATGTCGTTATGAACCCCAATGTCGGTTCTGACGTTGCACCTATCCACGTCGACGTACGCGCAACTTTTTCCTATGACTTTTAATCCCTGAATCCATGAAAGCAATAACTAAATATTTTGGTATTCTCATGGGTCTGGCCGTATTGGCTTCCTGCACGTCGTTCGATTATCCGGACCGCTTCAAGCCCACAAAAGGTCTTCCCGCGGTGCACTATGTCCGCTACGCAGACAGAGACATCATCATCGACCAGGCCAGTATGGAAGAGACCATCTGCATCGTGGGTGACAACCTCACCAGCGTCCACGATATCTACTTCAACGATCAGCCCGCAGTGCTGAACACCAGTTTCATCACTGAGCATGCTTTGATCGTCTCGGTTCCCAAGAACCTCCCCACTGTTCAGGATGATAAGATGCATCTTATCACCCGCGACAGTTCGGTCGTTCTCTACGACTTCAAAGTGTTGCCTCCTCTCCCGAAGATCAGCGCCATGTCCAACGAATGGGCGAACCCCGGCGAGACTGTGACCGTGATGGGATCGTATCTCTTCGCTCCTCTCACCGTTCAGTTCCCCGGCGTGGATCCGGTCGACATCACCGCCAGCACAGGCGATGCATTCGATGTGGTCATTCCCGCAGGAGCGCAGCCCGGCAAGATCAAGGTCACAACCGCTTCCGGCACCGCACAGTCCATCTTCATGTTCCAGGACAGCCGCGGAATGCTCTTCAATTTCGACACTGATCCTCATCCCGGCAACCACGGATGGCACGCTCAGGTCATTGAGACCGACGGAACCGCACTCAGCGGCAACTTCCTCCGTCTCGGTGGCGGCGGCGCTACCCTCGATGAGGATGGCGGCTGGAATGACGGCGCGTACTCCTTCGAGTACTGGCCCGGCGACTGGGACGACCCCGTCACCTATGCCGATAGCCCTCGTCTGACCGACTTCGCAGACTTCAGCAAGTGGAGCAACATGGGTCTCAAGTTCGAGATGTATATCCCGAGTTCGAACCCTTGGAAGTCCGGCGCTATGCAACTGATTATCGGTGGTGTGGATCTTGTGACCGGCGGCGCTGAAGGCGCAGTGGATATCTATGGCAACACCACTGCCGGTGCAAACAACAAGTTCATCAGCGGCGACGGCGCCCCGATGGCTCCCCGTGCCCTCTACAGGCCTTGGGAAGCAACCGGCTCGTACGACACCGGAGACAAGTGGGTCACAGTCACTGTTCCCTACAACACTTTCATTTACAATTCAGACGGCACGACCAACTCCTACGAAGTCAAGCCTGAGACCTTCTCATCGCTTACCATCTTCGTTTGGAGCGGCGGAGTCACAGGTACTGCTTGCGAGCCGATCATCAAGATCGACAACATCCGTGCTGTTCCCGTCAAATAAACTGAAGCGCATATGAAAAAGATTTTCAAATATTCCCTCATAGTCACTCTCTGCGCTACTCTTGCGGCTCTCACCGGCTGTATGGAGAAAGAGATTGACGTGAATCCGCTGGGTGAGAGTTTCACCTTCAGCGGTATGGCTCCGAATCCGGTTATGCGCGGCGGTGAGCTCCGTATCTTCGGACGTCAGTTGGACAAAGTCGCCGAAGTCAGATTCGCAGGCGAAGAGGCCACTGTTACCGAATTCATCAAAGTCGGAAAGGGCGCGAAACTCGACACTCTTTATCTCCTTGTTCCCCTCGAGGGCCCCGAGGTAGGTAAAGTCAGCATCGTGTCCACAGACGGCACCGTGAAGACCTCTCAGTCCGACCTTTCTTTCACCGAGCCCATCGAGATTGAATCCTTCTCCCCCGCCACCGTCCTTTCCGGTGATATTCTCACCATCAAGGGCGAGTACCTCAACGATGTGAAGGAAGTCATATTCGCGGGCGAAAACGCCTATGCTACCACGTTCGAAAGCCAGGAGCGTCACGAACTGAAGGTGGCCGTTCCTTCGAACGCCATCAGCGGTCCGGTGATTCTCTCCGATGTGAATGAAATCGAGGATGAAAACACCATCCCGAACCACATTTACACCGCTACCGATCTCCTTGTGAGCAATCCCACCGTCACCAAGGCGGCGAAGACCACCTACAAGAGCGGCGATGTCATCACGGTCAACGGCGCTCACCTCGATATGATTAAGAACGTCGCCCTTCCTCAGGTCGCCGAAGTCCAGTTCAAACTGGATTCCGCAGACTTCAAGAAGATTACGTTCAATCTGCCTCCTAAGGCCACCGACGGCAACATCGTCCTTACCTCCTATGCTGGAGTTGAGTTCGACGCCGGCGAAATCGAGACCGTCACGGTTTCCGAACTCGCTGTCGCATCTCTCGCTACAGACGGACGTTTCAAGGCCGGCTGCCAGGTGGAAATCACCGGACAGCAGTTGGATCTTGTGACCAAGGTTGAATTCACGGGCGCAGAAGCCGACTGGTACATTGAGAAGTCCAAGATCATCGCAACCCAGCCCGCTGGCGCGAAGGACGGTGCCATCACCGTTACTCTCGAGTCCGGCAAGCAGGCCTACAGCGATGATATCGTGGTCGTGAAGCCCGTTGTGGCCGCAGTGGACACCACCACCGCCACCGCCGGCAAGGACAAGATCACAGTCTCCGGACATGATCTCGACCTCGTCACTAAGGCCACCATCGGCAACAAGGAGCAGTCCTTCATCGACTGCACCTTCGAGTTCAATGATGCGGACAGCACCCTCGCAGTCGCTATCCCTCAGCAGGCCTATAACGGTGTGATTACCCTCACCGCCGACAGCGGCTACGAAGCCGTGACCGAGGCCATCAGCATTGTCTACGACATGGCTGTCAGCATCAAGTTCGATGAGCCTTCCTTCGGTCTTGGCAACAATATTACCATGACCGGTAAGAACCTGCTGCAGATCGACCGTATCTACATCAAGGGTAAGAGGGTAACCTCATTCGCCGTTCGCAGCGACGACGCTTTGTCGTTCGCTATTCCTGAGGGAATCGGTCCCGGCGTCTATCGTCTTGCCCTCACGCTGATGGACGAAAGCGAAATGACCTGGCCTATCCCGTTCACGATCACCGCTCCGTTCACGGAGACCTTCATATGGCAGGGCAGCGAGATTATCAACGGCTGGGCCGGAGTCACCTTCGGCGATGACCGCTTCATCTGGCAGACCCTCGGAGCCAAGGCCGGTGACGTTGTCAAGATCTACTACACCGCTCCTGAAACCGGATGGTGGGATCTGCAACTCGTTAACGGCCACTGGGTCAACCTCTCACTCAATGAACTTGACGGAGGTAACGAAGTCAAACAGGATGCAGGTTATCCCGGAGGATCACAGTCCTTCTCGTTCGAAATCACCGATGCAGTACTCGCATCCCTCACCGAAGATGTGGGTTGGGGTGGAGCATTCATCATCAATGGTGATGGCAATGTGGAGATTACCGGCATTTCCCTCATCCAGTTCGGTGCAGCTGAAAAGCGCACTGTAATCTGGGAAGGCGAAACCGTGGTTGGTGACTGGGATGGATCCATGGCAGCGCTTGCATACGGCGCCTTTGACTGGAGCACGGTCGAAGCCGGCACTAAACTCGCAGTGTCCTTTACTGCCAGCGCCGACGATGCGGTTATGCGCTTCGGTAACGGTAGCTGGGCTTCCATGCCTAGCCTCGCAGGCCTTGCAGAAGATGGTAACATCCCTATTGCCGGACTTACCAGTTATGAATTTGAACTCACCCAGGCCGACATTGATGAACTCGTCGCAAACGGCGGTCTCGTAATCTGCGGTGCCTACTGGACTCTCACCGAGGTAGTCCTCGTGACTATGGAGTCAGCCGGTCCTCAGGAAAAGACCATCTGGGAAGGCGAAGCCGTGGTTGGCAACTGGGATGGTTCAATGGCCGCTCTTGCTTACGGTGCCTTTGACTGGAGCGCAGTCGAAGCCGGCACCACCCTTTGCGCGCACTTCACCACCAGCGCGGATGATGCAGTAATGCGTTTCGGAGTCGGGAACTGGAATTCAATACCCAGCCTTGCAAGTCTTGCAGAAGACGGTAACATCCCCGTTGCAGGACTCACCTCCTACGAGTTCGAACTTACTGCAGATGATATCGCAGCGCTGATCGCCGGAGACGGCATGGTTATCTGCGGCGCCTACTGGACCCTCACTTCAGTCGGTCTTAAGTAGACTATAACTTTTGCCGGAAGGGGCCTGACCGTCCCTTCCGGTCCTAATTATGAAAAAAGTATACGTAATAACGGCGGCGCTTGCGCTGCTGGTTTTGGGATGTAATCCTGATCCGGTTGATTCTCCTGTAAAGGACGACCCGGATCCGGTCATAGTCAATCCGGAACCGGAGCCCGAACCTGAACCCGAACCTGAACCCGAACCCGAGCCGGTCGAATTCGCCGAAGAGACGGACTCGACCCTTACCAATCCGAATGCTACTCAGCAGGCGGCGAACGTCTATGAATTCCTTCGCATCCTTTCCGGCCAGAAGATGCTCAGCGGCGTTCAGTCCGACACCCTGACAGGCAAACACCCAGCTCTGGCTGGCTACGACTACATTTTCCTTCAGTACTCCCCCACCCCCGACAACTGGAGTTGGAAAGTCAACTATGGAGACATCTCGGCCGCGCGCGAGCAGTGGAACGCAAAGGGTCTTGTATCCTTTATGTGGCACTGGAACGTCCCGACCAACCAGCAGGCCTGGGAGAACGGAAAGAAGGGCAATTTCGACGGCTACAATTTCTATTGCGACAAAACCGGTTTCAGCATCGAGCGCGCCCTTATAGAAGGTACATGGGAAAACGAGTTCATACTTAGCGACATCGAGATAGTCGCCGGTTACCTGAAACTGCTCCAGGATGAAGGCATACCCGTAATCTGGCGTCCTCTCCACGAAGCCGCCGGCAATTACAATCTTTACGGCTCAAATGGAGCATGGTTCTGGTGGGGCCGCGGCGGCGCCGAGCCTTGCAAGAAGCTGTGGAAACTGCTTCGCGACAAGCTCGAAGGCGAGTACGGCCTCAACAACCTTATCTGGGTATGGACTCTGGATGCTACTCAAGGAGCTGAAAAACAGTTCGCCGAATGGTATCCCGGAAACGACCTGGTAGATATAGTGGGAGTAGACATATATGCCAATGACACCGAAGCCAAGCAGCGCCAGTATGATGCCGCCGTCGCGCTCAGCGCGGGACACAAAATGGTGAC
>CAJOHV010000036.1 GCA_905234485.1 uncultured Bacteroidales bacterium | reverse complement strand
ACCGGCGACCCCAAGGGCGTGATGCTTACATACCGCAACTTCAGCGCCAACGTCGACTTCAGCCAGAGACACGTCCCCGCAGGAGACAAGATGGTCAGTATGCTCCCTATGGCCCATATGTACGGCCTCGTAATCGAGTTCATCTACCCTCTCTGCAACGGTACCGGAATCTACTGGCTTGGGAAAGCCCCTACCCCGGCAACCCTTTTGAAGGCATTCGCCGAGGTTAAGCCCTACCTTCTGATCACCGTTCCTCTCGTGATGGAGAAGATCTACAAGAGCAAGGTAAAGCCTACCCTCGACAAACCTATCATCAAGTTCCTTACCTGCATCCCCGGTCTGAACCGCATCATCTACAATAAAGTCAAGAACGGTCTGGTAGAAGCCTTCGGCGGCAATGTACAGGAATTCATAATGGGCGGAGCCGCCCTCAGCCCCGAGGTCGAAAAACTCTTTAAGAAGATCAAATTCCCGTACCTCGTCGGCTACGGAATGACTGAAGCCTGTCCGCTGCTGGCCTATGAACACTGGACGAAATATGTGCCGGGCTCCTGCGGTAAACCGGTCGACTGTGCTACCGTCCGCATCGATTCAGAAGACCCTCAGCATATCGCCGGCGAAATTCAGGCGAAGGGCGAGAACATCTGCATCGGTTACTTCAAGAACCCCGAGGCCTCAGCCAATGCCTTTACCGAGGACGGTTTCCTTCGTACCGGCGACCTTGGTATAATGGACAAGGACGGAAACATCTTCATCAAGGGCCGCTCCAAGAGCCTTATCCTCACCGCCAACGGCCAGAACGTTTACCCTGAAGAACTTGAGGCCATCATCAACACTCAGCCCTATGTCGCAGAATCAGTCGTAGTAGACCGTGCCGGCAAGATCGTAGGTCTCGTCTACCTCGATCAGGACGCTATCAAGAACGCCGGACTCGACCAGGAAGCTATTTCCGACATCCCCGAGAACATCAGGCTTGCGACCAACAGACACCTTCCGAACTATAGCCAGATCGCGAAGATAGAAATCGTCCTCGAGCCCTTTGAAAAGACTCCTAAGATGTCTATCAAACGCTTCCTTTACAAATAGTCTGACAAATTGTCACTGGAACAGAAATTGCGTTTTTCTTCTGCAGAAAGACGCAATTTTTTTGTTATGGAAAAGACAAAAGGACATATTGGAGTAACCACCGAGAACATCTTCCCGGTTATCAAGCAGTTTCTTTACAGCGACCACGAAATCTTCCTTCGTGAACTTGTGGCGAACGCAGTGGATGCAACCCGCAAAATGCAGACTCTCGCAAGCACAGGCGCTTTCAGTGGCGACCTCGGCGAGATGAAGGTAAAGGTGGAACTGGACGAAAAAGGCAAGACGCTCAAGATCACCGACCGCGGTATCGGTATGACGGCAGAAGAGGTGGACAAGTATATCAATCAGATAGCATTCTCCTCAGCCGGAGAATTCCTCGAAAAATATAAAGACCAGGCTAGCGGAATCATCGGCCACTTCGGCCTTGGATTCTACTCCGCGTTTATGGTCTCCTCCAAGGTGACCATTGAGAGTCTCAGTTGGCAGGAAGGCGCTAAGCCGGTGTTCTGGAGCTGCGACGGTTCGCCCGAGTTCGAAATGAACGAATGCGTGCGCGAGGACCGCGGCACCACCGTCACGCTCTATCTCGACGGCGACAGCGAGGAGTTTGCGGCGAAAGGGCGCATCGAGGGCCTGTTGCACAAATACTGCAAGTTCATGCCCGTGCCCGTGGTGTTCGGTAAGAAGACCGAATGGAAAGACGGCAAGAGCGTGGAGACCGACGAAGACAATGTCATCAACAGCGTCGAACCCATCTGGACAAAGGCGCCGGCTGACCTGAAGGACGAGGATTACCTCAACTTCTACCATGCCCTCTACCCAATGGAGGAAGACCCGATGTTCTATATCCACCTCAACGTGGACTATCCTTTCACCCTCACCGGAGTGCTTTACTTCCCGAAGATCAAGGAAAGGATGGCTATCGACAAGAACAAGATCCAGCTCTACTGCAACCAGATGTTCGTTACGGACCACGTGGACAACATAGTGCCGGACTTTCTTACCCTGCTCCACGGCGTGATCGACTCTCCGGACATCCCGCTGAACGTCAGCAGGAGTTATCTCCAGTCCGACGCGAACGTCAAGAAGATCAGCACCTATATCACCAAGAAGGTGGCCGACAGGCTTGAGCAGATTTTCAAGGAGCAGCGCCAGACCCTCGAAGAGAAGTGGGACAACATCAAACTCTTCATCGAGTACGGTATGCTATCGGACGAAAAGTTCTGCGAGAGGGCCGTTCAGTTCGCGCTCCTCAAAGACGTGGATGGCAAGTACTACAGTTTCGACGAATACCGCAAGGCGGTGGAAGAGCAGCAGACGGATAAAGACAAGAAGGTCGTGTTCCTCTATGCCACCGACACCGAAAAGCAATACCCGGCGATCGAGGCCGCAAAGAATCTGGGCTACAACGTCCTGCTGATGGACTGCGAACTCGACTCACACTTCGTGGGCCTGCTCGAGCAGAAAGTCAATGACGTTCGCTGCGCCCGCGTGGATTCCGATTCCGCATCGCGACTGATCCCCAAGGAAGACGAGGTGAAGCCGACTATGAGCGATGACGACAGCAAAGCGCTGTCCGAACTGTTCAAGGCCGCGCTGCCCGAAGGTCCGGAATGGACCGTGGAGGCGGCCAACCTCGGCGAGGACGGCGAGCCCGTGCTGATTACCCAGAACGAGTTTATGCGCCGCTACCGCGAGATGTCAGCGATCGGCGGAGGAATGAATTTCTATGGCTCTATGCCTCAGATGTACGACGTGAAGGTGAATATGGAGAACCCCGTGATTGCGAAGATCTGGGCCGACCGCGAAGGCACCTCCGATCTGCTGCATCAGGTGGTAGACCTCGCGCTGCTATCCAATGGACTCCTGACGGGCAAAGCCCTCGCGGAGTTCATCGCCCGCAGCGCCGAATTGCTCAAGAAATAATTGGTCCTATATAAATATTATCCGTAAATTAGCGGACGATATGAAAAGGACCATCATACTGCTTTTCGCCTCGATAGCGCTCGCATTCGCAGCGGCTGCCGCCGTGGATATGGTCGCCGCGCGCAAAGCCTATATAGACAAGTATTCCGCCCTCGCCATCACTGAGATGGAGCGCACGGGCGTGCCGGCCTCCATCACCCTCGCCCAGGGCCTTCTGGAGTCCGGCGCAGGCCGTTCAACTCTCGCCACAAAAGCCCATAACCACTTCGGAATCAAGTGCGGCAAATCGTGGAAAGGCCCCAATATGAAGGCGGACGACGACGCTCCCCAGGAGTGCTTCCGCGCGTATAGCAAAGACGAAGATTCTTTCAGGGATCACTCCGATTTCCTGCGTTACTACGACCGCTACAAGTTCCTTTTCGATCTGGACCTGACGGACTACAAAGGCTGGTGCTACGGTCTCAAGCAGGCCGGCTACGCCACCGACCCCAACTACGCGCCCAAACTCATCGCCCTCATCGAAGAATATGACCTCACGAGGTTCGACAAAGGTGCGGTGGTGAAGGTGGAATCGCCGGATCAGTTGGAGAAGGCTGTGATTATGCCCATATCCTACGACGAGCAGTTCCGCTTCTCGCTCGAGCGCACGATTTATCAGAAGAACGGCGTGGCGTGTATCTACTCCGTCGCAGGAGACACATACGATTCCATCGCCCTTATCTACGACCTCTTCCCTCGCGAAATACTCCGTTTCAACGACCTGAAGGAGCCGGAAACGCTGCTTCCCGGCACCGTCGTCTACATCCAGGCGAAGAAGTCCAAGGCCGCCAAGGGTCTGGATAAATATATCGTCAGCGAGGACGGCGAGTCGCTGCGCGAAATCAGCCAACGCTTCGGCGTGAAGATGCGCAGCATCGAAAAACGCAACAAACTCAAGAAAGGCGTTCCGCTCGTGATGGAGCAGGAACTCAGGCTCAGATAATCCCCGGCGATGAAAAAGAAACGTTCAGGCATATGGCGCATCGCGGGAATCGCCCTGCTCGCCGTGGTTTTCTTCGGCGCTCTGCAGGCGTGGGGATGGCTGCGCAATAACCGTCTGCCCGCCTTCTATGGCGACGCTGAAGTCTATGTGCTCGCAGACACCACCCCGGAAGACGTGATCGCGCAGATCAAGTCGCAGACCGGAATACGCTGGGAGCAGGCGCTGCGCGAGGTGTTCCACCAGAAGCAGGTGGATAAGTATATCACCCCGGGGCACTACCGCATCAAGGAGAGTTATTCGTGCGTGTATGTGGCCCGTATGCTGAACAACTGCTGGCAGTCCCCCATCAAACTCGTCATAGGCGGCGGCATACGTCTCAAGAGCGAACTCGCCGCGTCGATAGGGCGCCAGATGCAGGTCGGCGAGGCCGAGGTGGCTCAGGCCCTTGATGACGAAGTGTTCCTGCGCAAGTTCGGTTTCACTCCCACGACCGTGTACGAGATGATAATCCCGGACACCTACGAAATCTACTGGGACGCATCGCTGACGGACATTTTCACCCTCTTCAAGAAAGAGCACGACAAGTTCTGGAACGAAGAGCGCAAGGCGAAGGCGAAAGCCCTTAGGCTCACGACCGCTCAGGTCAGCACGCTCGCTTCGATAGTGGCGTGCGAGTCGAACCACGTCCCGGAGTACACCAAACTCGCCGGGGTCTACATCAACCGCTACCGCAAGGGAATGAGGCTGCAGGCCTGCCCGACGGTGGCTTACTGCTTCGATTTCAAGCCGAGCAGAATACT
Organism: uncultured Bacteroidales bacterium; assembly: GCA_905234485.1. GTDB lineage: Bacteria > Bacteroidota > Bacteroidia > Bacteroidales > UBA932 > Cryptobacteroides. Next base: position 7,589 of record CAJOHV010000036.1, on the reverse strand, counting down.
CCAGAAGCATCTGAAGGTGAATTCGCCGTATAACACTTATACCCACGCCGGCCTGCCTCCGGGACCGATTTGTTTCCCGAGCAAGACTGCGATCGATGCGGTGCTGAATGCGGACACGGAGTCGGGGTACCTCTACTTCTGCGCGTCCACAGAATTCGACGGCACCAATGTCTTCTCGAAGACTTACGCGGAACATCAAAAAAAGGCTAAGGCATATCAGAAGGCGCTTGACGCCCTCCAGATAAAGAAATAATGGAAGATCTTGTCAGCAGAGCGCGGGAAGTCGCGTTGCAGACCCTCAGCGGTGAGGTGCGCCACAACGGCGTGCCCTTCATCACGCATCCCGACGGAGTGGCGGCTATAGTCCGCGACGAAATCGGTCTGCCGGAGGAATGCATCGCCGCCGTGTATCTCCACGAAGCCACTCGCGCGCATCCGGAGGTGGACCTGTCCGCCTTCCCGAAAGACGTGCTCACTCTGGTGGACGGTCTGAACAAGATCAGCACCATCAAGCCCAAGGACACGCGCCTGGAGGCCGAGAACTACAAAAAACTGATAGTCCAGTACAGCGCCGACCCGCGTGTGACGGTCATCAAGATAGCCGACCGCCTGGAGGTAATGCGCAACCTCAGCATCTTCCCGAAGAGTTCGCGCGAGCAGAAGCAACTCGAGACCCTGATGCTCTACATCCCGCTGGCGCACCAGCTCGGCCTGTACAACATCAAGAGCGAACTCGAAGACATCTACTTCAAGTTCTCGGAACCTGAGCAGTACAGGGCAATCAAAAACAAACTGGCAGCGACAGCCCCTCAGCGCGAGCGCCTGATGAAGGAGTTCATTGAGCCGCTGAAGGAGAAGATAGACAAGGCCGGCATCAAGTACAAACTGAAGATACGCACTAAGACAGCCTACAGCATCTTCCGCAAGATGCAGGTGCAGAAGGTGCCCTTCGAGGGTGTGTTCGACGTGTTCGCCATCCGTTTCATCATCGATTGCGAACCGGATCGCAAACTCGAGCAGGATCTATGCTGGAAGGTGTATTCCTATGTTACCGAAGAGTACGAGCCGGACACCAAGCGCCTGCGCGACTGGCTGACCAACCCCAAGCCGAACGGCTACGAGTCGCTGCATATCACCGTTAAGAATGCCAGCGGACACTATATCGAAGTTCAGATACGCACCGTCCGAATGGACGAAACGGCCGAAAGCGGACTCGCGTCGCACTGGTCCTACAAAGGCATCAAGGGCGAGCAGACGCTCGATAAATGGCTTACGTCTGTACGCTACGCGCTCGAGCACCCTACCGAGGTGAAGCCTGAGGACCAGCCGATGGCGCCGTCGGACGAGATATTCGTGTTCACGCCCACGGGCGAACTGCGCATCCTCAAGGCCGGCAGCACGGTGCTCGATTTCGCGTTCAACATCCACACCAACGTGGGCTGCCGCTGCACGGGCGCGCGCATCGGCGGCAAGGCTGTCTCCATACGCGAAAAACTGAAAACAGGCGATGTGGTGGAAGTGCTCACGTCGAAGAACCAGAAGCCGTCCGCAGACTGGCTGAACTGGGTCGTGAGTTCGAAGGCGCGCACGAAGATACGCCAGCAGTTGGACGAAGCGCTACGCAAACTGGCGGCGGACGGGCGCGAACTCACCGAGAGGCGCCTGAAGAACTGGAAACTGGAGTGGAGTGTGGAGTCGCAGAACGAGTTCTGCAAGAAGCACGGCTGCGACGGTCTGATTGCCATGTATGCCGCCATCGCGGAGGGCACAATCGACGTCAATGAAGTCAAGGAGTATATCCTCGGACAGGGCCAGAAGGCGGAAGTTGTAGTGGAAGATACTGCCGCCGCCGTCAAAAGGTCCGTTTTCACGGGTTCCGGAGACGATATCCTGGTGCTTAACGCCAAGGATGTGAAAGGCCTTCAGTACAAGATGGCGCGCTGCTGCAACCCCGTGTTCGGTGACGACGTTTTCGGATTTGTAACCAGGGGCGAAGGTATCAAAATCCACCGCATATCCTGCCCTAACGCTGCCCGTCTGCTGGAGCGCTACCCGTATAGGATTCAGAGGGTAGTCTGGCAGGAGACCCAGAGCACGGGCGAGTTCCTCGCCACGCTCTCCGTCACCGCGGAACCAGACCGCACGGTGATGAGTTCGATAATGGACATAATCGCGCAGTTCAGGGTGTCCATGCGTTCGTTCGTGGTCAACCAGAACGCCCGCACAGGCGATGATGAAATAGTGATCAAGCTGCTTGTGCCTTCGAATTCAGAACTCGACAAGGTGATTTCCCTTATCGGGCGCATCAAGCACGTCCTTCGCGTCCGCTGGTCTTAAGCGACGTCTATTTTCAGCAGAGATTCGATCTCGAGGTCCTTGGGGAAAGATGCCTTTCTGGGGCAGGCCGTGAGGTCGATGATGGTGCTCGTGTAAATCTTTTTCGGATTGAACTTCTCCACGAGGTGCACCGCCGCGGCGAGGGTGCCTCCGGTGGCGAGGAGGTCATCGTGGACAAGGACCACATCGTCCGGGGTAATCGCTCCAACGTGAATCTCGATGGTGTCAAAGCCATATTCCAGATTGTACGCTTCGCTGATTGTGTCGCCGGGGAGTTTGCCTTTCTTGCGGGCGGGAACGAAACCGGCGCCGAGTTTTTCGGCCAGAATGGCTCCGAGCACGAAGCCGCGGGCCTCGAGACCAACCACTTTCGTAATGCCCTTGTCTTTGTAAATGTTCACAAAACGGTTTGTGATTTCCTTCAGACATTCGGGATTGGCGAAGAGGGTTGTAACGTCCTGGAAATGGATGCCTTTGATGGGGAAGTCCTCGATTACGCGGACATTCGCGAGCAGTTCTTCTGTAGTCATATAACAAAGATAATCATTATCTTTGAACTATGAAATTCAAACTTGAGTCGGACTACAAACCTTCCGGAGACCAGCCGGAAGCGATTGCGCAGTTGGTGGACGCTCTCCGCAGCGGCGTGAGCGACGTAACCCTTCTGGGCGTCACCGGCTCGGGCAAGACTTTCACGATGGCGAACGTAATCGAGCAACTCCAGCGGCCTGCCCTGATCCTGAGCCATAACAAGACTCTCGCGGCGCAACTCTACGGCGAGTTCAAGTCTTTCTTTCCCACAAACGCCGTCGAATACTTCGTCTCTTACTACGATTACTACCAGCCCGAGGCATATCTGCCGAACACGGATACTTACATCGAGAAGGATCTTTCGATAAACGACCAGATCGAGAAGTTGCGCCTATCGGCTGCATCGGCGCTGCTGAGCGGCAGGCGCGACGTGATAGTGATCAGTTCGGTCAGTTGCCTCTACGGCATAGGCAATCCTGACGATTTCCACGAGCAGACGGTGACCGTGCGCAGGGGCGAGCAGCGTTCGCTGACGGGGCTGCTTTATAAGTTGGTGGACGCGCTCTACGTGCGCACGGAGGGCGAATTCACCCGCGGCTCTTTCCGCACGAAAGGCGATACGGTGGACGTGTTCCTCAGCGGGGCTGATAATGCGGTTCGCATCGAGTTCTTCGGCGACGAAGTGGAGAATCTGTCGGTGATAGATCCGCTTACGGGCGCGCATCTGGAAGACGTCAGCGAGGTCAACATCTATCCCGCAAATAACTTTGTCACGACCAAGGAGCGCGCGGAAGCTGCGATAGGGCACATCCGCGACGATCTGTACGAGCAAATCCTATGGTTCGAGCGCAACGACCGCATGCTTGAGGCGAAGCGCATCCAGCAGCGGGTGGAGAACGACATAGAGATGCTCAAAGAGCTGGGCTACTGCCCGGGAATAGAGAACTACAGCCGCTATTTCGACGGCCGAAAAGCCGGGCAGAGACCGTTCTGCCTGATAGACTATTTCCCAAAGGACTTCATCACCTTCGTGGATGAGTCGCACGTCACCCTTCCCCAGGTCCACGCTATGTACGGCGGCGACCACAGCCGGAAGTCGGTGCTGATCGAATATGGCTTCCGGCTCCCCGCCGCCGCCGACAACCGTCCGTTGACCTTCCCCGAGTTCGAAGAAATTACGGGCCAGAAGGTCTATGTGAGCGCTACGCCGGCCGAGTACGAACTCGAGAAGAGCGCGGGGCTGGTGGTGGAGCAGGTCGTGCGGCCTACCGGTCTGCTGGACCCTCCCGTGGAAGTCCGGCCCACGGAGAACCAGGTGGACGACCTGGTGGAAGAGGTGCGGAAGCGAGCCGAGCGCGATGAGCGCACGCTGGTTACGACCCTCACCAAGCGCATGGCGGAGGAACTGGACGACTATATGCGCCGCATAGGCATACGCTGCCGGTATATCCATTCGGATGTGGACACTGCCGAGCGCGTGACCATCATCGAGGACTTCAAGAACGGCCTGTTCGATGTGCTGATAGGAGTCAACCTGCTGCGCGAAGGACTCGATATCCCCGCGGTGTCATTAGTCGCGATTCTGGACGCGGACAAGGAGGGATTCCTGCGCACCGCCAGGTCTTTGACCCAGACTGCCGGTCGCGCGGCGCGTCATGTCAACGGTCTGGTGATTATGTATGCAGATAAGGTGACGCCTTCGATGGAAGACACTATCCGGGAAACCAACCGCCGCCGCACCAAGCAGATAGAATACAACAAACTTCACCATATAACTCCCGAGCAAATCGAGACTAAGCACAATGTGCTGGCGAACGAATTGACAGGTCGTGTCAGCGCGGCGAACTCCTACGACGATCCTCGCTACATCCCCAACCCCTCGGATCTTGGAAAGGGTCGCATCTCGGTCGGCCTGGGACACGACTCGCTGCGAGCCGAAGGCGAAGCGTTCAAGGACGGTCGTGTCCGCGCCGACCTCGCCGCCGTGCTTCAGGACCCGGTCATACGCTCTATGTCGCGCGAACAGATTGAAAAACTAATCGAGACCGACCGCGAACAGATGCACAAAGCCGCCGCGGAGTTGGATTTCACCAACGCGGCGCGCTATCGCGACGAGATGTGGGCCCTGCAAAAATACCTTTCCGTCTGGACCGATTAAGGGCGTGTTTTGTAAACGCCTGACTTCCACATAATTACGAAAAACGATGTGTTCGAATTCGGGCACATCGTTTTCGGTAAGGCGTTATAATTCAGGTAGTTACAAAACACGCCTATAGTTCGAAGACATCGCCATCATTGACGGCGGTGACGTTAGGGAAGAGAGCGGCGGCCTCGCGGGCGAAGAGGGAGCGGTCACGCACACGGGACGTGTAGTGACCGATCAGCAGTCGCCCCGCCCCCGCCGCCGCCGCGCAGCGCGCCGCGTCTTCCGTGGTGCTATGGAAGCGCGCTGCCGCCTTCTCTGCGAAATCCACCGGGTAGGTCGTTTCGTGGTAAAGCACATCAACTCCCCTGACATAATCCGGCAGTTCCGGGAAAGGCATGGTGTCCGAGCAGTAGGCGTAGGAGCGCGCAGGCGCTTTCTCCAACTGTCTTGCCGAACAGATTTCGTCGAAACGGTAGCCGTAGCACTCGATCTTGTGCTTAAGCGGGAAAGCGGACACACGGCAGTGCTTCGAGACATAGATTTCCTCCAAGCCACTGACCGCAATTTTATGAAAGACTATTTCATAGTTTGTCCCCTCGCCCCAGAACGACTGATAGAACTTCAACACGGGTCCGAGGGCTTCAGGGCCGAAAATATGCAGCGCTTCCGTACGGTTGTACATGGCCATAGTCGACAGAACTCCGAACAGCCCGAAGATGTGGTCTCCGTGGATGTGGGAGATGAAGACCGCCTCCACTTTGAGGAAGGAAAGATGCATCTGACGCATCCTTTGCTGCGTGCCTTCCCCGCAGTCAATCAAAAACAAGCGCCCTAGCACGGTTAGTGCCTGGGCGCTTGGATTCATTTCAGAAATGGGCATGGCCGAAGCCGCGCCCAGTATCTGGAGCGAGAAGTTCATTACTCGCCCTTTTCGAGTTTGGACTTGAGGGCTGCGAGAGCGTCGATGTCGCCGAGAGTAGTCTTCTCAACGTTTGCGTTGACGTTCTTAACGGCCTTCTTGGTCGCTGCTGCCTCAGAAGCAACTGCCTTCTCCTTCGCCTCCTGATAGGTGCGGAGATGAGAAACGAGCACGCTCTTGGTGCTGCGGCGGAGTTCGATCACCTTGAAAGGAAGGGTCTCGCCCACGACTGCAGTTTTGCCGTCTTCCTTCACGAGGTCGCGGTTGAACGCGAAGCCTTCGGTCTCGGAATCGAGGGTGATGGTAGCGCCCTTGTCAGTGGTGCTGGCGATGGTGCCCTCAACCACCTTACCCACAGGGTACTTAGCCTCGATGGCATCCCAAGGGTTGGGAGTGAGCTGCTTGTGGCCAAGGCTGAGTTTGTGGTTGGTCTCGTCGCACTCGAGGATCACGACATCGATTTCGTCGCCGGGATTGATCATCTCGGACGGATGCTTGATCTTGTTCCAGCTTAGATCGCTGATGTGGATGAGGCCTTCTACGCTATCCTCGAGCTGAGCGAACACGCCGAAGCTCGTGATGTTGCGGACGACTGCCTTGTGCTGGCTTCCAACAGGATACTTCTCCTTGATGTTGTCCCAAGGGTTGGAAGTAAGCTGCTTCATACCGAGAGACATCTTGCGAGCCTCGCGGTCCAGGGTGAGGATCTGAGCCTCAACTTCGTCACCGACCTTGAGGAAGTCCTGAGCGGAGTGGAGACGGGTGCTCCAAGACATCTCAGAGACATGGACAAGACCTTCGACGCCGGGTTCGATCTCGATGAATGCGCCGTAGTCGGCGATGAGAATAACCTTTCCGGTGACCTTGTCGCCAACCTTGAGGTTGGGATCCAGGTTGTCCCAAGGATGAGGGGTGAGCTGCTTGAGACCAAGAGCAATCCTCTTCTGCTGATCGTTGAAGTCGAGAACGACCACCTTGATCTTCTCGCCGAGCGAGACGACCTTCTCGGGGTGGTTGATACGGCCCCAGGAGAGATCGGTGATGTGGATGAGACCGTCCACTCCGCCAAGGTCCACGAACACACCGTAGTTGGTGATGTTCTTGACCTCGCCTTCGAGGATCTGACCCTTCTCCAGTTTGCCGATGAGTTCAGCCCTCTTGGCTTCCTGCTCAGCCTCGAGCAGAGCTTTGTGAGAGACGACCACATTGTGGAACTCCTGGTTGATCTTGACGATCTTGAAGTCTATCGTCTGACCGACAAACTGATCGTAATCATGGATAGGCTTGATATCGATGTGGCTGCCGGGGAGGAAAGCCTCGATGCCAAAGACGTCCACGATCATACCGCCCTTCGTGCGGGTCTTCACATAGCCCTTGACGATCTCGTCCTTCTCGAAAGCCTCGCTGACGCGGTCCCAGGACTTGAGAGCGCGGGCCTTCTTGTGGGAAAGCACGAGCTGGCCCTTCTTGTCCTCGGCCGACTCTACGAATACTTCTACCTTGTCACCGACCTTGAGGTCAGGGTTGTAGCGGAAATCCGCTGCAGAGATAACGCCTTCGCTCTTACCGCCGATGCTGACGATAACTTCGCGCTTGTTGATCTCGGTGACTTCACCTTCGACTACTTCATTCTCAACGACCTTGTTGAGTGTGGCA
>CAJOHV010000035.1 GCA_905234485.1 uncultured Bacteroidales bacterium | reverse complement strand
CACCGTCGGTGATAAACTCGCCGGCCGCCACGGTAACAAGGGTATCGTAGCGAAGATCGTCCGCCAGGAAGACATGCCGTTCCTCGACGACGGTACTCCTGTGGACATCGTCCTCAACCCTCTGGGCGTGCCGAGCCGTATGAACCTCGGCCAGATCTACGAATCCGTCCTCGGTTGGGCCGGAGAGCGTCTGGGACTCAAGTTCAGCACCCCGATTTTCGACGGTGCGAGCCTGGATGAAATCTGCGACTACACCGACAAGGCGGGCCTGCCTCGCTACGGCAAGACGGCTCTCCGCGACGGCGGCACCGGCGACTACTTCGACCAGCAGGCTACGGTCGGCGTCATCTACATGATCAAACTCGGCCATATGGTCGACGACAAGATGCACGCCCGTTCGATCGGTCCCTACTCCCTTATCACCCAGCAGCCGCTCGGAGGTAAGGCTCAGTTCGGCGGTCAGCGTTTCGGTGAGATGGAGGTTTGGGCCCTCGAAGCATTCGGCGCGGCCAACATCCTTCAGGAAATCCTCACCGTCAAGTCCGACGACGTCACCGGCAGGTCCAAGACTTATGAGGCTATCGTCAAAGGTGATCCTATGCCGCCGGCAGGAATCCCTGAGTCGCTCAACGTGCTCCTGCACGAACTCCGCGGCCTCGGACTCAAGGTCACCCTGGATTAATTAACGATTTGATTAGATTGAAATATGCCTAGTTTCAACAATAAGGAATCAAAGGTAAAGAGCAATTTCTCTACGATCAGCATCTCCCTCGCTTCCCCGGAAGACATCACCGAAAGGTCTTGCGGCGAGGTCCTGAAGCCGGAAACGGTCAACTACAGGACCTACAAGCCCGAGAGAGACGGTCTCTTCTGCGAGAAGATCTTCGGACCCACCAAGGATTACGAGTGCTACTGCGGTAAGTACAAGAGGATCCGTTATCGCGGCATCGTCTGCGACAGGTGCGGTGTGGAGGTCACGGAGAAGAAAGTCCGCCGCGAGAGGATGGGACACATCACCCTCACGGTGCCGGTAGCCCATATCTGGTACTTCAAGAGCGCTCCCAACAAGATTTCCGCGCTTCTGGGTCTTCCTTCGAAGAAACTCGAGTCGGTCATCTACTATGAGAAATACATAGTGGTGAACCCCGGCGAGAGCGGACTCGAGCCCATGGAACTCCTCGCGGAAGACGAGTATATGGACGTTCTGAACCGCCTGCCCGGCAATGAGAATCTCTCCGACAGCGATCCCAAGAAGTTCATCGCGAAGATGGGCGCGGAAGGTATTCACGACCTTCTCGCCAAGATCGACGTTGAGGCTCTTGCAAAGGAACTCCGTCAGAGGATGCAGACCGAGACTTCGCAGCAGCGCAGGGTCGAGACCCTGAAGAGGCTGCAGGTGGTGAAGTGGTTCCAGGAGAGCAAGGGCAAGAACCGTCCGGAGTGGATGATCATGAAGGTGATCCCCGTCACTCCTCCGGATCTTCGCCCTCTCGTGCCGCTTGACGGCGGTCGCTTTGCGACTTCGGATATCAACGACCTCTACAGGCGTGTGATCATCCGTAACAACCGCCTCAAGAAACTCATCGAGATCAAGGCTCCGGAAGTCATTCTCCGCAACGAGAAGCGTATGCTCCAGGAAGCGGTGGACAGCCTCTTCGACAACTCGAAGAAGTCGGCCGCAGTCCGCAGCGAGCAGAACAGAGCTCTCAAGAGTCTGTCCGACTCGCTCAAGGGTAAGCAGGGACGCTTCCGTCAGAACCTCCTCGGTAAGCGTGTGGACTACTCCGCACGTTCGGTTATCGTCGTGGGTCCTGAACTCAACATGCACGAGTGCGGTCTGCCGAAGTTTATGGCGGCCGAGCTGTATAAGCCGTTCATCATCCGCAAGCTCATCGAGCGCGGCATCGTGAAGACGGTCAAGTCCGCGAAGAAGATCGTGGACCGCAAGGACCCGGTTATCTGGGACATCCTTGAGAACGTGATGAAGGGACACCCGGTGCTCCTCAACCGTGCACCTACCCTCCACAGGCTCGGTATCCAGGCTTTCCAGCCGCGAATGATCGAAGGAAAGGCCATCCAGCTCCACCCGCTCGCTTGTACGGCTTTCAACGCCGACTTCGACGGTGACCAGATGGCAGTTCACCTCCCGCTCGGCAACGCCGCAGTGATGGAGGCCCAGCTCCTTATGCTCGGTTCGCAGAACATCCTTAACCCGGCGAACGGCGCCCCTATCACGGTGCCTTCGCAGGATATGGTTCTCGGTCTTTATTACATAACCAAGGTGCGCCCCGGCGCCCTCGGCGAAGGCCTGAGTTTCTACGGACCTGAGGATGTGATCATCGCCCTCGACAACAAGAAGATAGAAATGCACGCGCTCGTCAATGTCCGTCTTCCGAAGGACAAGAACGATGCAAGCAAAGGCTTTGAGATGGTGAAAACCACCGCCGGCCGCATAATGGTGAACCAGTATGTGCCGGACGAGGTTCCGTTCGTGAACGAACTCATCGGAAAGAAGCAGCTCCGTACTATCATCACCAACGTTATCAAGAACACCGGTGTGACCCGTACGGCGCAGTTCCTGGACGATATCAAGAACCTCGGTTACTACCAGGCCTTCCGTGCAGGTATCTCCTTCAACCTCGGCGATGTGATCATCCCTGAGGAGAAGAAGACTCTCGTTGCGAACGCTTACAAGAAGATCGACGAGATCAAGGGCAACTTCGCGATGGGATTCATCACAAATCAGGAGCGTTACAACAAGGTGGTCGACCTCTGGTCGGCGGTGGACAACGACCTCACGAAGATCGTGGGCAAGCAGATCTCCGCTGATCAGCAGGGCTTCAACCCTGTGTTCATGATGCTCGACTCCGGTGCCCGTGGTAGCACCCAGCAGATCAAGCAGCTTTGCGGTATGCGCGGACTTATGGCGAAACCGCAGAAGGCCGGCGGCTCTGGTGCTGACATTATCGAGAACCCGATTATCTCCAACCTTAAGGAAGGAATGACGGTGCTCGAGTACTTCATCGGTACGCACGGCGCACGTAAGGGTCTGGCCGATACCGCCCTAAAGACTGCGGATGCAGGTTACCTGACCCGCCGTCTCGTGGACGTGTCGCACGACGTTATCATCAACGAGGAAGACTGCGGCACCCTCCGCGGACTTGTGGCAACCGCCATCAAGGACAAGGATTCGGTGGTGGAGTCCCTCGGCGAGAGAATCCTCGGCCGCACCTCGGTCCACGACATCTTCAACCCGCTGACGGGCGAACTTATCGTCCACGCAGGTGACGAGATCCGTGAGGCCCAGGCCGAACTCATCGACAAACTCCCTATCGAGAGCGTCGAAATCCGTTCGGTTCTCACCTGCGAAAGCCGCAAGGGCGTCTGCGCCAAGTGCTACGGCCGCAACCTCGCCACCAGCCGTATGGTTGAGAAGGGAGAGGTCGTGGGCGTTATTGCTGCGCAGTCCATCGGTGAGCCTGGTACCCAGCTTACGCTCCGTACCTTCCACGTCGGTGGTACCGCTTCTTCGGCCGGTGCAGATTCCTCGATTGACTCCAAGTACGACGGCGTCCTGAAATTCCAGGAACTCCGTACAATCGAGCGCGAGAACGAGGAAGGCGCCAAGGAGACTGTCGTGGTCGGCCGTATGACCGAACTCAGCATCGTGGACGCAACAACCGGTATGACCTATTCTCACTACGACATCCCTTACGGATCAGTTCTGTATTTCAAGGATGGCGACAAGGTGAAGAAGGGCGACAGGATCTGCGAGTGGGATGCCTACAACGCAACCACCATCGTGGAGACCGCCGGTAAGCTCCGCTTCGAGAATCTGGTCGAAGGCGTTACCTTCCGCAAGGACGCCGCCGACGAATTCTCGGCCTCCAACGACAAAGTTATCATCGAGTCCAAGGATAAGACGAAGAACCCTGCTGTGGACCTCGTGGACGCAGAAGGCAATATCCTCAAGCAGTACAACCTCCCTGTGGGAGCGCACGTAATGGTGGAGGACGGTGCAGACGTCAAGGTCGGCGACGTGATCATCAAGATCCCTCGCGCATTCGGCAAGGCAAACGATATCACGGGAGGTCTCCCTCGAGTCACCGAACTCTTCGAGGCCCGCAACCCTTCGGCAAGCCCCGCAACCCTTTCCGAAATCAACGGTCAGGTCATCATGGGAACCATCAAGAGGGGTAACCGCGAAATCATCGTCAAGAACCGCTCAGGTCTCGAGAAGCGCTATCTCGTTCCTCTGACCAAGCAGATCCTGGTGCAGGAAGACGACTATGTGAAGGCCGGTACTCCGCTGTCTGACGGTGGCGTATCCCCGAGCGACATCCTCCGCATCCTCGGACCTGTGAAGGCTCAGGAATACATCGTGAACGAGGTTCAGGCAGTGTACCGCCTCCAGGGTGTGAAGATCAACGACAAACACTTCGAGATCATCGTCCGCCAGATGATGCGCAAAGTCCAGATCACCAATCCCGGTGACACCGAATTCCTTGACGAGGAACTCGTGGACAAGATGCACTTCATGGATGTGAACGACGCTATCTACGGAAAGTTCGTCATCGAGAACCCCGGAGACTCCGAGAAGTACACCGAAGGCCAGATTATCGGAGCACGTGAGCTCCGCAGCGAGAATGATTCCCTCCAGAGGCAGGGCCACCAGGTGATGGTTGCGCGCGACGCAAGGCCTGCCACCGCGACTCTCATCCTCCAGGGTATCACCCGCGCTGCTCTGCGCACGAACAGTTTCATCTCCGCCGCCTCCTTCCAGGAGACCACCAAGGTGCTCAGCGAAGCCGCCATCCGCGGCCGCGTGGATCACCTCGAGGGTCTGAAGGAGAACGTCATCTGCGGTCACCTCATCCCGGCTGGTACCGGTCTGAAGGACTACCAGGATATCGTGGTTGGTCGCGGTGACGAGACGGTCGATGAACTCAACGAACTTTAAGCTTTGGCTTAAAATAATCAAGAGGTCGGGTCTTCCCGACCTCTTTTTTTATTATCTTAGCAGAACGTATGACTATCAGCGGAAAAGAACTATCTGAAAAGATAATCGCCGGTATCGCCGAACAGGTGAAAGAGTTCCCGGCGAAGTACGGCAGGGTGCCGGCATTGGCTGTTATTCTTGTGGGGGAAGATCCTGCAAGCCAGGTGTATGTGCGCAATAAGCACAGAGCCTGCGAGAAGGCCGGATTCAGAAGCATAGAGTGTAAGCTCCCCGCGGAAACGACCGAGCAGGAACTTCTGGCGCGCATCGATGAACTCAATGCGGATCCCGCAGTGGATGGCATTCTGGTGCAGTTGCCTCTGCCCAAACACCTGAACGAGACGAAGATCACGGGCGCGATTCTTCCGGAGAAGGACGTGGACGGATTCCATCCGGCGAACGTGGCAAAACTCTGGCTCGGGCGAGACAACGCGGCAATCGAGCGTGAGGCCGCCGTGGCCTGCACGCCGCGCGGAATTATGCGCATACTCGAGGCGGCTGGCGTGGACCCGGCGGGCAAAAGGGCCGTGGTCATAGGCAGGAGCAACATCGTAGGCCTGCCGATAGCGAAACTGCTGCTGAATGCGAACGCCACGGTGACGATCTGCCACTCCCGCACGCAGAACATAGCCGAGGTGACCCGCCAGGCGGAGATACTCGTCGCCGCGATAGGCCGTCCGAAGTTCGTGGGGGCGGAGATGGTCGGCGAGGGCGCGGTCGTCATCGACGTGGGCATCAACCGCGGGGAGGACGGCAAACTCTGCGGCGACGTGGACTTCGAGGCGGTGGCTCCGAAGGCGTCCGTCATCACTCCCGTTCCCGGCGGGGTAGGTCCCATGACCATCTGCTCGCTGCTGGAGAACACATTGGATTGCTTCTTGAGAAAATTCTAGATATGAAAGTTCTGCGACTTACAAATACAATGACCCACCAGAAGGAGGTCTTCAAGCCCATCAACCCGGGCCGCGCAGGAATGTATGTCTGCGGCCCGACGGTCTATGGAGACGCCCATCTGGGACACGCCCGCCCGGGTGTGACCTTCGACGTGCTGGCAAAACTGCTCAAGCACCTCGGATACAAAGTGCGCTACGTACGCAACATCACGGACGTGGGACATCTGGAGCACGACGCGGACGCCGGCGAAGACAAAATCGCGAAGAAGGCGCGCCTGGAGCAGCTCGAGCCGATGGAGGTGGTGCAGACGTACACGCTGCGCTACCACGAAGCGATGAGGCTGCTCAATGTCGCGCCGCCCTCGATCGAGCCTCGCGCCAGCGGCCATGTCATCGAGCAGATCGAGGCCGTGAAGAAGATACTCGACGCCGGATATGCGTACATCAGCAACGGCAGCGTCTACTTCGACGTGCAGAAATACAACAAAGACCATAACTACGGCATCCTGAGCGGCCGCAACCTTGAGGATACTCTCGAGGGAACGCGCGAACTGGACGGACAGGGCGACAAGCGCGCGCCCTACGACTTCGCCCTATGGAAGAAGGCCGAGCCGGAGCACATCATGCACTGGCCGTCCCCCTGGAGCGAAGGCTTCCCGGGCTGGCACCTCGAGTGCTCCGTCATGGGCGAAAAGTACCTCGGCGAGGAGTTCGACATCCACGGCGGCGGCATGGACCTGATGTTCCCGCACCACGAATGCGAGATCGCGCAGAATGTGGCCAGCCGCGGAACACAGGGCGTGCATTATTGGGTGCACAACAACATGATCACTATCAACGGCCAGAAGATGGGCAAATCGCTCGGCAACTTCATCACGCTGCCCGAGATGTTCGCGGGCACGCATCCGAAGCTCGAGCAGGCCTATGCCCCTATGACCGTGCGTTTCTTCATACTTCAGGCGCACTACCGCGGGACGCTGGACTTCTCCAACGAAGCCCTGCAGGCCGCTGAGAAGGGCCTCGCCCGTCTGATGCAGGCGGCGCGTGATCTCTATGCGATGGCCGGCCGTAAGGAGCCCAAGTATGTCTATGGCGAAGAAGCGTTCGGAGTGGCGCCTGACACCTGCCCTGCGACATCAGCTGAGGTCAAGGCCGTTTTCGAGGGCGTCTACGATACTCTGTGCGATGATATGAACACACCCGGAACGGTGTCGCAACTCTTCGAGGCCGTCAGGCTGATCAACAGCGCAAAGGCCGGAAGCATCAAACTCAGCGAAGGCGACATCCAGACCCTCGTGCAGATTTTCGACGACGTCGTGTTCGGCGTGCTCGGTCTGCGCGACGACGAAGGAGCCGGCGCGGGCGGAAAGGTAATAGAAGGCCTTATGGATATGGTTCTCGAAGAGAGGGCGAAGGCCAAGGCCGCCAAGGATTGGGCGACTTCCGACCACATCCGCGACTCGCTCGCAGCGCTTGGAATCAAGGTTAAGGACACCAAGGACGGTGTCGAATGGAGCCTGTAATGAAACTCGTCAGTTGGAATGTCAACGGCCTCAGGGCTGTCGCGGGCAAGGGCTTTGCCGATATCTTCGAGCAGCTCGATGCCGACTGCGTGTGCCTTCAGGAAACGAAACTTCAGGCCGGCCAGATAGACCTTGAGTTCCTGGGGTACGAATCTTACTGGAACTACGCCGACAAGCCGGGTTATTCGGGCACCGTTATCTATACCCGCGTACATCCCCTGAGCGTTTCTTATGGGATAGGCATTGACAAGCACGACCACGAAGGCCGTGTTGTGACTCTCGAATTCGAGGATTACTATCTGGTCAATGTCTATGTGCCTAACTCACAGGACGGGTTGCGTCGCTTGGATTACCGCATGCAGTGGGAGGATGCCTTCAGGGCATATCTCAAAGGTTTGAATAAACCCGTCGTGGTCTGCGGCGATATGAACGTGGCGCATGAGGAGATCGACCTTAAGAACCCTGCGACCAACCATATGAACGCCGGTTTCACGGACGAGGAGCGCGGCAAGATGACCGAATTGCTCGCCAGCGGACTGGTGGACACCTGGCGCTTCCAGCATCCCGATGAGGCGAAGTACAGTTGGTGGTCATACAGAATGGCGGCGCGCGAAAGGAATGTGGGTTGGAGAATCGACTACTTCCTCGTCAGCGAGGCTCTCCGCGACCGAATAGTCAGCACGGATATTTTGAATGATGTTTTCGGCTCAGACCACTGCCCCGTGGAACTTGTCCTGAAATAAAGTTGATACATCTCCCTACGCCGCGATAGGGAGATGTACTATGTTTTTATAGAATGACGGAATTAATCACCAGCGCCCAGAACCCGAAGATAAAGAAACTTCTTGCTCTTCAGCAGAAGTCCTCAGAGCGTCGCTCCGAGGGCTTGTTCGTTGTCGAAGGGCGCAGGGAGATTGAGCACTGCGTCGAGGCGGGGTATGAGGTAGACTCGATATTCTACTGCCCTGCAGTCATGCCCGACAGCGATCGGGCATCTTGGACCCCCGATCAGGTCGGGGGTGACGTTCGAGTTTTCGAAGTCTCTGCCTCAGTTTATGATAAAATCGCGTATCGCGCTGGTACTGAGGGACTTATCGCTGAGGTGAAAGCGAAGACTTTGGGCCTGGAGGATTTAACACTTGGAGAGAATCCCCTGATAGTAGTTCTCGAGAGCGTTGAGAAGCCCGGAAACCTTGGCGCGGTTTTAAGAAGCGCCGACGCCTCCGGAGCAGATGCCGTTATCGTCTGCGACCCGCTGACGGATCTTTATAATCCAAATCTGATCCGCAGTTCTATAGGCGCAATCTTTACAGTTCCTTGTGTCGCTTGTTCCTCGGAAGAATGCATCGCATTCCTCAAGGCTCGCGGCATCAAGGTCTTCACTGCACAACTTCAAGACTCGGAACTGTACTACGACACCGACTTCCGCGGCGGCAGCGCCATCGTCATGGGCACGGAATCCACCGGCCTGACCGACATCTGGCGCCAGGCCGCGGACGCGCATATCCGCATCCCCATGCTCGGCCGTCTCGATTCGCTGAATGTCTCCGTGAGCGCGGCCATCCTCCTTTTCGAAGCGGTACGCCAGAGAAGCAATGCCTAAATTCGGCCTCATAGGGTATCCTGCGGCCGGTTCCCAGAGCCCGGCTCTATTCAGGGCCGCCTACTCCGGACGTTATCCCTACGAGATTATCGAGGAGGAAGATTTCGACAAAGCGTTCGCCAGATTCATTCGTGAGGATTTTCAAGCTATAAACATAACTGCTCCCTATAAGCGTATGGCAGCTGATATGGCTGATTGGAGAAGTCCGGATGTCGAACGTATTGAAGCGGCCAATATTTTAATCAAAACTCCTTCCGGCTCTGTGGAGGCGTTCAATTCGGATGTCCTCGCGGTCGCGCGCCTGATCGACGGGCTCGATGTCCGCAGCGCGCTTGTGATAGGCATGGGCGGAGCCGGCCGTGCCGCCTTCGACGCTTGCCTTCAGGCGGGACTGAAGTCGTCCTTCCTTCACCACGATGAGATTGGGGAGGACATCTCAGCCGATCTCGTAATCTACACTCTCCCGAAAGCGGTGCCGGGCATCGAACAGATCAAATGCCGCTATCTTCTCGAGGCGAACTACCTCACTCCCTGCTGCCCGGGACTCCCGGGAGTCGAGCATTATATCTCCGGTAAGCAGTGGCTTAAGGCGCAGGCCATTCTCGGGTACGGGCTGATGACTGGCGAAGCGCCCGACGCCGAGGCAATCCAAAGAGTGAACTTCTAAACAAAAATTATTATATTTGTTTCACGTTAATTAAAACCAAATCTCAAAAACCAATGAAAAAAGTTCTTCTTACCCTCATCGCAGTCCTCGGACTCGGTCTTGCAGCTCAGGCTGCTTCCTACACAATCGACGAGCAGTCGATCGACGCAATGATCGAAATGGCAGAAGAAGTTACCCCCGCAGCTCTTGAGGCTGAGGGCGCAACAGATGTCACCATCCACATCGGAAACGGTGCACAGCCTATCGTTGCATTCCTTCTCGCTCTCGTTCCTGTTACCGGTTGGCTCGCAATCCACCGTATGTACATGGGAACCTCAATTCTCGCGGTAATCCTTAACATCGTCACCGGCGCAGGCTTCGGCGTTGTCTATGTGATCGACTGGGTAATGCTCCTTATCGGTGTACTTGACAACAACATCGGCCAGTATTGCAACAACGGCCGCTGGCTGATGTGGGCAGACCTCATCTAATGCGAAAATCTCTCCACGGTCTTCTTGCAGTAGTCTTCCTGCTTCTCAGCGTACAGGCCTTCGGCCAGCGCAGGCTTTCAGCCGATGTGGAAGTGAAGACGGTGTCAGGAAAAAGCGTGGTCACAACCACCAAAAGCGTCTATTGTGCAAACAATGGACGCTTGGTGGTTTGTAACCATAAGCCTGTGGAATATGTGATGGAAACTAACATCAACGGAGAGACGAAAATCTATTTCCCGAAGACGAAGGAAGTGATGGTGGATAACCAGGGACTGGCAAGTTCCAAGGACGAACTCCTCGCAATCTTCCTTCTCGGCCGTATCGAGGACCTCGGCGTGGGTCTCTACGGCTACAAACTCCAGAAGACGGAGTATGTTGAGGACGGACTGATGAAAAAGACCTTCAAGAGTGTGGATCCATCGATGCCGCCCTTCACGGAGATAGTCTACGGTAAGGACTATCTGCCGATCTACAGCGCTACCCTTACCGAAGACGGGCACGTGCAGGTCAAGGTCTATTACTCGCATTATCAGACCGTGGGCTACGTCCCGTTCCCGCACAGGCAGACTCAGATCACCTACAATTCTCCCAAAGATTCGACCGTGGTCAGAACGGTCTACTCGAACATCGTGGCCGACGGCGACGACAAAATGTTCGACTTCAAGGTGCCTGCCGATGCGAAACCTATGGATCTGAACACCCAAAAGATGCGGTAATGCGCAAGGCCTGCCTCATAGCCACGCTGCTGCTCGCGGTTGTCTCCGCATATGGTCAGACGGACCGCGATCTCGTGCAGAGTGCGCTTGAGCAAACCGCACCCAAAGACACCACCAAACATAAACTCTATCATCTGTTCCGTAATCAGATGCGCGGGCAGTGCTACTATGCTCCCGAGTGCGTGGAATTCTTCCCGCAGGCAATCAGGGACCTCGGCCCCATACGCGGCACGCTCTCCACTCTGGACCGTCTGACCCGCGACACCTACATCGGCACTGCCACCTTCCCCCAAGAACTTAAGGGAAAGGACGGCCGCATCCACGAAGGAACTAAGGCCTACAGGAGGAGGCGTAAGGAGAAATGAAACGCATCCTCACGATTGCAGTCCTGCTGATAGCCAGCCTAAGCGCGAAAGCCCAGCAGGGTATAGGCAAAGACATAGAGTTCATCGATTACCTCATCGGTAATAATCTCACCCGCGACGCTCTGGCTTGGATGGACGGCAAGAATTACGCGCCGTCTGACACCTTGGATTTCCTGAAGGGACTGACGCTTTACACAGCGAACAAACTGGACCTCGCGGCAGATAGTTTCGCAAAAGTTCCGGTGAACTCTCCTTACTACGAGCAGAGCCTCTTTTTCGGCGCCGTGTCGCAGGCCTACCTGGGCAACTATGGCGAAGGCTTCAAGCTGATCCAAAGCACAAGCGACTCCGAACTTAAACAATATGAACTCGCGGCATTCAGCCTGCTGCTGAACGACAGGCAGGCATACGAGCAGGCCGCGCAAAACTTCACCTACACGGACTACTCCCTCACCGAAGGGGAGAATATCTTCGGCAAAATCTACGAAAGCCGTTACAATGAACGGCAGAAGAGCCCCGTGCTGGCCGGCTTGATGTCGGCGGTGATCCCCGGGGCGGGGAAGTTCTATGCCGGACGCAAGGACGAGGGAATAGCCTCCTTCTTCACCGTCGGCATCTTCGCCGGCCTCACGGCAGAATGTTGGATTAAGAAAGGACCGAAGGATTGGCGGACGATAGTGTTCGGCACCCTCGGTTCGCTCTTCTACATAGGCAATATCTACGGCAGTTATATGTCCGTGGGAATATATAACGACAATCTAAGAGATGCGCAGAACAGCACTATTGTGTTTAATCTCCACGTTCCTATTCGCAATCTGCAATAGCGTAAGCGCGCAGGACGCGAAGGATTCGCTGCTTTTCGAGGCGGCGAAGTGCGAGCGCATTGTCTTCGAGGCCGCCAATCCGGGGGAGGTGAACGAGGCGCTGCTCTCCAAGGCCGAACTCTACAAACAGGCCGGACTCTATAAAGAAGCGCTGCAGACTCTCGAGCGTATGCGGCTCTATATGGTCAAGGGCGATCTCCGTTCGGAGGTAATCCTTCAAAAGTCGTTGCTGGCCTTCCTGGCGCAGGACTACGACGCTTCACTGAGTTATTTGGAGGAACTTGGCATCCAGACCAACTATGTCGAACCTAAACTGAAGAAAGACTGGGTGGGAATGGTCCTCACCTTCCTTGTGCCTGCGGGTTACATCTATGCCGGCGCGCCGGGGGAGGGGGCGGTGAGCACCGCGATGAACGCCGCTTCCGTGGCCTGGATTGTCACC
>CAJOHV010000034.1 GCA_905234485.1 uncultured Bacteroidales bacterium | reverse complement strand
CTTGTTCCAGACGCGGGAATGTGGTCCCGATTCGGACGGTCGCTCCCGCCACGGTTGATTAGGGGCGGCATAAGTTTACTCAACGTCTTCTGCCGGGCTGCGCCCAAGCCCATCAATCGATAGGGAGCGAGTTACCCACGAGCGACCGGTCTACCAATGGGTGAGGCCTGGTTATGCCGAGCCCCGATATTTCTAAAATCGCGAAGAAGAGAGGCTCGTAATGGCAAAGAAGTTTAAAGGTCTTGGAGTTCCGGTTGGTACCATTGCCGAGGCAACAGGATTACCGATTGAGCAAATCGAAGCGCTTTAATCAGTTAATTAACATCATGAATAGAGCAGGTCGTTGGGCTTGCTCTTTATTTGTCGAATAAATGAGAATAAATGCGTTGATAGCGGCCACAATAAGCCAAAAAGTTTCACTATCTTTGAAACTCGTATGAAACTTTTTCTGATAGACGGTCACGCGCTGATCTTCAAGATGTATTACGCGTTCCTCGGGAGGCCGATGGTGAACAGCAAGGGGGAGGACACCTCGATACTGTTCGGCTTCACGAAATATCTGCTCGAACTCATCGAGAGGGAGAAACCTAGCCACATTGCAGTGGCGTTCGATCCTCCGGGAGGGACGTTCCGCAACCAGTTGTATCCGGAATACAAGGCAAATCGCGCCGAGACTCCGCAATTGGTGATTGATGCGCTGGAGCCGCTGTCGGGAATAGTCAAGGCCATGGGTATACCCGTGCTGATGGTCGGGGGCTTCGAGGCGGACGATGTCATCGGCTCGATGGCCAAGCGCTCGGCGGGCGAAGGCTTCGACGTGTACATGGTCACGCCGGACAAGGACTACGGCCAGCTGATCGAACCGCACATCTGGCAGTATAAGCCGGGCAAGGGCGGCACGGACAACGAAGTCTACGGCGTTCGCGAGATTTGCGAGAAGTACAACATCAACAGCCCGGGGCAGATTATCGACATCCTCACGCTCTGCGGCGACTCGGCGGACAATGTGCCGGGAGTGCAGGGCGTCGGGCCAGTGGGCGCGGCGAAGTTCCTCGCCAAATATGGCTCGGTGGAGAATATCTATGCCCACCTTAGCGAACTCACACCCAAGCAGCAGGAGATGTTCAAAGCGGCGATGGACCATCTGCCGCTCAGCAAGAAACTCGTTACGATCAAGACCGATATCCCTCTGATGGTCACCGCCGATCAGATGATACTCAATCCGGCAGTCGGCCCCGAATTGACGGGTTGGCTGGACCGCTATGAGATGCCCTCGCTGAAGAGGCATGTGGCGAAGATCTGGGGCGACGTTCCGCGCGCTGAAAGCGTTGCGCCTGTCGTCTCGGCGCCCGCACCGGTCTCCGATGATCTTCCCGAGCCCGCTCTGTTCGAGCATCAGGCGATAGGGGAGTTGGAGTACCTGGAAGTGCCCGCGGCGGAGATTGCGGCTGAGGTGAAGGAACTGGGCAAGTGCGCCGTGGTGGTGTCGAATGGAAAGGTCACGCTCGCGACAGGTTCTAAGGCGGGCACTGCCAAGGCTAAGGATTTCAAAGAGATTCTGACAGATAAAAATATAGTGAAGTGCGGGTTCAGTATGAAGAGCCAGATGAATGAACTGGCGGCCGAGGGAATCGAGTTGCAGGGCCGTTTGCTGGACTCCGAACTGATGCACTATTTGCTGAATCCTGAGCGAAGCCACCAATTGGATTTGCTGGCCGAGCACTATCTGGGAGTCTCGCTGGAAGGGCAGAAGCAGGAAGAGGATCTCGGCAGCCTGTTCGACGCGGACGGTGAGGCGGTGAGCGAAAAGCCCGACTCTCGCGAGGCGGTGATCGTGTTCCTTCTGGCGGAAAAACTCCGAGGCGAACTGGGCGACGGCAAGGCTGCGGAACTTTACGAGAAGATTGAAGAACCCCTCATTAAGGTTCTCGCCCGTATGGAGCAGATAGGCGTTCGAATCGATCCCGCCTCCCTGAAAGACTTCGCCGACGGCCTTCGCAAGACTGTGCTGGAAAAAGAAGCCGAAGTTCGCGAACTCGCCGGAGTACCCACTCTCAATGTATCGTCTCCCAAGCAGATAGGCGAGGTCCTGTTCGAGAAACTACGCATCGATCCCCAGGCAAAAAAGCCCGCGAAAGGCTCCTGGCCCACGGATGAGGAGACCCTGCTGAAATACCGCGACGCCAGTCCGATCATCGATGCGATTCTGGATTATCGCGGCACGAAGAAACTCCTCTCGACCTATATAGAGCCGCTTCCGGGCTACATAAGCGCGAAAGATGGCCGTGTGCATACAACCTTCAATCAGGCTCTGACCAGCACCGGTCGCCTGAGCAGTTCGAATCCGAACTTGCAGAACATACCGGTCCGCACGGAGCAGGGCCGCGAGATACGCAAGGCCTTCACGGCCCCGAAGGGCAGCGTGATTATGTCTGCGGACTATTCGCAGATAGAACTGCGCCTGATGGCCCACCTCTGCGGTGACGAACATATGAGGCAGGCCTTCCGCGAGGGGCAGGACGTGCACGCTGCCATGGCCGCGAAGATATTCCACAAGCCCCTGGCGGACGTGACTCCGGACGACCGTCGTGTCGCGAAGACGGCCAACTTCGGAATCATGTACGGCATCTCGTCGTTCGGACTCGCGCAGAGGCTGCACGTTTCCCGCAAGGTGGCCGCGCAGATAATCGACGACTATTTCGCTTCGTTCCCGACCATACGCTCGTTCATCGACGGCACGCTCGAATCCGCGCGCCGCACGGGCTATGTGGAAACGATCTTCGGCCGCCGCCGCTATGTGCCGGACGTGAATTCGCACAACGGCAACATCAGGGCTATGGCCGAGCGCAACGCCGTGAATGCGCCTATCCAGGGCTCGGCGGCGGACATTATCAAACTCGCGATGATAGGCGTGGACCAGGCGTTGCGCGAGCAGGGGCTCCGTAGCCGTATGGTCCTTCAGATCCACGACGAACTTGTGCTGGAAGTGCCCGAAGACGAGATTCAGCCCGTTAAGAGAATACTAACCGAGCAGATGGAGGGGGTTATGGCCCTCAGCGTCCCGCTCACAGTCGAATGCAACTATGGCAAAAACTGGCTCGAGGCCCATTGACGAACTGGTGAGGCTCGCCATCATAGGCGACGGCGCGGCCTTCACCGCGCTCTGGGACACTCATATCGATGCCCTGCGCGCCTATCTCAAATCCACGATGAAGAATCTGGACGATTTCTTCATCGACGACATCTGCTCGCGCAGTTTCGAGAAGGCTTTCCGCCAGATCAAGAGTTATGATCCGTCACGCAGCCAGTTCAGCACCTGGCTGAAGACTATCGCACACAACACCGCGCTGGATACCATAGAAGCGGAGAAGCGCGCCGGGCGGGAGACCGTGTCGCTCGATGACAATCTGCAGACCGTTTCAGTGGACGAGACCATCGCGGAAGTGGAAACCGACGCTTTGGACTCCATCATCCGCGATGAGGACGAATTGCGCACACGCGCCTATGTGGACGGTCTGCCGGACCTCTACAGGGAAGTGGCCCGCAAGCGCCTGATCGACGGTCTCCAGTACAAGGAGATCTCGGATGAACTCGGTCTTGAATTGAATACAGTGCGTACGCGAATCCGCCGCGCAAAGGACCTCATAGAAAAGATGAAACGCGATGAGCAGGATGCCTAGCAAGAAAGAATTCGCGAAGATGTGCGAACTCTACCGCGAGTGGAACGAGAAGATCAATGTCGTCTCGAGGAAAGACATAGACAATCTGTTCGAGCATCATATCCTTCATTCGCTGGCGATTCATAAGTATATGGAAGAGCACGCTCTGCTTGAAGACGGACTGGAGTTCTTCGACCTGGGCACAGGCGGCGGTTTTCCCGGAATTCCGCTGGCGATGGTGATGCCGTCCTGCCATTTCACGCTATGCGATTCAATCGCGAAAAAAGTGAAGGTCGCGCACGCCGTTGCGAAGGATCTCAAACTGAAGAACGTTACCTGCGTCAACTCCAGGGCGGAGAATCTGCCCGGCCCTTACGACTGGGTGATTTCCCGCGCCGTCACCTCTCTGGACGCTTTTTATCCCTGGGTGAAGGGGAAATTCAAAAAGGGGATACTCTATCTGAAGGGCGGCGATGTCCTTGCTGAAATCGAGCAGATGTGCGCCAAATGCAAGGTGGATCCCGCGAAGGTCAGCGTGTGGCCTATAAATGATTGGCTTAAAGACGATTATTTCGCAGAAAAATTTGTAATTGAAATAAGAAAATAATATCTTTGCCCTCCCAAAATCGAAAAACAAAAAAATAGATAGATATGAAAAGGACATTCCAACCCTCACGTCGCAAGAGAGTCAACAAGCACGGTTTCCGTGAGCGTATGGCTACTGCAAACGGCCGCCGCGTTCTTGCAGCGCGTCGCCGTCACGGCCGCAAGAAACTCACAGTTTCTTCCGAAGACCGCTTTTAATTGATGCGCTCCGGCGTTTCGATTAAAAAAGGGTTGGCAATGCGCCAACCCTTTTTTGTTATTCTTCTCCGAGGAACATCGGATCCCAGGCGGGAAGTTTGATCGGTTCCTGATCAAGGTAGCCCAGCAGATCCTCAGGGATGTATTTGCGTTCGACGACCAGCCTGAACATATATTCGTCGAACCATTCGTCGGTCATAATGAGGTTGCCGTGGTAACCGGAAGCCTCGCCCCAACTGTTCTCCACCATCCACTTGACGGGTTTACCGTCCTTGAGGTCCACGGCGATCAGCGTCATCGCGTGAGATGAGCCGCTGGCGTGGGTCTGGATGCGCTGCTTCTTGTCCATCGTGTACTTGACTCCAAGCAGCGACTCGTAGTCGAAGTTGGCCAGGTCGGCCACACCCTTCTTGCGGTCCAGGAACTTGCCCACGTCGCAGGAGAAATACATAGCGTTGTTGTCCTTGATGGAGGCGATAGCCATCTCCTTGATGCGGTCGATGGGGAGGTTGAGGTAGAGCCAGTTGTCGCCGTCGTAGAGGTGACGGTCGTACTCGATCTCATAGAGTTTGTAGTACTCGCGGCTGGGATCGTTCATCAGCATCACATAGTCGTGGTTGAGATCGAAGCCCACCATCTCCTGATAGAACTGCACCGGGGTGTAGGTCTTTCCGTTCCATTCGAACTCCTGAGGCGGTTCGCCGTATGCCAGGCAGAGGATGCGGTAAATCTCCGAGAGCATCTGCACCTTGAGTTTCCGGGCGCATTTGACGCACCTGGCGTCGCGAAGGGCGAGGGCATCCTGCCTGAGGATGGTCTTGAGTTGGGTATTCAACTGCGAGGTGCTGTTCGCGATGAGTGATTCGGGCATCACTTCGGCGGGTACTGCACCGTATTTCATAACCAGATTGGCCACGCCGGTGAAGGTGCCGCCGTCGCCGATGGGATTGCTGAGCAGCCAGTCCACCTGACGATCGTCGATGGGCAGATCGCGGGTGTCGATAATCGCCTGAAGGAACAGGTTGGACTTCTCAAGTTGGTCGTAGAAGAAGGAGTAACTCTGCGAGAACTTGAAGCCGGTGAGATTGTTCTTGTCTATCAACGCGGCGCGGAGAACGTTGAGGCCCGTGAAGAGCCAGCAGCGGCCGGACTGCTTCTGGTCTGTGATGCCGAAGGTCATCACACGGTCAGAAAAGTCCGTGTCTATCATAGCCATATTCTCGGCGTTCACGGCCAGGGTGTTGAGTGAAGCGGCGTTGAGGGCGTTGCGCACGGCTTTGTCGGCCGCGGTGTTCGCATAACCCTGACGAATGGTCTGAAGCATCAGGGAATCGATGCCTCCATTCTGGGCAAAAGCGCCGGCGCAGAACAGGGCTGCGGCGGCAAGGGCGATCAGTCGTTTCATTGCTTTATTTCTTTTATGCTTATTGTCGATATAAGGGCTCCGATCAGGGCCACTCCGGCCGCTGTGAGCAGCACGTCGGTCCATTTAAGCACAACGGGGTAGGCGGAAGCGAGATAATTGCCGGGCATCTTCACGAAGCCGGTGTGCTGCTGGATGAGCGCCAGCGCAACGCCTGCGGCCATGCCGATTACGAGCCCGAGCAGCGACACGAACCAGCCTTCGAGCCAGAAGGTGCGGCGAATTAGGGCGTCCGATGCGCCCATGCTGCTGAGGGTGCGTATGTCGTCCGTCTTGTCGATGATGAGCATCGAGAGCGAACCGAAGATGTTGAAGGCCACTATCAGCACCACGAAAATGAGTATGGAGTAGATTGCGGCCTTTTCGTAGCGCATCATTTTGTAGATTGAAGGATGCTGCTGATATCTGTCCAGAACTTCGAAATCAGGCCCGAGCAGTTCGCGGACGAGTTTGACGGAGACCTGGTCTCCATAGATTTCAAAGGAAGTGACTTCCGACTCTATGTGGAGCAGTTCGCGGGCTTTGTCGATAGGCACCACCACGAAACTCTCGTCAGAGGAAATAATCTCCTTCGGCCTCAGTTGGATGGTTTCCAGAGAGGCTCCCGGGTTGGCCATAGAGAAACTCTCGGACTTGCTGGGGAAGAAGAGGGCGAGATGCTGGGAGAAGAAGGTCCTGATTCCCAGTTCGGAGGCCAGGGCAGAACTGACATTGCACTGCCAGGCGCCCTCCAGGCCGCGAATTCTGGTGATAGTCTGGCGGTCGCCATAGCGGGCGGCGACCGTCTCCTCGAGGACTCCGTCCGCGGACACCACGCCCGGCAGCCCCGCGACCGCCGCGAAGGCCTCCGTGTCGCAAGTAAAGGTCTTTCCCGCGACAGGTTTGACGACCATATCCGGCGAACTGGCATCCAGATTCTCCCTGATAATGCGGTCGAAACCGTTGTAGACTGAAAGTATCACTATCAGCGCAGCGGTACCCAGCGCCATTCCGGCGGCGCTGATTCCGGAGATCCAACTGATCACACTCCGGGACTTGCCGGAGAACAGATAGCGTCCGGCTATTTTACCCGCTACACCCAAGGGAGGCTATTTTTTGAGTAATTCTTCTATGTGCTCGACATAGTCCAGGGTGGTGTCCAGATAGAAATCCAGTTCCGGGACTATGCGGAGTTGCTTGGCAACCTTCCTGCCCAACTCGCCCCTGATGGCTTTGTTGTTTTCTTCAAGAAGTTTCATTACCGCTTCCTGCTTGTCGGAAGGGAAGATGCTCACATAAACCTTGGCGATGCTGAGGTCCGGGCTGACCCTGACCTCGCTGACGGTCACCATCGCGCCGCCGAATGCGGCCATTCCCTTGCTCCTGATAATCTCGGCAAGGTCGCGCTGAAGCTCTCTGCCAACCTTCTGCTGTCTGGTGGACTGTCCTTCCATATCAGTTTATTTTATGTTGATGATGTAATAATCCTTCTTGCCTTTCTGGGCGAGGATGTATTTGCCGTCGATAATGTCCGCTTCAGAAATCTCGCGGGCTATGTCGGTGATTTTCTCCTTGTTGAGCGAGAATCCGTTGCCCTGGATCATCTTGCGGGCTTCGCCCTTGGAAGGGAAGACCTGAGTCTCCACTGCGAGGAAATCAAGGATGCCTACCGGGAGTTTCGCGCGCTCCACGTCGAAGGTAGGAACGCCGTCGAACACCGCCAGGAAGGTCTTTTCATCCAGGCTGCGAAGATCCTCCGCAGTGGCCTTGCCGAATAGCATCTGGGAGGCTTTCACCGCGTTTTCGTACTCCTTCTCGCCGTGGACCATGATGGTGACTTCCTTCGCGAGGAGTTTCTGGAGGCGGCGCTGGCCTGGATCTTCAGCGTGCTCGGCGATCGCAGATTCAATCGTCTGCCGGTCGAGCATCGTGAAGATTTTCACATAGCGCGCTGCATCTTCGTCGCTGACATTGAGCCAGAACTGGTAGAACTGGTAAGGGCTGGTACGCTCCGGGTCGAGCCAGATATTGCCTTTCTCGGTCTTTCCGAATTTGCCGCCGTCCGCCTTGGTGATGAGGGGGCAGGTGAGCGCGAAGGCTTCCTTGCCGAGCACGCGACGGATGAGTTCGGTGCCGGTGGTGATGTTACCCCACTGGTCCGCTCCGCCGAGTTGCATGCGGACGTCGTTGTGCTCGTAGAGGTAGAGGAAATCGTAGCCCTGGAGCAACTGGTATGTGAATTCGGTGAAGGACATTCCCTCGGAGGAATCGCGGCTGAGGCGCTTCTTCACAGAATCCTTGCTCATCATATAGTTCACCGTGATGAGTTTGCCTATATCACGGGTGAAATTGATGAAGGTGTAGTCCTTCATCCAGTCGTAATTGTTGACCAATTCCGCTTTATTGGGAGCGTCAGACTCGAAATCGAGGAAGCGGGAAAGTTGGGCCTTGATGCATTCCACATTGTGCGCAAGAGTCTTCTCGTCCAGAAGATTGCGCTCCTGGCTTTTCATCGAAGGATCGCCGATCATGCCGGTGGCTCCGCCCACGAGTGCATAGGGCTTGTTTCCGCATTCCTGGAAATGCTTGAGGATCATTATGCTGACGAGGTGACCGATGTGAAGGCTGTCTCCCGTGGGGTCGATTCCCACATATGCCGCCATCGGACCTTTCGAGAGTTCTTCTTCCGTCCCGGGGGTGATGTCTTTGATCATCCCTCTCCATTTGAGTTCCTGAACAAAATTCTTCATCGAATGATAATCTAAAGTCCACAAATTTAGCAAATAATAGTTAAATTTGCTTGATTGAAAATTCACTAAACCATTTATAAGTAATGAGAAAGAAAATTGTCGCGGGAAACTGGAAAATGAACACCACCGTTCCCGAAGGAGTAGAACTTGCAAAGGCTGTTGTGGCAGCAAGCGCAAAGGTCCCGGCCCAGGTCGGCCTCGTGATTGCAACTCCGTTTACTCATCTTTGGCCCGTCAATGAAGTCGTGAAAGGAACTCGCGTAGCCCTTTCCGCAGAGAACTGCGCAGACAAGGAGAAGGGAGCCTACACCGGCGAAGTGTCGGCCGCCATGCTCAAGAGCGTTGGCTGTGAGTACACCATCCTCGGTCACTCCGAGCGTCGCCAGTACTACGGCGAGACTGATGAGAAACTCGTGGAGAAAACCAAACTCGCTCTCGCCGAGGGCCTGAAGGTCATCCTCTGCGTGGGTGAAAATCTTGATGAGAGAGAGGCCGGCAAGCACTTCGCAGTGGTCGAGGCCCAGACCAAGAACGTCCTGAGCCACTTCACCGCTGAAGACATGGCATCGATCGTCATCGCCTACGAGCCCGTCTGGGCTATCGGCACGGGCAAGACCGCGACCGCAGAGCAGGCTGAAGAAATCCACGCCTACATCCGCGGACTCCTTAAGGATATGTTCGGTGCAAAGGTCGCAGACGACACCACCATCCTCTATGGCGGATCTTGCAAGCCTTCGAATGCCGGAGAGTTGTTTGCAAAGCCTGATATCGACGGCGGCCTGATCGGCGGCGCCTCGCTCAAGGCAGACGACTTTATCGGAATCGCACTGTCATTTTAATTGACTCGCGGCTGTTCCACAGCCAGATAACATCGTCCTCCATCTTCACCACCTGGAGGGCGATGTTTTTTCGTACCTCGTCGGCGCCGGTGGGGGAGGTCCAGCGAATCAGTCCGGCAGTCACCATCTGTTCTTCTTCAGTGGGTTCGGACTGGAGCCTGACGATGAAGTAGTCGGACATATTGTCCGTGTGCAGCCTGAACTCCATGTTTTCGGAATTGAAGGCATACTGGCAGGTGAGAGGATTGTAGATGATGATATCGGTCTTGCCGACCGCCATCCTGAGGGTGGAATCGGTTAGGAACTCAGGGGTGTATGTGCCCTCCTCGATGCAGGCTGTGAGCGCAACGAGCATGGCCGCGAAGGCGGATATGAGGATTAACTTTTTCATTCCTTGATGGTGAGTTCCTTAACTATCACGTCGGTAGTTCCGTCTGTCCAGGTGATTTCCGCCCTGAGGGTGCCGCTCCGCGTCAGGGTGAAATAGCCGTCTGAATCGGTCACGGCCGGACTGTCGTCGAAGTACCATTTGATTTCCTCCGCATCCGTAGCGTTATAGACATAGAGCGGGAAGCGCGCATCCGGGTTGAAACTGCCGTCTTTGTTGCGCACGCCGCCGCTGAAGTAGATGAACGGTATGGTGTTACGGCTGTCGATTATCATAGTCTTGAACGAGCCGGATTTGGAATAAGTGGCGTCGTGCGTGTAGACCGTCAGGAGGGTGGAGTAGACAGTGTTGCCTTTCAGCCCTTCCGGCATCACAGTGAGATGCCCGTCCGGGCCAGGCAGAATGTTCTCCAACTCCAACTCGTGGTGTGCGCTCCACACTGACACCGTGCAACTGTCCGTCTCGGCCGGCAGGCTTTCGTCCAATTGCCACGACAGGATGGCGGAACTCTGGAAAGCGGTGTGGCGGAGTTCGATGATAGGCTCGATCACGTTGAAACTCACGCTGCCGTCCGGATTAATCCTTATGTCTTTGAGAGCATAGCGGGCGCGGGTACCGTCCCAGGCGCGGAAAGCCGGCTCGCCGTCGGAACTGAAGGTCTGAGTTTCGCCATAGGGGAAGAAGACTGCCGAGACCGTGTCCGCTTCCGGATATGCTTCGATCAGGTCCGCGCACTGGTGGTTGGGCCGGGCGTTGACTTCGTTCTTCGCCCAGCGCTCATAGGCCCTTAGATTGATGCCGTAGTAGGAGGAATAACCGGCGCGGTTGTTCGATTTGTCGATATGGTAGGCCAGGAGCCCGCTGCCGCCGATGAAGGAGTCCCAGCCCTCCATGGCCCTGCATTCGAAGAGAAAGTATTCGTCCGGGTTGTCGGCTGGGTACCAGAGGTATTCGTGGGAACGGTTGAAGGGGAGGAGGGTGTACTCGCCGGGACGCAGGGTGTCGCGCTGGCCGAGCCCGAGAATGTCGAAGTCCACGGCGCACAGGCCGGCGGGGGTGCGGGTGCTGTCGTTGTGGTCGCCTTTGTCCATGAGGGCGAGGCTGCCCCACATGCATTCGGACAGGCCGCCGCTGCCGTTCTGGTCCGTGTCGTAGAGGTCCTGGAAACCGAGCGCGTGGCCGAATTCGTGGCAGACCGGACCAATCTGCAGCGGCTTGTCGTAGAGCGTCTCAGGCAGAGCCGCATATTCGTCGAGTGTGACGCGGTCCAGTTTGAGGGAAATGTTCTTTTTGAGGAGATTGTGGTGCTGAGGCCATATCTCCGAGCCGGAGAAGATGACGGCGATGCAGTCCACATAACCGTCGGCATTCGTGTCGTAGTTGTGGAAATTCACCGTGGCGTTGGCCAGGCGGCAGGCTTCGTCCACGGCGAGATGGGCCGTTTCGTTGGTGTACGAACCGGTAAGACTGACTACGGGACCCAGTTTGAACGAGACAACTATGTTGGAATCTAATTGTTCGTTGAAGTAACGCGCGGATTCATTCAGAATTGAATCCAGGTATTCTTCGCTTACGGCGAAAGGCACGCCGCCGAGTTCCGCTCTCAGAAATAGCACCCGCCTCTCTTGCTGCGCCATCATGCCGACGCAGGTCAGAAGAAGGAATATGAAAACGCTTGCTATGTGGTGAAAGCCTTTCATATCCCAAAGATACAAAAAAAATCAAGGGCCGATACCTCACGGCATCAACCCCAGACGTGTACTAAAACCTAAACCTACGACATAGATGCGATAGGTTCAGTAAACGTTGCATCGAAATGAATTATTTTTCGGATTTTTTTGTGTTGACCGCGGTCATTGCACGGTCGGGACCGACAAAAATCCAGTCCAGAATGCCCTGAGAGACCTTTTTGCAGAGTTCCGGCATCATTTCTCTTTCCTGGTCGGAAAGTTCTCCGAGGACGTAGTCCACTTGCTCACCTTCGTGGAAGTCGTGTCCGACTCCCATACGGATGCGGCAGTAGTTCTCGGTGCCTATCATCTCCGCGATGTTCTTAAGGCCGTTGTGCCCGCCGTCGCTGCCGTTCATGCGCATCCTGAGGGTGCCGAACGGGAGGTTGATGTCGTCGCAGATGACCACCAGGCGTTCCTCGGTGACAGGGAGCTTCTGGAGATAGTACCTCACGGCATTGCCGCTGAGGTTCATGTATGTGCTGGGTTTCAGGAGATAGAGTGAACGGCCCTTGACTGAGAGGACCGCGAGATCTCCGTACCTCTGGGTGTTAAAAGAAGTGTCGGATGCCTGAGCCCAGGCATCCAACACGGCGGGTTTTGGCGTATTCGGGGCCGATATTGCCGAGCCCAACGACAAGATAGCTTTCGCCTGCCATAATGCGGACAGTTTACTCAGCTGCTGCCTCTTCGGTAGCTGCAGCCGCAGTGTTGCGGGTAGCGCGGACGCTGCAGATCACTGCATCCTTGTCGGTGAGGATCTGAAGTCCGGGGAAGCTGAGGTCGCCGGCCTTGATTTTCTTGTCGAGTCCGAGGTCGGAGATGTCCACTGTAACGTCGTCGGGAAGGTTCTTCATAAGGCCGCTGACGCGGATCGAACGGGAGTTCTGGGTGAACTTACCGCCGAGCTGAACGCCCTTGGAGTGGCCGGAGACCTTCACGGGAACGCTGATGCTGATGGGCTTGTCCTCGCTGACGGCAAGGAAGTCTACGTGCAAGCAGAGATCCTCCACCGGGTGGAACTGAAGCTCATGAAGAATGGCCGTGTACTTTTTGCCGTCCAGGTTGAGGTCAACGATGTGAGAATAAGGGGTGTTGGTAAGGCCCTTAAGTTCCTTTGCGTTAACTGTGAAGAGGATGTTCTCAATACCTGCACCGTAGAGGTTGCAAGGGACGAGACCCTGACGACGGAAAGCCTTGATGGTGGCTTTGTTGCCAACCTGACGAAGTTGGCCTTTGAGTTCGAAATGCTGCATTTTCAAAATGTTTAAAATGTGTTACTCAGTCCGGATCGCGCCCGGACCCCATTGCACCAAATCGCCTGCGCGATTTCCAAATGCGGCGCAAATATAGAAAGAATTATTTATTTGACAAAACCGGTCGCCTGATTCCACGAAGTGGATTTGTAGCGCTCGTTCAGTTTGGGCCAGGAGTCGATAGGAAGGAACATGCTCAGGCCGCTGTAGGTGAGGATTATGTTACCCAGGAACTCCTCGGTGGCATTTTTGTAGATGACCAATTCCGCCAGGGCGGCGTCCACGGGCGCGAGTTCTTCGGCTGTGGCCCCGAGTTTCACGAGGATGTCCCTGAAGTCGAAGTGATAACGGTAACTGTAGTTGAAACTCTGCACCTGGGAGGCCTTGATGGTTGAAATCGCAGAGCGATGGGCTTCGAAGATGGGGGCGCAGGCCTGGGCCAGGGCGATGATTTTGGAGCAATCGTAGAGACCGACTGTGGCATCGCCGTTCTCCTTGTGCTTGTTATAGTAATCCTCGCAGATCCCCACAAGATCGGGCTTGTCGCCCTTGAGAAGCCTCTCGCTCATATTATGGTAATCGAATCCCGCCGTGAGCACTTCTCCGGGCGAGGCCACCATAAGGTCGCAGATGTCGCGCCATTCGTAGACCACCTCCACGCCGCCCATCAGGCAGGCGTCCATCACGATATAGTCCAGATGATAGGGGATAGCCTCCCGGAATTCGTCTATATTCAGTTGGTGGTAGGTGTACGAAGCGTACGGACCGTCGAATTCGGCGCCTATCCCGCACAGGCTGATAGTGTTTTCTTCGCTCTTGCGGTAGTCCTTGGGTATCCATCCGGTACCGTGGGAGGTGTAGACCATGCCGTAGGACTCGGACGGGTATTTATCCTTGATGTCGGTCAGGACCTGCCTCATAAAATCTTTGTCCACGGAGACGCTTTCGGCGGGGTATCTGAAGATCGTGTCCCGGACGATTTCGCCATAGTGTTCGTAGATTCGGAAGACCACGGGCTTGGTGTCGTTGACCCAGTCGCTGTTGGTCAGGGAAGAGTGGCTGAACACCACTATCGCGTTGTTATCCCATTTGCCAGGGACGTAACCTTCGCAGAGTTGGTTGATGTTGTTGTCCAGATCGCTGCGGAGATTGTTATATCCCTCGCTGTACAAGATCATCATTTTGTCGAAATGCAGGCCGGACACACCCTGCCTTTTCCCCCTTCCGGAGGGACCGGCGTCGTCGAACGGAACCAGATCCCTGCCGCAGGAAGTGAGCGCAAGGACGACCGCCGCGAGTATGATAGTCCACCTGGATTTCATAGCCTGCAAAGATAGTCATCTTTTTCGTTATATTTGCATTTGTATGGCATTTGATTCCTCAAGAATACTCAAAGACTATTCTTATTATTTAAGGGTGGAGAGGGGAATGTCTCCCAATACGGTCGCTTCATATCGCTCGGACGTGAAGGCTTTCCTGGCCTGGATGTCCTCGCTTGGCGGCCACGGATCCCTTCGTGCCGTGGATTCAGAGGACATCCAGGCCTTTCTCGCCTCGCATTCCGAGTCGCTCTCCAAGCGCTCGCAGGCGCGCGAACTCAGCGCCCTGACGTCGTTTTTCGACTGGCTCGTGATCGAAGGCGAGCGCAAGGATAACCCTTGCGATGTGGTGGACGCGCCCAAGATCGGTCGCTATCTGCCGGCCGTGCTGTCCATAGACGAAGTGAGCGCGATTATCGACGGAGTGGACACCCGCTCTCCGAAGGGCGTGCGCGACAAAGCCATACTCGAGATGCTCTACGGCTGCGGTCTGCGTGTGAGCGAACTCTGCAGCCTGCTGATTTCTCATGTCTATGTGGAAGAGGGGTTCGTGCGCATAGTGGGAAAAGGCAACAAAGAGAGGTTGGTGCCGATGGGGGAGAGCGCAGCGTCTGCGTTTACTGAGTGGCTCGCCGTCCGCGGCGAGGCTTTCGCGCCGGAATACTCGGATATCGCTTTCCTGAACAAATTCGGAAAGTCCCTGAGCCGTATCTCAGTGTTTAAACTTGTCCGCGAGTATGCATTGCTGGCGGGAGTCACGAAAGAGATCTCTCCCCATACTTTCAGGCACTCCTTCGCTACTCATTTGATCGAGAACGGAGCGGATCTTCGCGTCGTCCAGGAGATGCTCGGTCACGAGAATATCACCACCACCGAAATCTACACGCACATCGACACCGCCACCTGGCAGGGAGAGGTGCTGAAACACCATCCGAGACGGTAGGATATTAAGTAAATTATCTCTATATTTGTCTACTGTGTCTCACAGCGAGGCGTTCCTCCCCAAACTTTAACTATTATCAAAAACTCAATTAATTATGGCAAAAGAAGTTGAAACAAAGTCCGCCGAAATCAATGCGGCGAAACTGAAGGCATTGCAGGCGACTCTCGACAAAATCGAGAAGGACTACGGTAAAGGCACCATCATGAAACTCGGCGACCAGCCTGAGGCGGATGTTCAGGTCATCCCTTCGGGCAGTATAGCCCTGGACCACGCCCTTGGAATCGGCGGATATCCCCGCGGACGCATCATCGAAATATATGGACCCGAATCCAGCGGTAAGACCACTCTGGCGATCCACGCAATAGCCGAGGCTCAGAAACTCGGCGGCATCGCTGCTATGATCGATGCTGAGCACGCATTCGACAGAACCTATGCTGCTGCGCTCGGCGTGAATCTGGAGAACCTCCTGATTTCCCAGCCGGACAACGGCGAACAGGCTCTCGAAATCGCCGATAACCTCATCAGGTCCGGCGCAATCGATATTATCGTGATCGACTCGGTGGCGGCTCTGACCCCCAAGGCGGAGATCGAAGGCGAGATGGGAGACAACAAAGTGGGTCTTCAGGCCCGCCTGATGAGTCAGGCTCTGCGCAAACTCACCGCAAATATCAGCAAGACCGGAACCTGCTGCATCTTCATCAACCAGCTGCGCGAGAAGATCGGCATCATGTTCGGAAACCCTGAGACCACCACCGGCGGTAACGCCCTTAAGTTCTACGCGTCCGTTCGTCTGGATGTGCGCAGAATCACCCAACTCAAGGACGGTGAGGAAGCCACTGGTAACCGCACCCGCGTGAAGGTGGTCAAGAACAAGATGGCCCCGCCTTTCAAGAAGGCAGAGTTCGACATCGTCTTCGGAGAAGGTATCTCCAGGACTGCGGAGATTCTGGATCTCGCAGTGGAATTCGATATAGTGCACAAGAGCGGCAGTTGGTTCAGTTACAACGGCGAGAAACTCGCCCAGGGACTTGCAGCGGCAAAGCAACTCCTGAAAGACAATCCCGAACTTTGCGAGGAAATCGAAGTGAAAGTTCGCGAAGCAATCAAATCAGTTAAAGACTAAATGTCGAAGAAGAAGATTATTCTCACAGGCGACCGCCCCACCGGTCGCCTTCATATCGGCCACTATGTGGGCTCCCTCCGCAGACGTGTCGAACTCCAGAACAGCGGCGAGTTCGATGAGATTTACATTATGATCGCGGATGCCCAGGCCCTGACGGACAATGCGGACAACCCGGAGAAGGTGCGTCAGAACATAGTCGAGGTGGCTTTGGATTACCTGTCGGCCGGCATAGACCCGGCGAAGAGCCACATCCTTATTCAGTCTCAGGTGACCGAACTCACCGAGCTCATGTTCTACTATATGAACCTGGTCACTGTCCAGCGCCTGCAGCGCAACCCCACCGTGAAGGCGGAGATTCAGATGCGCGGCTTCGGCGATTCGGACGAAAACGACAATAAGGCCGGCACTCCCGTGGGCTTCTTCTGCTACCCCATCAGCCAGGCGGCGGATATCACGGCCTTCCAGGCCACGACGGTGCCTGCCGGCGAAGACCAGGAGCCTATGCTCGAGCAGACTCGCGAGATCGTGCATAAGTTCAACAGCACCTATGGCCCCGCGCTCACCGAGCCCGAGATCCTGCTGCCGGACAATGCCGCATGCCTGCGCCTGCCCGGAACGGACGGCAAGGCCAAGATGAGCAAGTCGCTCGGCAACTGCATATACCTCTCCGATTCGGCAGAGGACGTGCGTGCGAAGGTCCGCGGAATGTACACGGACCCCGGACATCTGCAGGTCAGCGACCCCGGTAAGGTGGAAGGCAATCCCGTCTTCACCTATCTGGACGCATTCTGCAAGCCCGAGCATTTCGACAAATTCGGCTCGTGCTTTGTGGGCAAGAAGAGCAGTTTCGAGTTCCACTCGCTGGACGAAGTCAAGGCTCAGTATCGCGCCGGAGGCCTTGGAGATGTCATGATCAAGAACTTCCTCACCGAGGTCCTGAACGACACCCTCGAGCCCATCAGGCAGCGCCGCAAGGAGCTTGAGCAGAATCTGCCCTATGTCTATGAAGTCCTTCGCAATGGCACCGAGGCCGCATGCGCCAAGGCCGCGCAGACCCTCGCCGGAGTGAAGGCCGCGATGAAGATCAATTATTTCGACGAAGGAGTCCTTCAGGAACTCATCAAGGAGCAGGAGGCGAAATACGGCAAAGCCGAAGTTTAGAGTACTGCTCTTCGTCTATCACACAAGCATTTTTCAGTCCCTCCAAGGTCCATTCCGAGGAGGGATTGTTGTCTCTGTAGAGCACTATTCCGTGCGCCACGCTTTTGTAGCGGATATGCGGATGAAGGCGCAGGGAGTCTTCGGGTAAAGTCCAGAGCCTCAGCGGATTAGCCGGCTCAGAACATTCGATTAGATCGCTCAGTTTGTCGTAGCGCTCATCTCCGAAATTCCAGAGTTCCTTCAGCTGTTCGGTGCAGGAATAACCGCCCAGTTCCTCGCGGTAGCTGACCATCTTTGCCGCGAAATACGGCCCGATTCCGGGCAGGTCGTCGAACGAGGCAGAATCGGCTTTGTTTATATCCAATTTTGGGATGTCGATGAAGGGCTCGAGTCTTTCGAAAACCGAGTCCGCAACCACGTATGACTTCGCGAAATCCTCTTTACGCCGGAAACGGCCGCCCTTCTGACGGTAATTGTCGATGCTCTGCGCCTGCTTCAGGCTGAACCCCAGGCGCTGCAGATCCTCCACGCTCGCCGTGTTAGGGTTGAAGCGGAAGGACTCTGTTTTACGTGTCTTCGCCCGCACCGCCTTCACTGCCGGGGTGTGCTGGGCATAACGGTTTTCCGTCACCCCCGACTCTATTTCCGTCACCCCAGACTGCGATCGGGGGCCTTGAACGTAGACCACCACCGTGTCCGGCTGGTCCCGATTCGCTTCGATCTTCAGCATCGCGGTGCGCTGCACGAAGAGGCAAACCTGATACCCGAGTATGAGGAAGGTGAGTGATATTGCTCCGACTTTGAAGACAGTGCCGACGCTACTTGTCCCGGTATTTGTTGACGTGCTCGCCGCGCTGCTCCTGCGGCGCCCCGGCGACGACGATGACGATTTCGCCTTTTGGTTCGTTTTCATTGAAGTATTTCGCTAGTTCTTGTAAGGTACCACGGTGGTGGGTTTCGTGAAGTTTTGAGATTTCTCTGGCCACGGAGCACTCTCGGTCCGGTCCAAAGGCTTCCGCGAACTGCGCGAGCGTCTTCGCGAGACGGTGCGGCGATTCGTAGAAGATCATAGTTCTGGGCTCTGCCGCGAGCCCCGCGAGCAGGGTAGCGCGGCCCTTCTTCTGGGGCAGGAATCCTTCGAAGCAGAAGCGGTCGCACGGCAGACCGGACGAGACTATCGCGGGGATGCAGGCGGTCGCGCCGGGGAGGGTCTGGACCTCGATTCCTTCGCGGGCGCATTCGCGCGCCAGAAGGAAGCCGGGGTCGCTGATCCCCGGCGTGCCCGCGTCGCTCACGAGAGCGACATTCAAACCTCCGAGGATGCGTTCCTTGATCATCCCCACAGTCTGGTGTTCGTTGAATTTATGATGCGAGAGCAGGCGGCCCTTGATCTGATAGTGCTCCAGGAGAATGCCCGTGGTTCTGGTGTCCTCGGCAAGTATGAGATCAGCCTCTTTGAGAACCTCCAGCGCACGAAGGGTGATGTCGGCTAGATTACCGACCGGGGTGGGCACTATGTAGAGTTTGCCTGCCATTAATTAAGTTTTCTGCGTACTGCCATCATCAGCCTGTAGACCACCTCGGAGTTGAGGTTCCAGTCCGGGAAATTGGCTATCACATACGAGATAGCCTCATTGATGGTCTCCATCGCGTTGAATACAGAGATAGTCTGCTGGAAAAGCGAAGGATCCTCCTTGAACAGTGTGTTGATGAAAAGCACACGGTCGTTCAGCGAAATCGCGCTGATAACATTCGCAACAGGCCCGCCCGGGAGGTCTATCATCCATTGATAGTTCTTCGCATCCGGAACCGTCTTTGCGCCCAGGGCTTCCATGTCGATCGACAAATCGACAGGTTCGGGCTCCACGGGAGATTCCTCGACTGCGCTAGGAATGACAATGGGTTCGGGGATCTCCTCCACGGGCTCCAACTCTACCGGTTCGGGCTCGATCTTTTCGGGTTCGGGGGTCTCTTCCGGGGCTGCGGCTGCCATCAGGGCGAGCTTTTCCTCCAGTTCGTCCAACTGGGCGCGGAGACTTTCTATCGTTGTTTGTATTTCGTTGAAAACTTCTTTTGCGCTTTTTTCCATTTTTCTGCGGGCGTTTTTTATCTTTGTAAGACAAACACAAAACTACAAATGTTTTCAGAAAACCACAAGAGATCGGGCTGCATCGAGGTCATTTGCGGCTCAATGTTTTCCGGTAAGACCGAGGAACTCATCCGCAGGCTCAAGAGGGCCCAGTTCGCAAATCTGAAGATAGCGATCTTCAAACCGACCATCGACATAAGGTATTCAGATGTAGAGGTTGTCTCTCACGACCTCCATAGCATCAAGAGCACTCCCATCAGCGATCCCAAGCACATGCTCGAGATCCCCGCTGATATCGACGTGGTGGGTATCGATGAAGCACAGTTCTTCGGCGAGGAACTCGTGGAGGTATGCCAGACTCTGGCAAACCGCGGAGTAAGGGTTATCATCGCGGGTCTGGACACTGATTATCTGGGCAAACCTTTCGGCCCTATGCCTGCTCTTATGGCCATCGCGGAAGATGTTCGCAAGGTCCACGCTATCTGCGTCAAATGCGGAGACCTGGCGAATCATTCGCACCGCCTGTCGAAGAGCGAAGATCTGGTGGTTCTCGGCGAAAAAGACGTCTATGAGCCCCTCTGCCGCAAGTGCTACAACAAAGCCATCGCGGAAGAGGCCGCAAAGGCAAAGAAATAATCCCCTGACTTGAAAGAGAAACTTTTAGGAAAGAATCCTGAAGAACTGAAAGCGGCGGCGCTTGCGGCTGGGCTTCCTGCGTTCGCGGGGAAGCAACTCGCTCAGTGGCTGTACGATAAGCGCGTGAAGAGTTTCGAGGAGATGACCAACATCAGCAAGGTCGGACGCGAAAAACTCGCCGAACTCTACGATCTGGGCGTCTCCTCCCCGGTCGGCATCGCCGAATCTTCGGATGGCACTAAGAAGTATCTCTTTTCTGTGGGAGACTCCTGCATCGAATCGGTGATGATTCCGGACGAGGATCGCAAGACTCTTTGCGTGAGTTCGCAGGCGGGGTGCAAGATGGGCTGCAAGTTTTGTATGACCGGAAGGCAGGGCTTCCATGGTAATCTCAGTCCGGCGGATATCCTGAATCAGTTCATCAGCGTGGAGGAATCCGCGGAACTCACGAACGCCGTGTTTATGGGTATGGGCGAGCCTCTGGACAACACTGACAATGTGCTCAAGGCGATTGAGTTGCTGACGGCGCCATGGGGCTTTGCATGGAGCCCTAAGCGTGTGACGCTCAGCACTATAGGCGTTCTCCCGAGCCTTCGCCGCTTCCTGGACGAAAGCCGTTGCCATCTCGCGATCTCCATCCATAACCCCTTCCCGGACGAGCGTCTGGAACTGATGCCCGTGCAGAAGGCCTGGCCGGTGGCCGAGGTGATTCGTATGCTGAAGGACTACGATTGGACAGCCCAGCGACGGGTCAGTTTCGAGTACACTATGTTCGCCGGTTGGAACGACGATAAACGCCACGCCGATGCACTCACAAGGCTCCTGCGCGACATAGAGTGCCGCGTGAACCTGATCCGTTTCCACAAAAT
Source organism: uncultured Bacteroidales bacterium (assembly GCA_905234485.1). Lineage (GTDB taxonomy): Bacteria > Bacteroidota > Bacteroidia > Bacteroidales > UBA932 > Cryptobacteroides. The sequence continues at coordinate 13,019 of CAJOHV010000034.1, read as the reverse complement.
CCCCGATTTTCCGTATGAATGCGCAAGCCCGAGGGCTATGGAGGCGTTCCGCGACAGGCTGAATGCGAACGGTATCACCTGCACCATCAGGGCCTCGCGCGGGGAAGACATACTCGCAGCGTGCGGAATGCTCGCGGGCAAACACAATCAATAGTATGGACGAGCAGGCGAAAAAACTCCTCTCAAGGCTTCAGAATCTGTGCGCCAAGCAGGAATGTTGCTCGGCGGACATCCTTCAGAAGGCCCTCAAGGCCCTCGACTTTGACAGGGCCGCCGCAGAGGAGGTCGTCGCCGCCCTGGTCAAGGACGGCTACGTCGACGACGCTCGCTACGCGGCGGCCTTCGCGCGTGAAAAATCTTCCATCACAGGCTGGGGCCCCGTGAAAATCAAATTCGCCCTGGCGGCAAAAGGTATCAAAGGCGAAATCGCCCGGACCGCGCTGGAAGACATTGACCCCGACAGGGCGGACGCCAAACTCCGCAAACTGCTCGAGAACAAATGGAAAACCCTGGCGGAAGATCCCCAGGGCAAACTTAAACTTATCAAATTCGCTCTTTCCAGAGGTTACGAATACGAAAGCGTGAAATCTCTGATAGAAGAAATCTGCTAGAATCGCCAGACCACAGTCGCGCAATAGGTCCCGCTGAAAGGGTCCACCGCAGGTGCGAACGCCACATTCCCGTCATCAAGCCCACCCCATCCGAGCCGGCCGCTAAGGTCCAGGGAATCAGCTACCCAATCGCCTATCCCCGCACTGAAAACTCCAACTACAGCTCCGGCGACGGTGTCCCACCACCAGTGGCGCTTGTGGACCACGCGGCCATAGGCGACCGCGCCGCCGCAGACATAGAAGGCGGCACCCCAGCCCCAGCCATAGTCCTGGCGGATCAACTCCGCGCCGGTGATGGCCGCGGCGGTGTGGCCTGAGGGGAAAGAACGGTAGTTGCTCCCGTCCGGGCGCTGCTCGCTCACGACGTATTTCAGGCCCTGGACAATCAGGAACATGGACCCATAGCCGGCCGCAAGGGCCACGCAGCGGTCCACGATCCCGCGCGAAGGCTGGATCCCCAGATACTCGGCGCCGAGATCGAAGACGATCGGCGTGAACTGCATGGGGGTCTCCCAGTACTGCCAGTCGTTTTTCTGGGCGCCTGCGGGAAAGGCGGCACCCACAATAAGGACGAGCACGAGCAGAAACCTACGCATAAAGATCCTCGCTATAATCGAACAGATCAGCGGCTTTGCAAAGGCGCGGGTGAGACTTGTCTTTTTCAGAAAGAATGACCTTGTCCGCGGGCACAAGCCAGTCGATACCGAGGTCCGGATCGTTCCAGGCTATCGCCGCTTCCGCCGTGGGCTCATAGAAACGATCGCATTTGTACTGAATCACCGCTTCCTCGGACAACACGCTGAAACCATGGGCGAAGCCGCGGGGGATGAAGAGTTGGCGGTGGTTGTCTCCGGACAGGACCACGGCTACGTGGTGCCCGAAAGTGGGGCTGCCCACTCGCAGATCCACCGCTATGTCCAGAACCTGGCCTTTGATCACGCGAAGGAGTTTGCTCTGGCTGAACTCGCCTTTCTGGTAATGCAGCCCGCGAACCACTCCGTAGCACGACTTGCTTTCGTTGTCCTGCACGAAACTGACCGGGCGCACGGCGGCAGCGAACTCCCTTTCGTTGAACGATTCGAAGAAATAACCGCGGTTATCTCCGAACACACGGGGTTCGACTATCACGACTCCTTCGATATCTGTCTTGATGATGTTCATACGCGTTTGAGGCATTCTTCAAGGGAGTCGCGCCAGTACGGCACGTCCACCCCGAAGGTTTTCTTCACGAGCGATTTGTCCAGCACGCTATACTGCGGACGGCGGGCTTTGCTGCGGTAATCAGACGACAGGCAGGGATAGACTTTGCAGGTGTAACCGCAGAGATCCCTGATCGCCATAGCGAAATCGTACCAACTGACCGCGCCCTCGCTCGAATAATGATAGATTCCCACCTTGCCCAACTGGCGTGTCGCGATGATATGCATAATCAGGCTTGCAAGGTCGGCCGCGCTGGTGGGGGAGCCCACCTGGTCGCAGACCACCCGGACCTCTTCGCGCGAACTCATAATCGAGCGCATAGTGCCCACGAAGTTCTTTCCATGAGGTGAGTATAGCCAGGCCGTACGCAGGATAATGTATTTGCAGCCGGATTTTTGAATCGCTTTCTCGCCGGCAAGTTTGGTGCTTCCGTAGACGCTGCGGGGAGCGGGCGCGACGGTCTCCTTGATGGGGGTGTTGCCTTCGCCGGAGAAGACATAGTCAGTGGAGATATGAATCAGGGTCGCTCCCACAGCCTTTGCGATCCTCGCCAGGCTCTCCGGAGCGTCGCGGTTAATAGTGGCAGCGAACTCCACGTCGTCCTCGGCTTTGTCCACATTGGTGTAGGCGGCGCAATTCACGATTACGTCAATCTTTTCGTTACGGACGATGATCTCCACGGCCTCTTCGTTGGTGATGTCAAGGTGGATCGTTTCGGCTCCCGGCATCTCTCCGATGTCGGTGAAAACGAAGCGGTCCGTGCTGTCTGCCGCGAGGCGGCGGAGTTCGCATCCCAGATTGCCGTTGGAACCTGTCACCAATACGTTCATAATTGTACAAAAATAGTTATTTTTGCGGATAATGGAGCAGAAGCAGACCATATATCTCTTCACGGACGGAGCCGCCAGCGGAAACCCGGGCCCGGGGGGCTACGGCATAGTGCTGAAGTGCGGAGACATCCGCAAGGAACTCAGCGGGGGCTTCCGCCTGACCACCAACAATCGGATGGAATTACTGGCCGTCATCAAGGGCCTGGAAGCCATCAAATGGGATTCCGCAGAGGTGGAGGTGTACAGCGACAGCACATATGTGGTGAAAGCCATCACTGAAGGCTGGTTGGACACCTGGGTGGCGAAGGGCTGGAAGAAGGTGAAGAACCCGGATCTGTGGCAGGCTTTCATTCCGCTCTACAAAAAGCATAAAGTCACCTTCCACTGGCTGAAAGGCCACGCCGGCCATCCGGAGAACGAGCGCTGCGACCGTCTGGCGGTCGCGGCCTACGGTCTGCCGGGCCTGCCGGCGGACGAGGGCTACGAAGCGACTAAAACCGACACTTTATTTTAAAGACATATGCAGAAAGACAATAAACTGGTTGTGGGTATCACACAAGGAGACTCCAACGGTATCGGCTACGAAGTGATCATCAAGGCCCTGAGCGACGAACGTATCCTGGATCAGTTCACTCCGGTGGTCTACGGTTCGCCGAAACTTTTCGGCTTCTATCTCAAGACCATTCCCGAAATCGAGAGCCTTCCGCTCAACAATATAAATAACGCGAAAGAGGCGCAGCCCAAGAAGATCAATATCCTGAACTGCCTTCCGGAAAGCACGTATGCCGAGCCCGGCAGCCCGAGCGCGGAGGCGGCCAATTCCGCCATCAAGGCGCTGGACGCCGCCGTCCGCGACATCAAGGCGGGCTCGATCGACGTGCTGGTCACGGGCCCTATCAATAAAAAGTCGGTCTCGATCCAGGGCTTCCAGTTCCCCGGACACACAGAATACCTGATGAATGCCTTCGGAGTGAAGGATGTGACGATGCTGATGGTCAGCGACCGCATCAAACTCGGAGTCGTCACCGGCCATATTCCCCTGAAGGATGTCTCAGGCGCAATCAGTGAAGAGAAGATACTCAGCAAACTCCGCCTGATGAAGGAGTCCCTGATCAAGGACTTCGGCTACGACAACCCCACGATCGGCGTTCTGAGCCTGAATCCCCATAGCGGCGACGGCGGCCTGCTTGGCACAGAAGAGCAGGACATAATCATCCCCGCGCTGAAAAAGGCCACGGAAGAGGGTATAGAGGCATTCGGCCCCTTCTCGCCGGACGGCTATTTCGGCCTTGGCAAATACCAACAGTTCGACGCCACCCTTGCGATGTACCACGACCAGGGCCTGTCGCCCTTCAAGACCATCGCATTCTCGGACGGCGTGAACTTCACCGCCGGTCTGCCCGTGGTCAGGACCTCGCCCGACCATGGAACCGCCTACGATATGGCCGGCCGCGATATGGCAGATCCGGTCAGCATGCGCTCGGCCATCTTCACGGCCGTGGACATTTTCCGCCGCAGGCAGGCCCACGAAAAACTGGTCGAAGGCCGTATGATCGACCGTACGCCGGCGGAGGAAGAGCGCCCTCAGCGCCCGGACCGCCCGCAAATCGCGTAAGGTTGTGATTGTCACGAATTATACTTACTTTTGCACGACTTTTAAGTTTCACCAAAACCTTTTTTATGGTACTTGGAAATGAGAAAACCATTCGTTATCGCAGCAATGTTGCTGTGCTGCTCTCTTGCTGACGAACTCGGTGGTAGCAATGCCGAGTTATCCGTTATTGCCAGGGCAGAATACCTCTATGGTGACCCACTCGGCAACTCCTCTCTTTATACCCTTCTTGAGGGTAGCATTTCCGACAATCTTTCCTACACTTTAATCAACCACTGGCTCTCGCCGACCCCGGGCGCTTTGTACGCCAATTCGCTCCGCGTAGACGACGTGACCTGGCTGGATGTGGCGGCCCTGACGTATTCGACCGGCAACCTGGAACTCTCCCTCGGCAAGGAGGATCTGGTCTGGGGAACCTACGAAATGAGCGAGTACGATTGGGATGTGCATATCCCCATGGTCAGTTCGATATGGTATAACCTGCCGTTCTACCAGTGGGGCGTTCGCGGTTCGTGGATGCCTCTAGAGGGACTGGCGCTCGATTTCAGGGCCAGCAGTTCCCCCTATAGCGGACGTCCGTTCGAAGGCGGTCTGATGACCTTCGGCGCCAGGGTGCGCTATGAGCAGGAAGACGCCTTCGGCGCTATGCTCTCGTACAACGAGATCGGCACCGGCGACGGCACCCGCACGGGCGTTATCTCCGCCGGCGTTGAGGCATATCTTGGAGACACAAGGTTGGTGGCCGATTTCAACAATAAGGCTGGAGACAACAACTTCGTGCTTATGGACGGCTTCACCTCTTCGCTTATGGTCACAATGCCGTTTGCGGAAGAGCAGTTCGCACTCGTGGGCCGCGCGGCCTATGAACGCATATCGATGGGCAATCTTGAAGATATGAGCGGCGCGCTTGGGCTGCACTGGTATCCAATCGACTGGCTCAGGGTCCACGCCGTGGGCGGCTACCGTCTCGGCGACATCGCGCCCGGCCTCCTCGTGAACGTGGGCGTGACCTGCAACCTTCACTTCGACCTGTAGGAAATGGCAAAAGAAACACACATCATCAACATCGATCACGTCAGCAAGTCGTTCGGCGACAAAAAAGTGCTCGATGATATCAGTCTTTACATCAACAAGGGTGAGTTCATCACTTTCCTCGGACCTTCGGGCTGCGGAAAGACCACTCTCCTGCGCCTGATAGCCGGCTTCCTTAGTCCGGATTCGGGCGTTATCACCCTCGAAGGAAAGGATATTTCGCCTCTGCCTCCGCACAAGAGGCCGCTGAACACGGTTTTCCAGAGGTATGCTCTTTTCCCGCATCTGGATGTCTACGACAACATCGCCTTCGGTCTGAAGTTGCAGAAACTGCCGGTCGAAGAGATCAACAAGAGGGTGAAGCGTGTTCTCAAACTGGTGTCTATGTCCGACTACGAAGACCGCGACGTGAACTCTCTTTCCGGCGGACAGCAGCAGAGAATCGCCATCGCGAGGGCTATCGTCAACCAGCCGAAGGTGCTGCTGCTCGACGAGCCTCTCAGCGCGCTTGATCTGAAGATGCGCAAGGATATGCAGATCGAACTCAAGGAGATGCATAAGAAACTCGGCATCACCTTTATTTATGTGACGCACGATCAGGAAGAAGCGCTTACCTTGTCTGACACTATCGTGGTGATGAACGAGGGCAAGATCCAGCAGATCGGCACTCCGGTGGACATCTACAACGAACCGGTCAACTGCTTTGTGGCGGATTTTATCGGCGAAAGCAATATCCTGAAAGGCAGGATGCTCCGCGACCGCCGGGTGGCTTTCATCAAACACGAATTCGACTGTGTGGACGAAGGCTTCGGCGAGGATGTGAAGGTGGATGTGGTGGTTCGTCCGGAGGATATCTATTTCACTACTGACCCGGCGAAGTGTCAGTTCAAGGCCACCGTGAACTCCTGCATCTTCAAGGGAGTCCACTACGAGATGTGGGTGGATACGGACACAGGTTATGAACTGATGATTCAGGACTACGACCCGTATGAGGTGGGTTCTGAGGTGATGCTCTACATAGATCCGGACGATATCCAGGTGATGAAAAAGGAGCGCGAATGCAATACCTTCGCCGGTGAAGTGACCGCGGAGGGCAAGGTCGAGTTCCTGGGAGCAGAGTTCGAGTGCAACACCGAAGGCTTCGCCGTCGGCGACGAAGTCGTGGTCAAGGTCGCCTTCGAAAAGGTGGATCTTCTGGATCACGAAGAGGATGCCGATGTCACGGGCAATGTGGCTGTGATTCTTTATATGGGAGACCACTACCACATCACGGTGAAAACCGAGACTGGCGAAAATGTGTGGGTGGACACCAACGACATCTGGGATAAGAACGATTCGGTGGGTGTGAAGATACTCCCGAAAGACATCAAACTCTCTAAAGCGTAGAAGATGGGAAAGAGATCGGCCTGGGCTCTGCCTTACCTCATTTTTCTGGTCCTGTTCGTGGTGCTGCCGCTGGTCCTGATCGGCGTCTATGCCCTGACGGATGCGGATGGCCGCATCACTCTCGCGAATATGGGCGCCTTCTTCACTGACCCGAAGATCATCAATTCTTTCCTCGTGTCGCTGGAAGTCGCGCTGGAGAATACTATTATTTGCATACTGATCGGTTATCCGGTGGCATATATCCTCGCGGATAAGTCGCTCAACCGTTCGGCAGTTACGGCGGTGCTCTTCATCCTCCCGATGTGGATCAACGCCCTCATGAGGACTATGGCGACCGCCGAGATTTTCAATGTGCTGGGGATAGGCCTGGGTAAGGGGACACTCCTTTTCGGTATGGCCTATGATTACCTCCCGTTCATGATCTATCCGATCTACAACGTACTGGACAAGATGGACAAGTCCTATGCGGAAGCCGCTCAGGACCTGGGCGCGAGCCCGGTCAAGGTGTTCCTCAAGGTCACCTTGCCCCTCTCGCTGCCCGGCGTCGCCAGCGGCGTTATGATGGTCTTCATGCCTACGGTCAGCACCTTTGCGGTGTCAGAAATTCTCACGAACAACACCATTATGCTGTTCGGCTCGGTGATTCAGGAGCAGTTCAACAATCTGATGTGGAATCAGGGCGCGGCCCTGTCGTTCATTATGCTGATCATCATCGGCGTAACCACCCTCATTCCGGGAAGTAAAAACGAAAGTACGGTCGAAGGAGGGGCTACGGTATGAGAACTGGGACAAGAATTGTGGCCAAAGCCTATCTGTGGCTGATACTTCTGGTGATCTACGCGCCGATAGTTTTCATCGCGGTCTTCTCGTTCACCGAGGCGAAGTCGCTGGGCAACTGGACCGGATTCACTTTCAATCTCTATGAGTCGCTGTTCACCGGCGCCACATCAAATTCGGCAGCGCTGCTTCAGGCCCTGAAAAACACGGTCGTGATAGCGCTCATAGCATCTCTGATCAGCACGGTTCTGGGCACGCTGGCCGCTATAGGCATCTACAACCTCAGCGGCAGAAGAAAGAAGGCGATACAGTTCCTGAATAATATCCCCATGCTGAATCCGGATATTATAACGGGTGTGTCTCTGTTCCTTCTCTTCGTGTTCCTCCATATCACCAAGGGTTACACGACTATAATTCTGGCCCACGTGACGTTCTGTACACCATATGTTGTGCTCAACGTGTTGCCGAAACTCTCGCAGATGAATCCCAATATCTACGAAGCGGCGCTCGACCTGGGAGCCACGCCGATGCAGGCGCTCCGAAAGGTCCTCGTGCCGCTGCTCCGTCCGGGAATGATTTCCGGATTCATACTTGCTTTCACTATGAGCCTGGACGATTTCGCGGTCACTTATTTCACCGCGGGCTCTTCAGGAATTGATACTTTGTCCACCTTTATCTATTCGGACGTTCGCAAAGGCGGCCTCACTCCCGAACTCAAGCCTATGATGACCCTCATCTTCCTGCTCGTGCTGGTGGTGCTGCTGGTTGTGAACCTCCGTTCGTTCCGTAAACAAAAACAACAGGAAATATAATGAAACAGTCCCTTAAAGTCATCGCCCTTGTTGTGGCGTTATTCTCTGCTCTGAGCCTTTCGGCAAAGGACAGGAACACCATCCTGAAGGTCTACAACTGGTCCGACTACATCGCTGAAGGTGTGGTGGAGGATTTCGAAAACTGGTACTTCGAGCAGACCGGTGAGAAGATCGAAGTTATCTATATGACTTTCGATGTGAACGAGTCTATGCTCTCCAAGATCGAAAACGGCCACGAAGACTACGATGTGGTTTGTCCGTCCGATTACATTATCGAGAGAATGCTCAACAACGGACTGATCCTTCCCCTGGATTTCTCGGCTCTGGGCGCGACTCCCAACTACATCGAGCAGTGCCGTTCGCCTTACATCGAGAAGATGTTCCGCGCTATCAATCCCGAGATTGACGCGAATGAGTACTCGGTGGCTTATATGTGGGGCACGACAGGTATTATCTACAATACGTCTTTCGTAACCAGGGAGGAGGCTTCCACCTGGGATATCGTCCGCAACCCCAAGTTCGCCGGCAAAATCCTTATCAAGGATGCTCCCAGGGATGTCTATGGCCCTGTTCTCATCTACCTCAAGCAGGAGGAACTGAAGAGCGGCGCCGTCTCGCTTCAGGAACTGATGATGGATTCGTCCGACGAGTCGCTCGCGGCAGTGAAGGATTACCTCCTTCAGGTCAAGCCCGGAGTCTGCGGCTGGGAAGCCGACCTCGGAAAGGAGCAGATGACGAAGAACCGCGCATATGTTTCGCTCAACTGGAGCGGAGATGCGAAGTGGGCCATCGATGAAGCCGCGTCTGTGGGCGTGACCCTGGACTATGTCGTCCCTGAAGAAGGTTCCACCGTGTGGTTCGACGGCTGGGTGATCCCCAAGTACGCCAAGAACACGAAGGCTGCTCTCTATTGGATTAACTTTATGTGCCGTCCGGACATTGCCATCAGGAACTTCGAGGAGATGGGATATTCACCTTCCTGCGCTGCACCCGAGGTGCTCGAGGCTATGATCGACGAAGAGGAATATGGGCCCGTGGATCTTTCGTACTTCTTCGGTCCTGACGCCGCCGCCGTTTGCGTGGACCCCGTTCTCTTCCCGGACAAGTCCGTCATAGACCGTTGCGCCCTCGAACATGACTGGGGCCAGGACACCGAGAAACTCTTGTCTATGTGGCAGGACGTCAAGGGCAGCCAGGCCGGCGCCGTCACTTACATCGTTATTGCAGTGGTGCTCGTGGCAGGCATCGTCTATTTTGCTGTCAACGCGGCATCCAAGCGCTCCCGCCGCACTTCGAAAAAACGCCGCCGTTAACGTTATGACAAAAATCGAAGCCGCAAGGCAGGAATACGCCGACTGGTGTTCGGCAATCGGGATCGACACCCTTCAGAAAGTCAACGAAACCCTTATCGCCGGCAAGGCGATTCCCCTCATCAATCTCTGCGAGGCGCGCCAGGAGCGCAAATACGCCGAGATAGCGAACGAAATCTTCTGGCTGAAAGACAAAACTCGCATCGTGATGATGTCCGGCCCGTCATCCAGCGGCAAGACTTCGTCGTCGCTGCGCATAGCCCAGCAGTGCCGTGTGCTTGGTCTGAACCCGAAGGTGATCGAGTTGGACAACTATTTCGTGGACAGGGAGAAGACCCCTCGCGACGCGGACGGCAACTACGATTTCGAGTCGCTCTACGGAATGGACATCGACTTCCTCGGCGAGCAGTTGAACGAGTTGCTGGCGGGGAAGGAGATCGAGGTGCCGAAGTTCAACTTCGTCAAGGGCTGCCGCGAGTTCGACGGCACCAGGATGCGCCTGGAGCCGAACGATATGCTGTTCATGGAAGGCATCCACGCCCTTAATCCGGCACTCACGCCGAGCGTGGACCAGAGCAAGATCTTCCGCATCTACATATCCGCCCTCTCGGCTCTGCCCGGGGGAGAGAAGGTCCACAACAGCACCACGGATAAGCGTTTGCTCCGTAGAATCGTGCGCGACGCCCGCACCCGCGGAATCTCGCCCGAGGAGAACATCCTCCGTTGGCCGTCCGTGCGCAGGGGAGAGACTCTCAACATCTTCCCCTACGAGGATAACGCCGCGATCGTGTTCAACTCCTCCACGCTCTACGATGTGCCCGTGCTAAAGTACTACGCAGAGCCGCTGCTGAAGCAGATCGGCCCCGATTCGCCGGCCTACGAGAAAGCCCACAGCCTGGTGGAGTTCCTCGAGAAAGCGGTCGCCCTGAAGACCGAGGAGATCGAGGCTATCCCCGCAACCTCCATTATGAGGGAGTTCATAGGCGGACAGAAACTCTACTGATAATTGACAAAATGGCACTAAATGCCCTCTGGCAAAGCTTTTGATTATCAGAGGGTAAAGATATTCGTGTATTATGGCAAAAGATACTGTAGAAAAGGAGCAGAAGAAGAGTAAGCAGGTTCAGGATAAGGAAAAGATCGCCGAGCTCACTGACAAATTGTCCAAGGAGCACGACGATTACCTCCGTCTGATGGCCGAGTTCGAGACTTTCCGCAGGCGCAGCGCCGAGGAAAAGTTGAATCTGGTGGCCACGGCGGCTTCCGAGACTATCAAGGGCCTTCTGCCCGTGCTGGACGACTGCGAGCGCGCCATGCAGATGCTCGAGGGCTCGTCGGACGAGTCCGCAAAGCAGGGAACTGCTCTCATTTATGATAAACTTATGGTCTATCTGAAGGGCTGCGGTCTGGAGATGATCAAGGCGAAAGGAGAAGTCTTCGATGTGGATTTTCACGAAGCCGTTACCCAGTTCCCGGCTCCTTCCGAGGATATGAAGGGAAAGGTGATCGACGTGGTCCAGACAGGCTATATGCTTAACGGAAAGGTCATCCGTTACGCAAAAGTAGTTGTGGGGGTCTAATTATGGCAGAGAAAAGAGATTACTACGAAGTTTTGGGGCTCCAGAAAGGAGCGTCGGAAGACGATATCAAGCAGGCCTACAGAAAGGCCGCTCTGAAGTGGCACCCTGACCGCTGGGTGAACGGCACTGACGAGGAAAAGAAGACCGCCGAGGAAAAGTTCAAGGAAGCCTCGGAGGCCTATTCCGTGCTTAGCGATCCCGCCAAGCGCCAGAAGTACGACCAGTTCGGCTTTGCGGGCGTGGACGGCGCGGACGCGCAGGACTGGAGCCAGGGCTTCGGCAGCCTGAACGACATCCTTAACAACCTCTTCGGAGGTGCGTTCGGCGGCTTTGGCAGCGCGTTCGGTTTCGGCGGCGGCTTCGGCGGACCGCAGGAAGGCAGGCGCAAGCAGCGCGGCCGCGATATTCGCACGCGCGTCCGCCTTACTCTGGCCGAAATCGCGAGCGGCTGCGTGAAGGAAGTGACTCTTGAACGTAACCGTCCTTGCCCCGATTGCGGGGGCAAGGGAGCGAAGAACTCCTCGGATGTGAAGACCTGCCCGACCTGTAAGGGTACCGGTCAGGTGCAGCACGTCACCAACAGCCTCTTCGGCAGGACCATCACTTACAATGTCTGCCCTCAGTGCGGTGGTGAAGGCGAGATCGTGACCAATCCATGCCGCACCTGCGGCGGAACCGGACTGATCCGCAAGAAAGAGACGGTTTCGATCAAGATACCCGCTGGCGTCGAGGCAGGAATGCAGATCACAATCAGGGGAGAGGGCCATAGCGCTCCGCATAACGGGGTCAACGGTGATCTCCTGGTGGTTATCGAAGAAATCGAGGATGCGAACCTCAAGAGGGACGGCAACAATCTCTTCTTCACGAAGATTATCTCCGTCACGGATGCCATCCTCGGTTGCGAGATTAGCGTCCCGTGCCTGGACGGCGATCAGAAACTCAAACTCGAAGCCGGAACCCAGAGCGGTTATGTGACCCGCCTGCGCGGCAAGGGTTTGCCTGCCCTAAACGGCTATGGGAAGGGTGATCTGTATGTGAAAATCCTGGTGTGGATACCTCGCAAACTGTCCCGCGACGAGAAGAAGGCAATCGAGGAAATGCGCTCCAGCGGCAGTTTCACTCCGGATCCTTCGCGCGACGACAAGGCTATCTTCGAAAAAGAGAAAAATATTTTTTAAATAATTTTGGATAGTTCGAGAAAAGCTATATCTTTGCAGTCCCATTTCGCAGCCTCTCTTCAAACGGTTCGATGACGCTGCACTTTTTAAGATTTTTGTAACAATGGACGCAATTAAACTGGTTGAGCAGGCATTTGCTCAGAATAAGACTGAAAAGTATCCTGAGTTCAAGGCAGGAGATACGATTACGGTCACATATAAGATCAAGGAAGGCGACAAGTTCCGTCTTCAGAACTTCAGGGGACAGGTCATCCAGATCTCCGGCGCAACCCCCTTCACCAGGACCTTCACGGTTCGCAAAGTGACCGGCGGTGTCGGTGTCGAGAGGATTTTCCCTTACGAGTCACCCTTCATTGAGGCTATCGAACTGAACAAAGTCGGCCATGTCCGTCGCGCCCGCATCTTCTACCTTCGTAAGCTCTCCGGCAAGAAGGCCCGCATCCGCGAGAAGAAGATGAGCGTAAAGCCTGCCTCCAACGAGGAATAATCGGGACCAGTTCCCGAAACCTGGCTCCTTAGCTCAATTGAATAGAGCATTTGACTACGGATCAAAAGGTTACAGGTTTGAGTCCTGTAGGAGTCACGAAAAAAGCGGGTTATTAGACATTTTGGGTGATGAAATCGCTGTAATGGATTGAAATCCATATATTTGCAGCGCTCATTACTGATATGCTTAAAAAAATGCTTTTTC
>CAJOHV010000033.1:29106-35617 GCA_905234485.1 uncultured Bacteroidales bacterium | reverse complement strand
CCGAATTCCCGCCGAAACGGGAGCCGAAGCCACCGAAACCGCCGAAACCGCGAGAAGATGGCCGATTGGAGTCGGCCATAACATCATCCAGCGGTTTTGCCAGGTACTTCGGGTCGATCTCGCGGACGAAACGGGAGATGGTGTTCTGTTCGTGGCGGCCGTTGCGCATACGGTCGAAGCAGTGTGCGAGGACAACGTCCTTTTTCGCGCGGGTGAGAGCGACGTAGAACAGACGCCTTTCTTCTTCCAGGTCCTGCGCACGGGACATCATGTTGATGGACGGGAAAAGATTCTCTTCCAGACCGACTATGAATACGTACGGGAATTCCAGGCCCTTGGCGGAATGCACGGTCATAAGGGCAACACGATTGGTATCGTCTTCCTCAGACGGCACATCCACATTCGAGAGCAGAGAAACATTCTCCAGATAATCGCCAAGCGTAACCACGGGCATCTCGTCGCCGTTGTTCTGAGCCTCTTCGACCAGTTCGTCCACATAAGCCGCCACCGAGTTGATCAACTCCTCGACATTCGCAGTGCGCGACATGCCTTCCACGCTCGTATCCCCTTTGTACATAGGGTAAATGCCGGATTCGTCTGCTATGCGCTTGGCAAGCGAAGCCGCTTCTTCGGTGCGCGCCGCCACGGCGAACTTGTCTATCATGCCGCAGAAATCGCGCAGCTTGCGGACGACTGCTTCACGAAGTACGGTAAGAAGATCTTCGGCATACACAGCCTTGAAAAGGCTAAGTCCGCGCTGGCGGGCAAAATCCCCAAGAGTCGTTATCGTCGTCTCACCTATTCCTCTGGCCGGTTTATTCACGGCCCGACGGAAACTCTCATCATCCAAAGGATTGACGGCCAATTTGAAATAGGCCATCAAGTCTTTCACCTCCTGCCTCTCGAAGAAAGAATTGCCCGAATATATCATATAAGGTATATTGCGGCGCCTGAGACACTCCTCAAGCGAACGCGACTGGGAGTTCGTCCTATAGAGTATCGCGAAATCGCGGTACTGAGCGCGGTCGGTCCTCATACGGCTCACTATTTCCTGCACCACGAGGGCAGACTCTTCCGCATCAGTCATACAATCCAGCACACGTATCTTCTCGCCTTTCTCCCCTTCGGAATAGCATTCCTTAGGGATACGGCCTTCGTTGTGGGCGATGACGCTGTTCGCGGCATCGACTATGGTCTGGGTGGAACGATAGTTACGCTCCAGGCGGACTATCTTGCACTGAGGATAATCTTTCTTGAAATTGAGGATGTTCTCGATCTTCGCTCCGCGGAAGGCGTAGATGGACTGGGAATCATCTCCGACCACGCATATATTGCCGTGAAGCATCGCGAGTTTCCTCAAAATCACATACTGCGAGAAGTTGGTGTCCTGATACTCGTCCACCATTATATAGGAAAAACGCGAAGCAAGTTCGTGAAGGGCGTCCTGGTTATCCCGGAGAAGGATGTTCATATTCACCAGGATATCGTCGAAATCCATCACGCCCGAGGCTTTGAGTTTCTGCTGGTACAATCTATAGAGATCCGCCATCCTTCCCCGCTGAGCGCGGCGGTCTGCCTGCAGCAGGTCTTCGCGGGTGGCATAGCGATCCCAGGTGACCAGATTGTTCTTGGCATTCGAGATACGGGCCAGAACGTCTTTAGGTTTGTAGTTCTTGTCCTGTTCCAGATGCAGTTCCTTCAGACAGACCTTCATCGCTGACTGCGAATCCGATGTGTCGTAAATGGTGAACTGCTCGGGATATCCAAGGAACTCGGCATACGAACGAAGGAATCTGACGAACACGGAGTGAAAGGTTCCCATCACCACCTTGCGGGCTGCGCGCTCACCCACCATCAGGCCGATGCGTTCCTTCATCTCACCGGCAGCTTTCTTAGTAAAAGTCAAGGCTAAAATACGCGAAGGCTCTATCCCGGAGGCCAGAAGATATGCCACCCTGCTGGTCAGCACTCTCGTCTTCCCGGAGCCTGCTCCGGCGACTATCAGCACCGGGCCCTCCACTGCCTCCACCGCGCTGCGCTGCGCGGGGTTCAGACCTTCCAATATCGCTCTCACATTGTTTTCCATATTAGTCACGAAATTACGCAAATTTTTGCTAACTTCGTGGGTCATTTGAAATTCAATTCAAACTATACTTACAATGTCCAAAACAATCGTTTTGAAAAAGGGTCTCAACCTCCCCATCACGGGGTGCGCTAAGAAACGCCTGAGCAAGACATTGCTGAGCGAAGTGGTGGCAGTTCAGCCCGCTGATTTCAAGGGTCTGCTGCCCCGCCTGCTCGTCAAGGAAGGAGACACGGTCCTGGCCGGCTCCCCCGTCTTCTCAGACAAGAACAACCCTGACATCCTCATCACCTCCCCTGCCAGCGGAACCGTGAAAGCGATTGTCAGGGGCGAGAAGAGAAAACTTCTCGCAGTACTGATCCAAACCGATCCCGAACAGAAGTATGCGGCTTTCGACACGCAGAAGCCCGCCGATGCGGACGCCGTGAAGACGGCCCTTCTCGCGAGCGGCCTGTGGCCCTGGCTTGTCCAGCGCCCCTACGGCATCCTGGCCAACCCCGCCCTCACCCCGAAAGCCATCTTCGTGTCCGCTTTCAACAGCACCCCGGGCGCTGCAGACACAGACTTCGCATTCGAGAATGAAATCCCCGCAATCCAGGCCGGTATCGACGCTCTCGCGAAGATCGCCGAGGTGCACGTAAGTTTCAACGCGAAGACCTACGCCAATTCGCCTCTCGCGAAACTTCAGGCGACCAAGCATTTCTTCGAGGGCAAGTGCCCCGCAGGAAACGTAGGCGTGCAGATCAGCCACATCAGCCCCATCAAGAAAGATGAGACCGTGTGGACGATCAGCCTCCAGGGCCTCGCAGCGGTCGGCAAGCTCTTCTCAAAGGGCAGGTACGACGTCCGCAGGATGGTGGCAGTCAGCGGACCCATGGCCATTCAGCCGGCCTATGTCAATGCTCTCCCGGGCACCCCGATGACCGCGCTGAAAGCGTTCTACAGCACGAACGAAGACATCGTCCGCGTCGTCAGCGGCGACGTCCTCAGCGGCAAGACTGTGGGTGTGGAAGGCTATCTGGGATACTTCGACAACACCGTCACCCTCATAAAGGAAGGCACTGAGAAAGAGTATTTCGGCTGGGCCCGCCCGCTGCGCTGGAACCAGTACAGCACGGACCACACCTACTTCAGCTGGCTCACTCCCTGGCGCAAGTACGACATGGACACCAACCTCCATGGCGGTCCCCGCGCTTTCGTGATGTCGGATGAGTATTACGCAAAGGTTCTTCCGATGGATATCTATCCGCTCTATCTGATCAAGGCCTGCCTCGCGGGAGACATCGAGAAAATGGAGAAGTTCGGAATCTACGAAGTGCTTCCCGAGGATCTCGCAGTGTGCGAGTTCGTGGATCCTTCGAAGAACTACATCCAGGATATAATTGCAAAGGGTATCGACCTGATGCTCAAAGAAATGGCTTAAAAGTATGAATAAGATTTTTGAAAAAGGCGGCAAACTTTACTGGCTGCACTCAACGGTCGATGCTTTTGAGACATTCCTCGCAGTACCCGGAACGGTGGCGAAGAAAGGCGCCCACGTCCGCGACGCGGTCGATCTCAAGCGCATCATGATCATCGCCGTGATTGCAGCAGTTCCCGCCGCAATCTTCGGCATGTGGAACGTCGGTTTCCAGCACTCGCTCGCAACCGGCATCGACATGAACATCCTTCAGGAGTTCTGGTACGGATTCCTCAAGGTTCTCCCTCTGTTCGTGGTGTCCTACGCTGTGGGTCTCGCGATAGAGTTCGGCTCATCCCAGATCAGGGGCGAGGAAGTGAACGAGGGTTACCTCGTCAGCGGCTTCTTCATCCCGCTCATCGTCCCCGTGGACGTTCCTCTATGGATGCTCGCAGTCGCTGTGGCGTTCGCAGTCATCTTCGGCAAGGAAGTCTTCGGCGGTACCGGAATGAACATCTGGAACCCCGCTCTTCTCACCCGCGCATTCCTGTTCTTCTCCTACCCCAGCCAGATGTCAGGTTCTACCACCTGGATCAGCCTGAGGGGCGCGGAGACTGTTGACGGTTTCTCCGGAGCCACCCCGCTCGCACTTGCAGCGGACGGCGGCATGGACGGTCTCGTGAACGCAGGAGTTCAGTACGGCACTGACTTCTGGACCATGTTCTGGGGCGGTATCCCCGGTTCCGTGGGTGAAACTTCAGTGATCGCAATCCTTCTCGGCGCCATCCTGCTTCTCTGGACGGGCGTCGCAAGCTGGAAGATTATGACGGGCGAAGTCATCGGCCTTCTGGCAGTAGCCGGCCTGGCGAACCTCGCCGGACTGAGCGATATCCCCTGCTTCTACCATCTCGTGATGGGTGGCTTCGCATTCGGCGCAGTCTTTATGGCCACCGACCCGGTCACCTCGGCCCAGACCGAGCCCGGCAAGTGGATCTACGGTATCCTGGTCGGCGCGCTCTGCGTCATCATCAGGCTCTTCAACCCCGGCTATGCGGAGGGTATGATGCTGGCCATCCTGCTGGGCAACACCTTTGCCCCGCTCATTGACCACTGCGTCACCTCGATCCACACCGGCAGAAGGAACAAAATCGCTAAAGCATAAGGAGGAAGGTTATGAATACAAACAGCAACGTCTATACGGTCATCTACACGACCCTCATCTGCGTGATTGTGGCAGCCGTCCTCGCATTTGCATCGCAGAGCCTGAAACCCAGGCAGGACGCCAATGAGAAGGCGGCGACAATCAGCCAGATTCTCACTGCAGCCCAGTTCGACTTCGATGCATCTTCGAACGATGCTATCCTCGATTTCTACAAAGCGAACATCGCCGAAGCATTCCTCGTGGATGCTGAAGGCGCTCGCCTGAGCGATCTGAACACTGCAGACGCCGAGATAATCGGTCTGTCGGACCAGAAAGCCCAGAACCGCAACATAAAGGACGGACAGCCTTACGCTATTCCGGTCTATATTTTCAGCAACGGCACTTCGGTTCTGGCCGTCTACGGCGCAGGACTCTGGGGCCCGGTGTGGGGTTACATCGCAGTGGACGAGAGCGGTCTGAACATAGTCGGAGCCTACTTCGACCATGCTTCCGAGACTCCCGGCCTCGGCGGCAAGATCAAAGACGATCCCGCTTTCCGCGCCCAGTTCGAGGGCAAGGCGCTTGACTTCGCAGACGCGAAGACCTTCAGCATCGTGAAGGGCGGCGCACCCGAAGGAAAGGCCAATGCCATCGACGCCATCTCCGGCGCGACCATGACCAGCAAGGGTCTGGACGAAGCCATCAACGTCTGGATGGACGCTTATCAGAAATATCTTAAAGCAGAGGAGGAATAATTATGGCGCAGAAACTTAAAGAAACTATCCTCAACCCGATTCTTAAGGGCAATCCGATTACCGTCCTTATCCTCGGTATCTGCTCTTCGCTCGCAGTCACTGTGGAGCTCAAGGGCGCCTGTGTCATGGCTCTCTCCGTGATTATAGTCACGGGCGTGTCCAGCCTTATCTGCTCGCTGCTCAGGAAGACCATCCCGAACCGCGTACGTATCATCATCCAGCTCGTGGTGGTCGCTATGATGGTTATCCTCGTGGACCAGGTGCTTAAGGCTTTCGCCTATGCGATCGACAAACAGCTCTCGGTCTACATCGGACTTATCATCACCAACTGTATCGTGATGGGACGCATCGAGGCTTTCGCCCTCGGCAACAAGGTTTGGCCTTCGTTCCTTGACGGTGTCGCCAACGGCGTGGGCTACGGCCTCATCCTCATCATCGTCGCTTTCTTCCGTGAGCTCTTCGGAAGCGGAACCCTCTTCGGATTCCCCGTTCTGTCGAGCCTCGGCTATGTGAACAACGGACTTATGATCCTTCCTCCTATGGCCCTCATCCTCATCGGATGCATCATCTGGGTGCACAGGAGCATAGACAAGTCCATCCAGGAATGGAATATTTAAGCTTATTCGTAAAGTCAATCTTCGTTGACAATATGATCTTTGCATACTTCCTCGGTATGTGTTCATACCTGGCGGTATCAAAGAATGTGAAGACGGCCAACGGCCTCGGCATCGCGGTCATCTTCGTGCTTCTCATCACCCTCCCGGTGAACTATCTCCTCAACAAGTTCGTCCTCCTTCCCGGAGCACTGAGCTGGCTTGGAGAGAGTTTCGCGAACGTGGACCTCAGCTTCCTGAGTTTCATCCTCTTCATCGCGGTTATCGCTGCTATCACGCAGGTGGTGGAGATGGTCGTGGAGAAGTTCCTCCCGAGTCTCTACGGTTCGCTGGGAATCTACCTCCCGCTCATCGCCGTGAACTGCGCAATCCTCGGAGGATCGCTCTTTATGCAGCAGAGAGAGTTCGCGAACGTCGGTGAATCGGTGGTCTACTCACTCGGTTCGGGTATCGGCTGGTATCTCGCTATCGTGGCTCTTGCAGCTATCCGCGAGAAGATGTCGTACAGCAACGTCCCCG
>CAJOHV010000033.1:0-29020 GCA_905234485.1 uncultured Bacteroidales bacterium | reverse complement strand
GAACAATACACTTATTTCTGCAATGGTGCTGATGGTGATTGTCATCCTCATCCTGGTGGCAATTCTCCTCATAATCAAAGCGGCCATCACCCCCAAGGGCAAGGTCACTATCGACATCAACGACGGCAAGAAGGTCATTGAAGCGACTCCCGGCGGAAACCTTATGGGCACCCTCGCCGAGGGCGGCATCTTCCTCCCTTCCGCCTGCGGCGGCAAGGCCAACTGCGGCCAGTGCAAGATAATCGTCGAAGAAGGCGGCGGAGAAATCCTCCCCACCGAAGTCGGTTTCTTCAACCGCAAGCAGATCAAGGAAGGATGGAGGCTCGGTTGCCAGGTCAAGGTCAAGGACAATCTGAAGGTGAAGATGGACGAAAGCGCTCTGAGCGTGAAGAAACTCGAGTGCGAGGTCATTTCCAACGAGAATGTGGCGACCTTCATCAAGGAGTTCACTGTGCGTCTGCCCGAGGGCGAGCACATCGACTTCAAGTCCGGCGAGTACATCCAGATCGATATCCCCGAGTACGAGGCTGACTTCTCCGATATGGGAGTTGCGGACATCTACAAAGGCGACTGGGAGAAATACGGCATCACTTCCCTGAAGTTCAAGAACACCGTTCCGACCATCAGGGCATACTCGATGGCTTCATATCCGGCCGAGAAGGACGTCATCAAACTGAACGTCCGTATCGCCACCCCTCCTTTCGACAGGACTCAGCCTAAGGGCGTGTTCAAGTTCGTGCCGGGTGTGCCTCCGGGAATCGCATCCACCTACGTCTTCTCCCGCAAGCCGGGCGACAAGGTGTGGATCAGCGGCCCTTACGGCGAGTTCCTCCTTCCGAAGGACGATCCGGACGACATGGAATACATCTTCGTGGGCGGCGGCGCCGGTATGGCACCTCTTCGTTCGCACATCATGCATCTCTTCAAGACTCTCAAGACAAAGCGCGAAGTGCACTTCTTCTATGGAGCCCGCGCCCTTGTGGAGGCCTTCTACCTGGAGGACTTCGCGGAGATCGAGAAAGACTTCCCGAACTTCCACTTCCACCTCGCCCTCGACCGTCCGGATCCGGCAGCCGATGCAGCGGGTGTCAAGTACACGGCAGGCTTCGTGCACAACGTGATGAATGAGACCTACCTGAAGGACCACGAAGCCCCGGAGGACATCAAGTACTTTATGTGCGGTCCTCCTATGATGACAAAGTGCGTGTGCGACCTGCTCGATTCGCTCGGCGTCGCGCCCGAGAGCATCCTCTTCGACAACTTCGGAGGTTAATGGAAACGCTCAAAATACTTCTAGTGACAATGCTCCCGCTTCTTGCGGGAGCTTGTCGTTTAAATGGGGGTCAAGAAATAGTTGACACGCCGCCGCAGGAAGACACCCTCGAAGTAAAGAACTACTTGACCGACCTGACCGTGGACGCGCCCTGCCCCGTCCGCTCGCTGGACATATTCGTCTATCGCGCCGACGGGCTGAGGGACCTGGAGGTCTATCTCCACGCCGATTCAGACTGCGCGACCGTGAGTTTGAGCGACACGCTTCCGAAGATGGTAGCCGTGGTGGCCAATGCCCGCGGCAGGTTCAATCCCCAGGGCCTGAGCCACTACGACTCGCTGGGCGAAATCCGCGCGCAATTGGGCAACGACTCTCCGGATGCGCCGCTAATGAGCGGAATCGGGCAACTTGGCCGGCCCGTCCCTCTCACTCCCCTGCTATGCACGGTCGAACTCGTCAGCGTGGCCAATTACTACGAAGGAGACGTGCTCGCGGAGAATCCTCGCGTGTGGCTGGAGAATGTCAACACCGATGCCGATATCTTCAGAAATCAGGGCTTCACTGTCCGGGACCCGAGCGCTTCCCGAAAAGTCTATCTGCCCAGCGACATAGGCCTTTACACCCAGCATCCGGGCACAAAACTCTATTGCTACCCCAACGACATTCCAAATCCTGACGCAGGCAATCCGGCGACGGAACTTGTCCTGGAATACGAAATCGAGGGCGTAACCCTTAATCAAAGGTACACCCTACACCCTATTCTCAGGGGAGAAACTATTCAGATTGAAGCAGAGATTCGACCGTATGGTGCAGGCCGACCTTGATGGGGAAAAGGCACTTCCAGCCCAGAGCTTGGAGTTTAGCCGAGGATAAACGCGCTTTGGTGGCTTTGCTGAAACCGGCGGCCTCGGCCGCGGACGGGAGGTCGAAGACCACTTTCGTCCCGGCGATCGCCGCCAACTCCGCTGCAAGATCCCGCAGAGTTATGTCGCCAGACACGTCGGCGATGTTATAGGCCTCACCCATCGCGCCCAGCAGAAGCACATACAGAAGGCCGGAAACGGCATCCGCCACATAGGTATACGAATAGTGCTGCAGTCCCTCGCTCTTCAGCACAATATTCTCCTTACGGACTGCGTTGCGCAGGAACTGCGACATCGCCTTCGTGTCCGAAGGGAGAAGAGTGGGACCGAACGAACGGGTGAAGCGCGGGATGACGATATCAAGCCCGTACTGGGCGATGTAGGCCTGGCATAGAGCCTCGCCGCAACGCTTACTCTCCGGATAACCGGCCCTGAGGGTATTCGAATCTATGTAGCCGCAGTACTTCTCGTCGAAGAACTCCACGTCTCCCCTGTTCTCGCCGTAAATCTCGTTCGAAGAAGCAAAGGCGAAGCGCTGAGCGCCGGCGCTGCGGGCGAAATCCAGCATATTCTGAAGGCCCGTGATGTTGGTCATTATAGTCGAAACCGGCTCTGTCGCGTAAGCCACAGGGTGCGTATTCGAAGCGAGATGTATTACATAGTCCGCCCTGACCGGAAGCGCAAGCGGAAGGTTGATGTCCTGCTTTACGAACTGCAGTAAAGGATTGTCCTTATAAGCGATGAAACGCTCCCTCGCCCTTTCTTCGTTACGTCCCAGAGCGATGACAGTGCAACCCAGATTCTCTATCGAATTGCGCTTCATCAGCACATCCACGAGGCAACTGCCTATCAGGCCGGTGCCTCCGCTCAGGAGAACCGTCTTGCCGGCGAACTTGTCCCAAGGCAGGTCCAGCCGCGCAATGTCTTCCACATCAGACAGATACAAAGGATGCTCGAAGGGTTTCATTACTTTTTTTGCTTGAGATAGGCCTTGAACCACTCAAGGTCTCCGGGAGTGGTGAGTTTCACATTTTTGTCAGAGCCCTTTGCAAAATGAAGCCTGACTCCAAGTTCCACCATCATGGTATTGGTGTAAGACGAACCGTAGATTCCTATCTTTTTCTCAAAGGCTTCGTGATATTTTGAATCGACAAGGTCGAACTTGTAGGCCTGGGGCGTGCTGACACGGCGAAGGGTCTCGCGGGGAATGTACGCAACCGAAGTGGAAGGATCCTCCTTGTCCACGAGGAATATCTGCTCGTTGTAGGGCAGCGAGGTGACGGCATTCCCGAACTCTGAGCACTTCTCTATCACGTCCGTGAGCACAGTCTCGTCCACGAGCGGACGGATACCGTCGTGGATAATGACGATGTCGTCCGGCTTGCATCTGCCCTCAAGAGAAAACACACCATTGCGTATGGATTCCTGCACGGTCGAACCGCCGGGCACTATCCCGCTGAGTTTGCTGATACCGTATTTCGAAGCCCATGCACGGACCTTTTCCTGCCAGCCGTCGATGCAGACAAGAACTATTTCGTCCACATTCATATGATTCTGGAAACCCTCCAGGGTGTAAAAGAGAACGGGCTTCCCGTCCACCTCCACAAACTGCTTGGGGAGATCGAGTCCCATACGGGAGCCGACACCGCCGGCTACGACTATCGCTATTGTACTCATAAGCAAACAAATATACACAAAAAAATTCCTATCTTTAACCCCCGATGTCACACGGACTCAATATATGCATCTGCGGCGGCGGCTCCCTGGGCCACGTCTGCGCCGGCGTTCTGGCATCGCATCCGGACATCAGCGTGAGAGTTCTCTCCGGGCATCCTTCCAAATGGAGCAATTCAGTGCAGGTCGTCGACCCTGATGGCAAAGTGTACACCGGTCCCCTCGCGAAGGTGTCGTCAGGCCCCGAGGAGGCCGTGAAAGGCAGCGACATAGTGCTGCTGTGCGTCCCCGGTTACCTTATCGAAAAGACCCTGAAGAGCATAGAGCCATTCATCGGCGATGCCGCGGTCGGTTCAGTGGTAAGCAGCACAGGCTTTTTCTTCTTTGCGCACGCGACGCTTGGTCCATCCGCCAGGCTGTTCGGTTTTCAGAGAGTCCCATATATCGCAAGAGTGGCAGAATACGGCTCCAAAGCCCTTCTGTTGGGATATAAGAGCAGCCTTCTGGCCGCGCTGGAAAATCTGCCCCGCGAATTCGCGCAGACCCTTCAGCGACTCTTCGGCACCCCGGTGAGCATAGCCGATAATTATCTCCAGGTTTCCCTCACCAATTCGAATCCCATCCTGCACACAGGAAGGCTGTACACAATGTTCAAAGGAAGAGAGGAAGAGATCTTCGACCACAATATTCTATTTTATAAGGAATGGACGGACGAAGCATCGCAGAAACTGATAGATATGGATGCCGAGTTCTTCAGACTCCTGGGCAAACTTGAGGTGAAAGGCATCCCTACCTTGTTGGACTACTACGAAAGTACCGATGCGACCTCCCTGACCCGTAAGATTTCCTCCATCGGAGCATTTCAGGGCATCACCAGCCCTATGGCCCCCTGCGAAGGAGGGTGGAAATTGGACAGGAGCAGCCGCTATTTCACTGAAGACTTCCCTTTCGGACTCCGCTGGATTAAGGAACTTGCCGAACAGAACAATATTGAAACGCCCGTCATAGACGAAGTGTATGACTGGGGAATGAATATACTATGACCTACAGCGCAGACAAAGCAATAATACTTGCGGCGGGCTTCGGTTCGCGTATGGTACCCGTGACGCTGGACAGGCCCAAGCCGCTGGTCAGGGTTAACGGCACACGCATTATTGACACCATAATCGACGCCCTGCAGGACGCCGGGATTGAGGATATCACCATCGTGCGCGGCTACAAAAAAGAGTGCTTCGACGAACTGCTCGGCAAGTATCCCGGACTGAAGTTCATCGACAACGACCTCTTTGACAAGACCAACAGCATATCTTCCGCTCACGCTGCCCTTGGCCTGCTCGAGGGCGGTTGCTACATCTGCGAAGCCGACCTGCTGATAGCCAATCCGGACGTCATAAGGAAATGGCACCCGGGCTCCGACTATCTGGCCTCCTTCGCCCGCGAGACGGACGACTGGTGCCTGAGCGAAAAGGACGGCTATGCCGCTGACTACCGCAAGGGCGGCACGGAATGTTTCAACTGCTACGGCATCTCCTTCTGGACTCCGGAAGACTGCAAAAAACTGCGCCGTGACATTGAAGACGTTTGGAACGAAGAAGGGGGCCGCGATGTCTTCTACGAATTCGTTCCGCTCGTACTGAGAAAAGACAATTACAAAGTTAAGATACACGAATGCCAGAAGGGTGATATCGTGGAGATAGACTCTTACAAAGAACTCTGCGCTCTGGACCCTTCCTACAAAAATTATAAATAATGAAAGTTTACAAAGGACATATCCTTACCGTGGACAGTAAGGACAGCGTAGCGAATTATCTGGTGGAAGACGGCGGCCGCATCCAGTATGTCGGCAAGACCCTGCCGAAAGAATATGCAGGCGCCGAGCTGGTCGACCTTGGCCCCAAGGCCCTCATCCCCTCTTTCGTGGACACTCACCAGCATTTCGCATCCTTCTCGATATTCAACGCAGGCCTCAACGTGATGGACGCCGAGTCCAACGAAGAGATCTCGAAGATGGTCGCCGATTTCTACGCCGCAAGCGGAAAGGCCAAGACTCTCATCGCCTTCGGCGCATCGCCGTATTCGGTTAAGGAGCGCCGCCTCATCAGCCGCGAAGAACTGGACAAGGTCTGTCCGGACAAGGAGATTATGGTCGTCAAGTACGACGGCCACGCCTGCATCGTGAACAGCAAACTTCTCAAGAAGATAGACAAACAGGTGCGCGAACTCCGCGGATATCACCCGGACTCCGGAGAAATGAATCAGGAAGCCTTCTTCAAGGTCTCCGACTACATAACCGGCAGCCTCAGCATAATCGACCTGTTCGCAAATATGCAGAAAGCGGCCGACTTTGAGGCCGCGAAGGGAATAGGAATGGTGCACACGGTCAGCGGAGTGGGTTTCGTGGGCGATTTGGACATCACCACCGAGAAGATCTTCGCCAAGAGCCTTCGCAACGGTTTCCAGGTGAGGGTATTCCCTCAGTCTATGGATGTGAAGGTGGCGACCTCTCGCAAACTCCCCCGCATCGGCGGATGCTTCAAGTGCGCGCTTGACGGCTGCTATGGCTCGATGGACGCCGCCATGAACGAGCCTTATGCCGACGGCTCGGACGGCGTGCTTTACTACACGGACGAAACGGTCACCGACTTCTGCAAGAAGGCTAACCGCGCCGGACTTCAGATCGAAATGCACGCCATCGGCGACAAAGCCTTCGACCAGGCCACCCGTTGCCTCAAGGCCGCTCTGGACGACTTTCCCCGCGAGGACCATCGCCACGGAATCATCCACGACTGCCTTCCCACCGAAGAAGGAATCAAGATCTGCCGCGACTACCACATCGCGATGCCTATCCAGAGCGCATTCATCAATTGGAAGCAGGAACCGGACGAGTACCTTGAGAGCATTATGGGCAAGGAGCGCTGCGCCCGCCTGAATCCGGTGAAGACCTTCGCGGACAACGGAATCGTGGTCTCGCTCGGCTCGGACGCCCCCTGCACCTCTCCCGATCCTATAGTGTGGATGGACCGCTGCGTGAACAATCCCAACAAAGAGCAGCGAGTCAGCGTTCAGCAGGCCCTCAGGATGGCGACCTACAACGGCTGCTACACCACCTTCGACGAGAAGGAGCGCGGCTCCCTCGAGAAAGGCAAGATCGCCGATATGGTCATTCTCAGCGCCAACCCTTACGAGATACCGGCCGAAGAAATCAAGAACCTCAAGGTGGAGCAGTTGCTGCTCCAGGGCAAGCCTTACGAAAGCGCCAGAGAAGGCGTTATGGGAGCGGTTCTCCGCGGTCTTTGCTCAAAGAATAAATTCTGATGGTAAAGGTCCGTCACGCAGTAATCCTTGCCGCCGGCGCGGCCACCCGTTTCGTTCCCCTCTCGCTGGAGCAGCCCAAGGGCCTCTTCTCCGTGGGCGGGCAGAGGCTTATCGACAGACAGATCGAGCAACTGCTCGAAGCCGGAGTAAAGGATATCACGGTCGTCTTGGGCTACAAAAAGGAGATGTTCGCATATCTGGCGGACAAATACGGAGTCAGACTGATCGACAATCCGCGCTACAACGTCTCGAACAACATCGACAGCCTTCTCTGCGCGGCAGATTACCTTGAGGACTCCTACATCTGTTCGTGCGACGACTACTTCGCCGAGAACCCCTTCCACACGGAAGAGGAGCACAGTTTCTATGCCGGCGAAGAAGTGGACTACGCCTCGAAGGAGATGTTCGTCACCACCGACCGCAACGGCCGCATAACCAGAATGGAAAAGGGCCGCAAGAAAGGCAAAATCCTGCTCGGCCATTCGTTCTGGGCAGCCGAATTCGCCCGGAAGTTCGTAATGATCGCACGGGCGGACAAAGGAGGCAAGTACGCCCAATCCTACTGGGAGTGGCTAGTCAGGGATTATCTCCCCGTGCTTCCTGCCTTCTATTTCAAGCCCTATCCCCAGGGCGTTATCTACGAATTCGATTATTTCGAAGAACTGCGCGCCTTCGACAGCGACTACATCGCCGACTCGCGCAGCCGCATTATAGACAACATCAAGAGTGTTTTCGGCTGCTCGGACGCGGACATCACTGACTTCCGCAAGATCAGTGAAGGTCTCACCAACACCTCCTTCATCTTCCGCGTTGGTGGCAAAGACTACATCTACCGCCATCCCGGCGAGGGCACCGAGCAGATAATCGACCGTTCCCACGAAAAGCGTTCGCTCGAGAAGGCGAAGGAACTCGGCATCGACCCCACCTACATCTACATGGATGAGCGCGAAGGCTGGAAAATAAGCTGGTTCGTCCCCGAATTCCGCGAGCCAGACTATGCATCCGACGAGGATTCCGCCCGTATTCTGGCTGTTCTTAGGCAGCTCCATGCCGCGCCGGTAGTGCTCGACTGGGGTATGAGACCATGGGAAGACTCTCTCGAAATCGAAAAGCTGCTCGAAGAGAAAGCCCCCGGCTGCTTTGCTCCCTACCTGGAGCTTAAATCCCGTATCGGCCGCCTCTACCAGAAGACGGTGGGCGACGGAGTCCGTAAGTGTTTCTGCCACGGCGACACCTACAAACACAACTGGATGCTGCGCCCCGACGGAAACGTGGTACTTATCGACTGGGAATACTCCGGCTACGCCGATCCGGGCATTGATGTGGGCTACTACATAGTCGACGCAATGTATGAGCGCGATCGCGCCCGCACCTTCATACGCGAATACCTCCAGGAGAGCTGGACTCCGGCCCTCGAGGAGCATTACCTGATATACTCCGCCCTGATTGCATGGTACTGGTTCGTATGGGCCCTCTACCGCGAGTCATGCGGAGCCGCAATGGGCGAAAGCCTCAACAACTGGCTGGAAATGGCCAAATACTATTCGGAATGACACTCTCACAATTCTGGAAAAAGATCTACTCCAATCCCCGGCGCATCAGGCGCAGAAAGCGCTACGGTATCCCGGCGATGGTGGCATTCAGGGACGCCATGTCCAAGGCGGGAATCCCCTGGTCACCCGTTTACGGCACCCTGCTTGGAGCCATACGCGAAAAGGGATTCATAAAGCACGACGACGATATCGATACCGGCGTTTGGAGCGACTCTATCACTGGTGGACTTGACAACCTCCACCGCTGCCTCGAGGAAGCCGGCTTTACATATTCTCATTGTTTCCTGGTCGACGGCGGCGAATTCGCCCGCGAGGAAACATGGAAGTGGCACGGCCTGCATGTCGATATCTTTTTCTTCGATCCCATCGAAGGCGATCGCTGCAAAGGTTATATGTTCTACCCATTCAAGGGAACGGCCAATTTCAGGGAGTCCAACAAACTCTATGGTGGCCTCAGGGTGGTCGAATTCGAAGTTCCGTTCGCCAAACAGACGGAAATGGTTCCTTTCGACGGCATAGAGGTCCCTATAACAAAGAGTGCTGAAGGATTTGTGGTAGCGCGCTATGGGATCAACTGGCGAATACCGGATCCAACCTTCGTTTATCCGCAGCCCGGGGTTGTCGGCAATGTGGAAAGGCCTGATAAACTTGCCGTAAAGACCAGATAATGAGAAAGATAGGCATAGACGAAGTCCACGATATCCTTTTCGATATTCTCTGCGATATCGACAACTTCTGCCGCGAAAACGGACTACGCTGGGCCATGGGGTACGGCACAGTCCTGGGAGCTATTCGTTATGGCGATTTCATTCCATGGGACGATGATGCCGATATAGTAATGCCGCGCGACGACTTCGATCGCTTTGTCGCGACATACAATGGAAAATACGAGTGTATTTTTAACACCCGACGAGAGGATGTGTTCTATGTTTCGGGGGTTGCTAAGGTCCACGATCCCCACACCGATAAATTCCTTGCAAAATCGAGCCGCCGCAAGTTCCTTTCACATTACGGAGTGAGTGTCGACGTTTTCCCACTTGATCCAGTTCCAGATGATCCAGAGGCCTACGCCACACTGATGAAGGAGGCTATCCACTGCCACCGACGCCTGCTCTATCGCAGCCGCAAGACCGGCTCTCCTTTCCTGCTTGCCGGAGCTTGGATTCATAGCCTTGACTGGTGGTTCGACAGATGCGACAAACTTGCCCGCAGCCGCGAGGCCGAAGAATGTAGCCGCATAGGAATCATTCTCGGATCCAGGACTCCGCGAAATGTCCATCCAAAGGATTTCTTCGAACACCTGAAGCCCTTGAAGCTACGCGACCGCAGTTTCCCGGCACCGGAGGACACCGATGCATATCTTACCCAGATGTACGGGCCCGATTACATGACTCCCCCGCCCGAGAACGAGCGGGTAGGCCATGGAGGCGAAGTCTGGAAATTAGAATAATTCCGGATACTCCTTGCGCGCGCTGCGATCGTAAAGCAGCGACCACCACTTAGCCTTGCGCAGTATTTTACGGTAACTGCGCCTGATAGGCGAAGTCTCAAGCGAATTCTTATAGAAAAGATAGAGGTCCAGGTAGTTTCTAAGCTGCTGGGCCTTGCGTTTACTGCGCTTGCCGCGGCTCATGGCCTCGGAATCCGTACGCCGGTAGTGATACAGGGGCTCGGGCAGCCTTACTACCTTCGAAGCCCGGTCAAGCAACTGCAGGCTCTGGACCATGTCTTCGGCCTGTCCAAAACGAGGGAAAAAGATTTCCGGGCTAAAGAGGCTTCTGCGCCAGAATTTAAGCACCACGCTAGGGTGTGCGTCGTGGACAAGGACTGCATCTGCAAAAGCCTGGGGAGTCGCGAACTCTTTGTCAGTAATCACTCTCGAACTCCCGTCTCCGAATTCCTTCCATGCGAAGAAATAAACAACGTCCGCGCCCGTTTCTTCCTCTTTCCCGACCAACTTATCGACGGCATTCGGCTCAATCCAATCGTCAGAATCGACATGAAGGATAAAATCACCCTTCGCCGCCTCAACACCCGTCTTTCTAGCCTGAGGCAGGCCCTGATTCACGGGTTTCCGTATTATTGTGATGCGCTCTTTGAGATTCGCGAACTCCTTGTCTATCAGGGTCTCAAGGAGTTCTATGCTACGGTCCGGCGAGCAATCGTCGACAAAGATAAACTGAATAGACGGCCAGGTTTGGGAGAGTACGCTGCGTGCGCACTGCTCTATATACTTTTCTACCTTGTAGATGGGTACTATGATACTTACAGTCATCATTTGGACGCGGCTTTAGCGATAACTTCAAGGAACTCCCTGCGGCGTGATTCACTCATCTCAACATCGTTGATACAGATCCACTTGCGGTCAGGAGCCTGCAGGAAAGCATCCAGCTGGGCGGGAGTGTTAGCGCCCATCGAAAAGTGTTTGCAGGAAAGTCGCTGCAGTTTCACTTTCCCTGTATGATACATATAATCGGGAAGGACATAGTTGCAGACATTATGTTCCCGCCTGAACGGGGTAATCGAAGTCAGCATATCTTTTTCAACCTTCTGCATGATTTCCGCCCCTATGCTCCTAATCTGAGGAGAAGGAGCATGCTGAGGACGGATGAAGAACAAGCTCGACGCCACCCCCGCCGCCTTGCGAGCCACAGAATCAGTATGACGGACTATCTTCTTGAACATGTTGGGAGCGAAAAGATGACGCGCGAAGCCCCTGCAGATTTTATCTCCTTCGAAATAATCTTCTTCTTTGCTTGGGGCAACGGGAATGCAGTCGTCGTTGATATAAAGGTAGCGGTCGCTCATCTCCCCTATCCTATGTAGAAACATTTCAATAGTGTTGCAATTGAATGTCGGCAGATACTGCTCCGGGATAATATCTTTATGGAGCACCACCTTGACCTTTTTCTCCAGACCCGCAGGGACCTGAGACGGAAGAGCGACTACCAGAAAGATATTATTGATAAAAGGCAGGAAGCGGCGGATACTGTCTACCTGCCACTCCAGCATCCCCCAGTCGCGGAAACGCTTCGAAGGCTCCTTCCCGGCTACTGCCGCATACTGTTTCTGCCACTCCGGGTCCGCCCCGTTTACGTATGTTATAACTGCATCCATCATCTGAAAAACTTGGCACATCTCCCTATCCCGGTGTAGGGAGATGTATTAACTTTTTATATATCGGGCTGTAAAGGTAGAGGTTTTTGCCAAATCTTCGGGTGTTCCGGCGAAAACAACTTCTCCGCCCCTGTCTCCTGCGTCAGGACCGAGGTCGATGACCCAGTCGGCCGCTTTGATTACGTCGGTGCTGTGTTCGACGACCAGCACGCTATGACCGCGCTCCAGCAGGGCGTCGAAGGCCTTGAGCAGGCGCTCCACGTCGCTGAAATGCAGACCGGTGGTGGGTTCGTCGAATATGAACATAATCTTCTCGCGGCCGCTGCGTTCGCGGCTCATAGCGAGGAAGTATGCAAGTTTTATGCGCTGGCTCTCGCCGCCGGACAAAGTGGACGAACTTTGGGCCAGTTTAAGGTACTCAAGTCCCACATCCACAAGCGGTTGCAGTTTCACGGCAATTTCTTTCGCTTCAGGCTCAGGACCTTCAGAGAAGAACTCTATCGCCTCCGAAACGCTCATATTCAGGATGTCGTCCACGTTCTTACCGCGGTAGCGCACCTCGAGTATTTCCGGTTTGAAGCGTTTGCCGCCGCAGGACTCGCAGACCATGGTCACATCCGACATGAACTGCATCTCGATAGTAACGACTCCCTCTCCCTGGCATTCCGGGCATCTGCCGCCTTCCTGGTTAAACGAGAAGAACGACGGCCCGAAGCCGCTGACCTTCGCGTACTGCTGGTCGGAGAAGAGCTTACGTATGAGGTCGTAAACCTTAAGGTAGGTCACTGGATTTGAGCGTGAGCTCCTTCCTATGGGGTTTTGGTCTACGTATTCCACGCGCGAGATGCGGTCTAGATTTCCACTCAGGCCCTTGAATGCCCCGGGAGGATCGCCGGCTTCATTGATGTGGCGGTATAGGGCCGGATATAGGATATCCCCCACGAGGGTAGACTTACCGGAACCCGACACGCCGCTCACTACCGTCAGCACACCAAGTGGAATCTGGACGTCGATCGTCTTCAGGTTGTGCTCCATCGCGCCGTTCACCGTAATGCTATAGGTCCATGGCCGTTTATCCCTGATATAGCGCCTCTTACGCCCGCTTAGATACTGTAGCGTAAGCGAACGCTTGAACGCATCTTCAGGCAGAGAATCGGAGTACTTCCCTTCGAAGACAATCTCGCCTCCGCGCGAACCGGCAAGAGGGCCCATGTCGATAAGGACGTCGGCTGCGCGGATTATCTCCTCGTCGTGTTCGACCACTATCACGGAGTTGCCGAGGTCGCGGAGGCGCTTAAGTACGCCGATCAGGCGCTCAGTATCTCTCGGATGCAGGCCTATCGAGGGCTCGTCCAGGATGTACATAGAGCCCACGAGCGAACTGCCAAGCGCGGTCACCAGGTTCACTCTCTGGCTCTCGCCGCCGGAGAGCGTGTTCATCGAACGGCTGAGCGTCAGATATCTCAAGCCCACGTCTTCCAGACACTGTAGACGGTTCAGAACCTCGAAGAGAGGCTCTTCCACCACCGCCCTGTCTTCCGGGCTCAGGTCTATGTTTTTGAATGCGTCTATGCTCTCCTCCACAGTCATGGACAGATAGTCGTGGATGGTGCGGCCTGCGACCTTCACATAGAGGGCCTCCGGACGGAGACGACTGCCGTGGCAGGAATGGCACACAGTCTTGCCGCTGAAGCGGCTGAGCATATACTTATACTGAATCTTGTAACGCTGGGTCTCCACCCAGGCGAAGAATTCATTGATCGGTGTCGTAACTATCTCCCGGCTTCGGCGGATCGCCTTCCCATATGAGCCTCTTCGTACGCTCATCCAGTTTGAGATAAGGGGTGAAGATATCTATTCCGTACTTTCCGGAGAGTTCGACCATATGGTCTTTGAACCAGACCATTTTATCGCCCCTCCAGCACGCGATCGCCCCATCGTAGATGCTCTTGGTCTTGTCCGGGATCACCAGATCCTCGCTTATGCCTATTATTTTGCCGAGACCGCCGCACACCGGGCAGGCGCCGAGCGGGCTGTTGAAACTGAACAGGAATTCATCCGGCCGGCGGAACTTGATGCCGTCCAGTTCGAAGCGGTCGGAGAAGAATTTCTCCTCCGCTTCGGTCGCGACGGACATCTCTCCCCCGCCGGCCTTGAACGCATCGCCGACGGATGAGATCAACCTCGCGCGGTCAGACCTGTCTCCAAAACGGTCCACCAGCAACTTCGCGCCTTCCGGCTTTTCGCCGCCCTGGAGGACGTCGTCTATCTTCACAGGCTTGCCGTCCACCAGCAGCCTGCTGAAACCGTCTTCCTTCAGGCCGAGCAGAGCGGACACCCAGTCCTCGCCCCAGTTAATCGGCGCGAGAATTAGTACCGTTCCCTCAACCGTGTCCAGATATTTCAAAACGTCCGCGACAGAATCGGCATGGACCAGGCCGCCCGATACAGGGCTGTAGGTTTTACCAATACGAGCAAAGATCAGACGAAGGAAATCGTAAATCTCGGTAGTAGTAGCAACCGTCGAACGCGGGTTCTTTACTGTAACCTTTTGCTCAATCGCAATAGCCGGAGGCACCCCTTCGATAGACTCCACATCGGGTTTGCTCATGCGCCCCAGGAACTGGCGAGCATATGAGGAAAGGCTCTGGGCAAAGCGCCTTTGGCCTTCGGCGAACAAAGTATCAAATGCTAAAGAAGATTTTCCGGATCCGGACACGCCGGTGACCACCACGATCTTGTCTCGCGGGATCTCTACCGTCACGTGCTTGAGGTTGTTGACGGTGGCGTTGCGGATGACTATCTTCTCTTCCATTTATCCACTGCAGTGCGCACAGAACCATGCTCAAGGAGCAGATTGCGCGCTGTTTCATAGTCTGTAATACCTGTTTCTTCCATTACCATGCGGGTCCCGCGGTCCACCAGTTTGGAGTTCGCGAGTTGCATGTCTATCATTTTGTTGCCCCGGACATGACCCATCCTGATCATCACGGAAGTGGAAATCATGTTCAGTATCATTTTCTGGGCAGTCCCGGCCTTCATACGCGTGCTGCCGGTAACGAATTCCGGTCCCACCACGGCCACAATCGGCACCTCCGCTTCCGCGGCCACCGCCGAATCGGGATTGCAGGTGATGCATGCGGTCAGCAGGCCATGCTCGCGCGCGGTCTTGATCGCGCCCACGGCATAGGGTGTGATTCCTGAGGCGGCTATCCCTATTAATGTATCGCTCGGCTGCGGGGCATACGGGGCGAGGTCGCGCCATGCGCCCTCAGGGTCATCCTCCGCACCCTCGATGGAGTTGCGCAGAGCCTTGTCGCCGCCGGAGATTACGCCGATGAATAGGCCCGGCTCGGCGCCGAAGGTGGGCGGAATCTCGGAAGCATCCAGCACGCCGAGCCGGCCGCTGGTGCCGGAACCGGCATAGAACACCCTGCCGCCCTGCTTCATGCGGGCGACTATCCCCTCCACCAGCGTCTCGATCTGAGGAAGAGCCTGGGCCACGGCATCCGCCACGGTCCTGTCTTCCGCGCTGATTCCTTCGAGGAGTTCGCGGGTGGACATCTTTTCGAGAGAGTCCCAGCGGGAGGGTTGTTCTGTTACTTTCATTTCTTTTTACTGAATATCCATAGGCCGGCGAAGGTCAAAAGACCGTTCACAATGAGCAGGCTGAAGCCCAGGTCGAAGCCCAGCCAGCGCTTGCCGGCAAAGTTAAGCAGAAGGCACAGGAGAGGGGCTGCAAGCGCGATCCAGGGCGCCGCACCGTCGCGAAGCCTGCGTCTGGTGAGGATTCCAAAGAAGAACAGTCCGAGCAGCGGACCGTAGGTGTAGGACGCCAGTTTGTAGACGAGATTGATTACCGCGTCGTTGCTGACGACATAAAGAACCACTATTATCGCAAGGAAAGCCACCGCCACGAATGCATGTATCTTCTTCCTCCTGCGGACATCGTCCGTCTTGAGCAAATCCACGCATACCGAGGTGGTAATCGAGGTCAGAGCTGCTCCTGCCGACGGATACGCGGCGGAGATAAGCCCTATCAGGAAGATCACTCCCGCACCCACGCTGAAATAGCGGCTGGCGATCGTCGGGTAGATCTGGTCCGTTTTCGTTACCCCAAGGGCATCCAGGCCGCCCAGCGCATTGGTATAGACGCAAAGCAGCGCGCCCATGAGCAGGAAGAAAAGGTTCACGGCAACAATAATTCCGGCCGTGGTGTACATATTCTTCTGCGCCGCTTTGATATCCTTGCAGGCCAGGTTCTTCTGCATCATGGACTGGTCCAGACCGGTCATGGCGATGGTCACGAATATGCCGGAGACGAACTGTTTCACGGCGTTGGTGCCGTGGTTCCAATCCCAGTCGAACCATGCGGTGTAGTGACGGGCGCTGTCGATCAGCGCACCAGCCTTCAGGCCCATCTCCTTCGAGATGAAGCGGATCGTAAGGCCCACGGCCAGCAGCATGAAGGTCGTCTGCAGCACGTCGGTCCAGATTATGGTCTTCACCCCGCCTTTGTAGGTATAAAGGTACAGCAGCGCCAGGAAAACGGCCGCGATCACGGCGAACTCCAGGGTGCCGCTCCCCCACCGTCCGGGCAGGAAAGACAGGAACACAAGGATCACCACAAAGATGCGGACCGCCGCTCCGAGCAGCCGGGAAATCATAAACACGACCGTGCCCGTCTTCTCCGACTTCTCCCCGAAGCGCTCGCCAAGATAGGTATAGATGGAGGTGAGGTTCTTCCGGTAATAGAGCGGCAGCAGGGCCTTCGCTATCACTATATAGCCCACCACGAAGCCCAGGACCATGGGCATGTAGAAGAAGTTCTGCACCCAGACGTTGCCCGGCACGGAGATGAAACTCACGCCGGAGATGGACGCGCCCACCATTCCGTAGGCCACCACAGGCCATGGAGCCTTGCGGTCTCCGCTGAAGAACGAGCCGCTGCCCGCCCCGCGCGAAGTAAGGTGCGAGACGAGGAAGAGCAGCGCCGTGTAGGAGACGAACGCGACAAGGAACCAGACCAGTGGGAATTCGTGCATTATCTGACGGCTTTGAACAGTCTTCTAAGGATACCGAATGATTCTTCAGCGAGGTTGCTCCAGAAATCATCGTACTGCTGGAGTGTCTTGTCCGCACCGGAGTAGTGCACGTCGCTGATCACTTTGTAGGCTATGAAAGGAATACCCTGTTTGTAGCACACCTGGGCTATGGCTGTCGCCTCCATGTCGCATGCGAGGGCATCCGGGCGGACTTTCTTCACCCTGGCGTCGTCCTCCGCCGTTTCCAGGAACTGGTCTCCTGTGCAGATGGTGCCTATGTGCACCTTCGGATCTGCTCCGAATTCCATGGCCACTTTGCGAAGAATCATGGGCTCGGCATCATAGAGGACGGGCAAGCCCTGAATCTGACCGGCTTCGTTCTCCACTCCGCACCAGACGTCGTGGTAGGCGCAGGCGCTGCCTATCACCACATCGCCTATCTTCATCAGAGGGTCCACTCCCCCTGCGCAGCCGGTGTTGATGATCACATCCACCTTCTCTTCCGCTATCAGTTTGTAGGCCGCCACCGCGGCGTTCACCTTGCCGATTCCGGAGGCCCTTACGACCATATCCGGATCCGAACCGGCGAGTTCCGAGACGAGCCGGAACTCTTTATCCATTGCTGTGAGTACACCTATTTTCATATCAGTCAAAGATACTCAACTATTTTCATTATATTTATATGATTTTTGAAAGAAACAATCATATGTCAGAACTAATTGGACATATTTCGCAGATTGTCGGTCCGGTGGTGGACGTGCATTTCGAGTTCGCTGCCGGCGCGCAGAAAGATTTACCCCTGATTCATGAAGCGATGACCACCATTCGCCCGGACGGCGTGACGGTCGTGATCGAGGTGCAGCAGCACATAGGCGAGGACACTGTCAGGTGCGTTGCCATGGACAGCACGGACGGCCTGAGGCGCGGGATGGAGGTAGTCAGCACCGGCGGGTCGATTTCGATGCCCGTTGGCCCCCAGATCAGGGGCAGGGTGATGAACGTCACGGGCAGCGCGATCGACGGTCTGGGCGATCTGGACCGTAGCGAAAGCCTTCCGATCCACCGCGAACCGCCGAAGTTCGAAGACCTGAAAACCTCGCGCGAGGTGCTCTATACGGGCATCAAGGTTATCGACCTTCTCGAGCCCTACCTCAAAGGCGGTAAGATAGGCCTTTTCGGAGGCGCCGGCGTGGGCAAGACGGTTCTTATCAAGGAACTTATCAACAACATCGCGAAGAAGCATAACGGCTTTTCCGTGTTCGCAGGAGTTGGAGAGCGTACCCGCGAGGGTAACGACCTGCTTCGCGAAATGATCGAATCCGGAGTCATCAAATACGGCGAGGAGTTCGACAAGAGCATGGAAGAAGGCCATTGGGACCTCAGCAAGGTAGACCGCGAGCAACTGGCGAAGAGTCAGGTGGCGATGGTCTTCGGGCAGATGAACGAGCCCCCGGGGGCCCGTTCAAG
Source organism: uncultured Bacteroidales bacterium (assembly GCA_905234485.1). Classification (GTDB taxonomy): domain Bacteria; phylum Bacteroidota; class Bacteroidia; order Bacteroidales; family UBA932; genus Cryptobacteroides. Next base: position 10,713 of record CAJOHV010000033.1, on the reverse strand, counting down.
CGTGGCCCTGAGCGGGCTCACGCTCGCGGAATCCTTCCGCGACAGCCCGAATCCCACTGACCCGCACGACATACTGTTCTTCATAGACAACATCTTCCGTTTCACGCAGGCCGGTTCGGAGGTATCCGCCCTTCTGGGACGCATGCCCTCCGCCGTGGGCTATCAGCCTACCCTGGCGACCGAAATGGGTAAGATGCAGGAGCGTATCACTTCCACCAAGAACGGTTCCATCACCTCCGTCCAGGCGGTCTATGTCCCCGCCGACGACCTCACGGACCCTGCCCCGGCCACGACTTTCTCGCACTTGGACGCAACCACGGTGCTTAGCCGTAAGATAGCCGAACTCGGTATCTACCCCGCCGTGGACCCGCTGGAATCGACCTCCCGCATCCTGGATCCGAGCGTCGTGGGCGACGAGCATTATGAGACCGCCCAGCGCGTGAAGCAGATCCTCCAGCGCAACAAAGAACTGCAGGACATCATCGCCATCCTCGGTATGGACGAACTCTCGGACGAAGACAAACTCACGGTGAACCGCGCGAGGCGCATCCAGCGCTTCCTCTCGCAGCCCTTCGCCGTAGCGAGCCAGTTCACGGGCGTGCCCGGCGTGATGGTGGACATTGAGGACACCGTCAAGGGCTTCAAGATGATTCTGGACGGCGAGGTGGACTGGGTGCCCGAGCAGGCCTTCCTGAATGTAGGAACGATAGAAGAAGCCATAGAAAAAGGCAAGAAGATACTTGAGCAGGCATCTGCGCAATGATAAAAGTCAGAATCATATCTCCCGAAGCGGAACTCTTCAACGGTGAGGCTCATGCGGTCTTTCTACCCGGAACCCTCGGAGAGTTCGAGGTGCTGGATAACCACGCCCCGATCATCTCCTCGCTGGGCGAAGGACTGATTAAACTGCGCCGCGAGGGTCGGGTCGAGACCATCAAGATTTCGTCCGGCTTCGTGCGCACCGGCCGCGGAGAGATGACGGTCTGCGTGGAATTATGAAACGATTGCTGGGCATACTGGTCGCGCTTCTGCTTCCCCTCTCGCTGGGGGCGCAGGACATCGACATGGACGAATACCTCTTCGGCCATGTGGGCGATTCGTATGGCTGGCATATCACCACATTCAAGGGCGAGCCGGTCAGCATCCATCTGCCGGTGATCGTCCGCAGCAAGACCACCGGCTGGCATGTATTCAGCTCCAAGCATATAGAAGAAGGAGAGGAGTATCAGGGTTTCGTCCTCAACGAAGACGGAAAACTGGTGGAACTCCAGCCGGACGGCTCGTACGTGAAGCCTCTGGATATTTCCATCACCAAGAATGTGCTTGGACTGATGGTCAACTCGCTGATTCTGGTGCTGATCGTGCTTCTGACCGCCCGCTGGTACAAGCGGCATGACGCCACAAAACAGGCTCCCCGCGGCTTTGCCGGCATGATGGAGATGCTGATTATGATGGTCGAAGACGACGTCATTAAAGAATGCGTTGGCCCGGACTACCGCAAGTACTCCCCATACCTGCTGACGGCGTTCTTCTTCATCTTCGTCAACAACCTGATGGGAATAGTCCCCTTCTTCCCCGGTGGAGCGAATATCACTGGCAACATCGCCATCACGATGACACTCGCCCTCTTCACCTTCCTTGCGGTCAATATTTTCGGCAACAAGCACTACTGGAAGGACATCCTATGGCCAGACGTACCCACCTGGCTGAAGGTGCCGCTTCCGCTTATGCCTTTGATCGAGATAATCGGCATGTTCACCAAGCCGTTCAGCTTGATGGTCAGGCTCTTCGCCAACATACTCGCCGGACACTTCATGCTGCTCGGCGTGATAGCCGTCATCTTCCTCACCGCAAAGATGGGAGTGGGCCTCAACGCAGGCCTCAGCGTCATATCTGTCGTGTTCGGAATCTTCATGGATGTACTCGAACTGCTGGTGGCCTTCATCCAGGCCTATGTCTTCACGATGCTCTCCAGCGTGTTCATCGGACTCTCAAGACAACACTCAACTGAATAATTAATCATTAATCCATATTATTATGTTACTCACAGTCATTCTTCAGGCAGCCGCAGGCGCAGCGCTCGGAAAAGCTGCAGCAGCCCTCGGCGCAGGTATTGCGGCCATCGCAGCCGCAATCGGTATCGGCAAGATTGGTAAGTCGGCCCTCGAAGCCGGCGCCCGTCAGCCCGAATTCACGAGCAAGTATCAGATGCTCGCCATCATCATCGGCGCTCTTGTGGAGGGTGCATGTCTGTTCGCAATTCTCGTCTGTCTGCTCGGCGTACTTAGATAGTCATGTCTCTCATTACTCCTGATTTCGGTCTGCTGTTCTGGATGACGGTGATCTTTGCGGTGGTGTTCTTCATCCTCGCGAAGTTCGGTTTCCCCGTTATTACCGGAATGGTGGAGAAGAGATCGGACCGTATTGAAGAGAGTCTGCGTAAGGCCGACGAGGCGGAAAAGGCCCTTGCCGAGATGGCGGAGCGCCGTGAGCAGATTATCTCCGAAGCCAAGGCCGAGGAGGCGAAGATACTCAAGGAAGCGTCCGCCACATCGGATTCGATAGTGGCCGGGGCCAAGGATAAAGCCAGGGAGGAGGCGGAGAAGGTGCTGGAGCAAGCCCGCATCGAGATAGCCGCCGAAAAAGAATCCGCCCTGCGCGATATCCGCAGGCTGGTCGCCCGTCTTTCAGTCGAAGTCTCAGAGAAGGTCCTCAGGGCCGATCTGGACGAAGACAAGAAGCAGGGAGCTTACCTCGACAGGCTGATCGACGAAGTGCAGAGATCACAAGACAAAAGTTAACGGCTGATGAACACCGGAGCCATCTCGAAGCGCTATGCCAAGGCTCTGCTGGAACTCTCTCATGAGTCCGGCAGGGGCGAGCAGGACTGCGCGCAGGCGCTTGCGCTTCTTGAGCATCCGGAAACGAAGCCGGCTGCGTTGGAGGAAGACATTCAAAAACTGGTCGAACTCCTCATACGCAACGGGCGTATGCCTTACGTGAAGTTCATCCTCCGAAGTTTTGTGGATCTCTACCGAAAAGAGAACGGGATAGTGGAAGCGCGCCTGACGATTGCCGCTCCCTCCCCCGCCCTCGAGGAAAAACTCCGGCAGATTCTCGCCTCTTCGATAGGCGGTACGATACTCTTCACGTCCAAGGTAGACCCCGACCTCATAGGGGGATTTGTGCTTGAGGTGGACGACAGGCAACTCAACGCCAGCGCGAAGAGCCAACTCGAAAAGATACGCCGCAAGCTTGATGAACTTAACAAACGAATTGTGTAGGAATGACACAGAACAACATTAAACCCAGCGAAATATCCGACATCCTGCTGCGGCAGTTGCAGAACATCGACACTTCCCTTCAGTGGGAAGAGGTAGGCTTCGTGCTGCAGGTCAGCGACGGCGTGGTCCGTATCCACGGCCTCGCCTCCTGCGAAGCGGGCGAACTGCTCGAATTTGAGAACGGCGAGATGGCGGTGGCTATGAACCTGGAAGAAGACAACGTCGGCGCGATCCTGCTCGGCCGCACGGACCAGATTGCCGAAGGCATGAAGGTCAGCCGCACCGGCCGCATCGCCTCGATACGCGTGGGCGAGAAGATGCTCGGAAGGGTCGTGGATCCGCTCGGCAACCCGCTCGACGGCCTCGGCGAGATCGGAGGTGAACTCTTCGAGATGCCGCTGGAGCGCAAGGCGCCGGGAGTTATCTTCCGTCAGCCGGTGACCGAGCCGCTGCAGACCGGTATCATGGCAATAGACGCCATGATTCCCATCGGCCGCGGCCAGCGCGAGCTCATAATCGGCGACCGTCAGACAGGTAAGACTGCCATTCCTATAGATACCATCATCAACCAGCGGGAGAACTACCTCAAGGGCGACCCGGTCTACTGCATCTATGTCTCCGTGGGTCAGAAGGGCAGCACGATTGCCAATTTGGTGGAGACGCTGCGCTCGAAGGGCGCTATGGACTACACGATAGTGGTTGCCGCCACTGCAGCCGATGCAGCCGCGGTGCAGTATTTCGCGCCGTTCGCAGGCGCCGCCATCGGCGAGTACTTCCGCGACACCGGCCGCCACGCCCTCGTCGTCTACGACGACCTCTCCAAGCAGGCCGTGGCGTATCGCGAAGTCTCGCTCATCCTGCGGCGCCCCTCAGGCCGTGAGGCCTACCCGGGAGATGTGTTCTACCTGCATTCACGTCTGCTCGAGCGCGCTGCAAAGATAATTGAGCAGCAGGAGGTGGCCGAACAGATGAACGACCTGCCCGAGTCGCTTAAGGGCAAGGTCAAGGCCGGCGGCTCGCTGACCGCATTGCCTATGATCGAGACTCAGGCGGGCGATGTGTCTGCCTACATCCCGACCAACGTCATCTCCATCACGGACGGCCAGATTTATCTGGAGCCGGGCCTTTTCAACCAGGGCCAGCGTCCCGCAATCAATGTGGGTATCTCAGTGTCCCGAGTCGGCGGCGCGGCCCAGATCAAGTCCATGAAGAAGGTCGCAGGAACCCTGAAGATCGAGCAGGCTCAATACTACGAACTGGAGGCTTTCTCGAAGTTCTCGTCAGATGTAGACAAGATCACTGAGATGGCTCTCGACAAGGGTCGCAAAAACACCCGTCTGCTGATCCAGCCGAAGTACTCCCCTATGCCCGTGGGCGAACAGGTCGCTGTGCTCTATTGCGGAACCCACGCCCTGATGGCCCCGATCAAACTCGATCAGGTCCACGAATTCAAGGATCTGTTCCTCACGAAGATGAGGGCGGACCATGCCGATGTGCTCGAGTCGCTGGCTTCGGGCAAAATCACCGACACCGATATCAAGGCTATCGAAAAGACTGCTGCAATAGTCTGCAAGAGTCTCACTGAATAAGATTTAGATGGCAACGCTCAAGGAAACCAAGGCACGTATCGCTTCCGTTCGGAGTACTCTGAAAATTACTTCGGCCATGAAGCTCGTCGCCTCCGCAAAGCTGCGCAAAGCCCAGCAGGCCGCGGAGAATTGCAGCGTCTATGAGCGCGAACTTGCCTCAATTCTTGATGCCATTTCCGTGGCCGGCGAAAGTTTCCCGGTCGGGGTCGGGAATGACGGACTTGACCTTGAGGGTCATGGCCAACCTGATCGGCCATCTAAGGTGGCCATTGTCGCCCTGAGCTCCAACTCATCCCTCTGCGGCGGCTTCAACAACAACGTAATAAAGAAAGCGCGTGAGGTAATTGGTGAAATCGGTGCCGACTCGGTCGAGTTGTACGCTATCGGTCGCAAACTGGCGGACGCCTTCGCCAAGACCGGTTTGAAATCCGTTCGCGACTACACCGAACTTTCGGCACATCCTTCTTATGCCGAGGCCGCGACTCTGGCAGATGAACTGGTTGACGGGTATGTCAGCGGCCGCTTCAGCAAGGTGGTTCTGGTCTGGAACCATTTCCTCAGCACCGCCAGCCAGAAGCCTTTCGTGGAGACCTATCTCCCCTTCGAGCGTAAAGAAGGCGATTCCGCCTCCGTCGAAGAATTGTTGGCCCAGTACCTTGTCGAACCCGACCTGAAGGCGCTCTATTCAGAATTGCTGCCGAAGACCTTGAGGCTGCGCATCTACTCCCTGCTGCTTGACAGCGCGGCCGCCGAGCACGCCGCCCGCACCGTGGCCATGCAAACCGCCACCGACAACGGCAACGAAATCCTCGAAGACCTCACCCTCGAATACAACAAAGCCCGCCAGGCCAAGATCACCGCCGAAATCCTCGACCTCGCCGGCGGCCAGCAGGAATAATTTCTCCGGTTTCCAGATTTCTCCAGTATGAATGCGCAGGGCCTACCTTGGCCGCGCTGGAGCGGGAGTGGAAGCGCGAAGGGTTAAAGGTTGGTACGATTTTGTCGAAGTCCCTTCCTGAGGTCGCTCGCAAGAATGCTCGCAACCTCTTTTAACCCTTCGAAAAAATCGTCCCCGATTGTTTCTGACGCCGCGAGTGAAGCGGTACTACGTAAAGAAGGTCCTACCCTTCGCGGGGAGCGAGCCAACAAGGGGGAATATATATTCCAGCGTTAGTGGGAGCCGATAGAGGGTATTCGGTCGGGACACCGCGCACTCGACTGGCGGTACTGAGGTGTGCGAGGGCCTTAGAGGAGCGGAGCGACGAAGTCGGCATCAGCCGACCGGCCGGCCCGGGTATTTGGCGAAGACAAATACGTAAAGGGAGGAAGGACGAAGGGGGCTATGGGGAAGGACGCTTTCCCCGTATGAATAGCCGGGTACTGAGAGGGGCGAGGCTTCGGGGTCGCCGAGCCCCGACTCCATTCTTCACGATGAAATAACCGCTGGACAAAACACCCATCGCGCAAGCTGAGCCCCATCCAAGGCTCGGCGCAGCGCGATCGAGTGTAGGGCGCTTGGTGTTCGATAGGTTGGTGTGTGATTCGGGGCAATTTACACACCAAGGGGTCATTTTGAAGGGGTTGGTGTGTGATTTGGGCGTTTTCACACACCAAAGCGTTCAAGGTGTGATAAAAGGCGACACACCTTGAACACCAGAAGGCGTGTGATGGGGTTTTGCGTTCAAGGTGTGCGGCACATAATCACACCTTGAACAAGAATAGCGGGGATCTTCCGCAAAAGAGCAAAAGTTGGTACTACTCTGCGGGAATTTCCGCAGAGTAGTATGAAGTTTCTATTTCCGCTTGGGGAGAATAAGGCTGAAGCTCGCCGTCGGTCCCCTCGGGGGACGGGAGGTCGAGGGTTCGAGAACAAGGTCCTACAAAAACAAAGAGACCATCCCGAAAGGAATGGTCTCTTTGTTTGCGGTGCGGAAGGGGCTCGAACCCTCGACCTCCGGCGTGACAGGCCGGCATTCTAACCAAGCTGAACTACCGCACCAACGATAGGCTTCGTCTGAAGCGGATGCAAATATACACCTATTTTTTTCATCTGCAAAATTTTTTGCGTTAAATGACTATCTTTGAGTAGATGAAACGCTACTCGCTCATATTCCTGCTGGTTCTATCTCTTGTCACATCCTGCGCTGTGGTGGGAAACAGGAGCAGGATAGTGATGGGCGATGAGCGGACGAAGGATTATCTGCCGCTGATCGAAGGGCAGCGCGTGGCGCTGCTGACCAACCACACGGGTCTGGCGGGGACCAGGGCGGACAGCCCGCATATCCTCGACGTGCTGCTGAAGAAAAAGGTGGACGTGGCCGTGGTCTTTTCGCCTGAGCACGGGTTCCGCGGGACTGCGGACGCCGGGGAGAAGGTCGAGAGCGGACGGGATCCCAAGACGGGCGTGCCCGTGGTCAGTCTCTATGGCGCCGGCGGCAAACCGGATCCGGAGACCTTCGATGTGCTGCTCGTGGACATCCAGGATGTGGGCACGCGCTTCTACACGTACTATATCACGATGATGCGGATGATGAACGTCTGCGCCGCCGCGGGCAAGCAGGTTATCATCCTCGACCGCCCGAATCCCAACGGCTTCATGGTAGACGGCCCAATACTCGATATGAAACACAAGTCCGGGGTCGGCGCCCTGCCTATCCCGGTGATGCACGGCATGACGCTCGGCGAACTCGCCCGGATGATAGTGGGCGAAGGCTGGCTGGACGGCGGACTCAGATGTAGCCTGATCGTCATCCCGTGCCTCAACTATACCCATGAAACCCTATACGACCTCCCAGTCGCGCCGTCTCCGAACCTGAAGGACATGCAGGCGATCTATCTCTATCCTTCGACCTGCCTGTTCGAAGGAACTACCCTCTCGCTCGGGCGCGGTACCGACTTCCCCTTCGAAGTCTACGGACACCCCTCGATACACGAGACAGGATTCACCTTCACGCCCACCAGCGTCCCGGGCGCCAAGAACCCGCCACTGAAGGACCGCGAGTGCAAGGGGGTGGATCTCAGGGAAATCCCGCAGGAGGTAATAAGAGCTAACGGTGTAGATCTCAGCTACATAGTGGATGCGTATAAAAGGATGGCTCCAAGCGGAGAAAAATTCTTTAACGGAAGTTTCTTCGAGAAGCTGATTGGAGTGGACTATGTGCGCTCTATGATAGAGGATGGGGCTACTGCTGAGGAAATCGAAGCCCGCTGGGAGGAAGATGTTAAGAATTTCCTCCCCAAAAGGGCGAAATATCTGATTTATGAGTAAATTTGAATGATAAAACGATACTTTTATGAGAACAAGATCTGAGTTAAAAGCCACCGCGCTTGCCAAATGCAGAGTCAACTGGACTCCGTTGGTACTTTCCGTACTTGTATACATCGCCATCAGCGCAGCTACTGCTGCGACTACTTTCGCCGCCGGTCTGGTGCAGATATTCCTTCTTGCGCCTATCGAGGTAGCTCTTATCAATTGCTTCCTCGCATATGACCGCGATCAGACAAACACCGGCCTTATCGAAGGTATGTTCAGAAGGGCTTTCGACAAAAATTATCTCCACAAAGTACTTGGAATGTTCCTTATGACGTTGTTTGTCGCTCTTTGGAGCCTGCTTCTCTTCATTCCCGGTCTAATCAAGGCTTACGCTTATGCGATGACCCCCTTCATCCTCGAGGAGAATCCGGATATGCCTGCCTACGATGCTATCAAGTATAGCGAGAAGATAATGAGGGGACACAAATGGGACCTCTTCATCCTCAACCTCAGCTTTATTGGCTGGTTCATCCTCTGCTGCTTTACCTTCGGAATCGGTTTCCTCTGGCTCGTTCCTTATATGCAGCTTGCTGAGTGTGAGTTCTACGAGGACCTCAAGGCCGATCAGGTTGGTCAGCCCCTCGAAGGAACGGTCAACTAATAATTACTTCTCCACAGATATTAATACCTGGCCGAAAGGGCCGGGTATTTTTTTTACAAAAAAATGTTATATTTGTGGGAAATTTCTAACTTTTCTTACAATGCAGGAAAATGACGGCAAATACATCTTCGGCGTAGTGAAGGTGGGAGACAAGGGCCAGATCGTGATTCCGCGAGAAGCCCGCAAAATCTACGATATCAAACCAGGCGATGCCCTGCTGATTCTGGGAGACCAGAAAGGGATGGCACTCATTAAAACAGACATCTTTCAGGCGGCAATTGATCAGGCCATGGAGGGCCTTACAAAATGAGAAAGCATTGGATTGACAATCTGCGCTGGGTGACGGTGCTTCTTGTGCTGCTCTATCACGTGTTCTATTTTTATAATAACAAAGGCGTTTTCGGCGGAATAGGCGGATTCGGCGACGGCCCGCAGTATCAGGATGTGGTTATGTACATCCTCTATCCCTGGTTCATGCCGCTGTTGTTTCTGCTCGCCGGCATCAGCGCCCGCTATGCGCTTGAGAAGTACCCGGCACGCGACTGGTTCCGCGCCCGCACACGCAAACTCATCGTACCTGGCACGATAGGTCTGTTCGTGTTCCAGTGGATGACAGGATATTTCAACACGGCAGTAGCTTCCCATGTCAACGGCGGATCGGTAATGCCCGAAGGACTTCCTGGATTCATTAATTATTTCGCGTGGTCTGTCAGCGGCATCGGCCCGCTCTGGTTCATCCAGACACTGTGGCTGCTATGTATAATCCTGCTTATCGTCAGGGCGATTGACAAGAATGACCGTTTCTGGAACTGGTGTGGCAAGGCGAACATAGTCTGGATCATCCTCCTCGGCATTCTTTTCTGGGCGGGAGAGCAGACTCTGATCAAGAACCCGCGACCCGAAACAGCAGACGGCCTTATCAATCTGTATAAACCGCTTTTCTACCTGGTTCCTTTCCTGCTAGGATATTTCGTCTTCTCCCACGACGAAGTTCAGGAGAAGGTCGGCAAGGTCTGGCTCCCGCTTGTCATCTGCACTGCCGCCTCCGGCATCGCGCTGATAGTGACTACCTTCGGCCAGGACAATACCAGCCCCGAGTACCTCGGAAGCCCGCTCAATTGCCTTTATGGCTGGCTTGCCTGCCTCGCCATGATGGGGTGGTTCAAGACAAAGTTCGACAAGACCGACAAGTTCGCCGGATATATGACACGAAGCAGCTATGGACTTTACATAGTCCACTACCTTGTTATCGCGTCGTTCGGATATATGATGAAGATGTATACCCAGCTGCCTCCGGTAGCGATGTACCTGATTCTGGGGGTAGCGGTATTCGCTCTCTCTCCCCTGCTCTACGAGGTTGTCCACCGCATACCGTTCATCCGCTGGTGTATCTTCGGAGAGAAGCGCGCTAAAAGCTAACGGTTGGCGAGCCGCCTGAACTCACGCCGAGCCTGACGCATATCGCGCAGGAAATCCGGGTCGGTATGGAGGCGGGCGTAGGTAGCCGCAGCGAGCATACGTGAAGCGTCTACATCGCTCTGCCAGTGATAACCGGCTATTACCCGGCTCTGGCCCCACTCATAACCGAGTTTATAAAGCTCGTCCTGAGCGGCAGGGTTTATCTCACATAACAACATTGCCATACCCCATCCCCGCACCGTGTGCCCGGAGGGGTATGAGCCGTTTGTACGGAGTTCTTCCTCCTCCTCGGGGACGAGGGTTGGTTCGTCAAAGTATGCGTATGGGCGAGTGCGCATATATGTTGCCTTAGGTTTAGTGGCGCTGAGGCGAATAGTCTCAATGGCCCGCTTGACTACCTTATGTATAGCCGGAGTCTTCTCCGCGCTGATTTCCATTCCGAATGCACCGCAGAACTGCGCGATCATATCGTCCACCTCATAGACCGCCTCATTGATCGCCTTTCTG
>CAJOHV010000032.1 GCA_905234485.1 uncultured Bacteroidales bacterium | reverse complement strand
CAATAGCTCTCAAATTTAACAATTATTTCGCTATTAAGCCATAGGCTTATCCTTTTTTCCCACATAATATCCACAGCGCAAAAAATCAGCCCGGCGGAAAACCGTCGGGCTGAAAAATATCAGAGTAGTCAGAGATTATTCTGCGTACTTAACAGTGCTGAGTGTGACAAGTCCATTACCTGAACCCTTAGCGCAATCAAACTCGAGCTTGTAGTAGCAGTTCTTGGTAGGAGTAGACACTCTCAGCACCTGCTCGTCCGTCTTCTTCTCCACATCGATGGTCTGAACATTCTCGGTGAATGCAGCATCTGTTGCGACATAAAGTTTGATGGAATTCACGCTTGCTGCGGTAATGGCTGACATATTGACTGCCACAATCGAGATAGCCTCGGGGATAGCAGCTGCTGTTGTCACCTCACATACGGAAGCCGCTGTCTTATTACCACACTTGATATAACTCCAACCATTGTTGTTGTTATTGAAATTCACAATGTTCCAAGTGAAACCATCGATGGTGGCAGACCATGTGGAAGTGTAGTTCTGAACTCCCTTAGAGTTACCTTCAGGGAATGTCAGCGCATAGACTTTCGGCTCCGCGGCTTCACCGTCGGTGACGGTCACGGCGCAGGTTGCGGTAGCAGCGGTGACAGGGATATCAGCGCCAAGGAAGGAGACGGTCGTTGCAGGCACGCTCGCAGTGATGGTGGCTGTACCGACAGCAACGCCTGTTACGACGCCCGCGTCAGAAACAGTCGCCTTCGTATCATCAGAAGAGACGTAGGTGATGGTTCCGCCATAAGGAGCGGTAGCACCGAGAGATTTTCCTTCTTCGCCGACGACCACACTCAAGGTCTCAGGCATAACAATCTGGCCGGGGATGGATGTGACCTTAAGCTGAGAGGCTTTGTAGAAGCCAAGCTGATGATTGTTGTAAACGGTAGGCCAAACGATAGCATACTCAGCCTTCGCGCCAACGGGAACATCAACTGTCAAATCAGTTGAATAGTTGTAGATGGCGAGAGAACCGGATGCGTCCTTAATCTCACCAGCCTTGGTTGCGCCGAAGGCTTTGGTCACCTCAACGTTTGTGATCTTGCACTTAGCGTTGACAAATTTGGCATAATCCGCTTCTATCTGGGCGATGGTCCTTGTGAAGCAAGGATAGTTTCCACCCCAAACTCCAATCTTCGCATCTTCGCTCTGCCCGACGACTGCGGTAATCTCAGGGAGACCCTTGTAGGCCTTGGCCTTTACGGTGAACTTGCCTTTGATAGTATGACCGCCGTTTGCGTCCATACCCTTGCTCTCCAGGCCTGTGCCATAGAGGAGCACACCACCGGTGGAGTTCTGTGCGAAGACGTTCTTACCGGTAATCTTGGTGATCTCCACGCCGGCAGTGATGTCTACGATATAAGTATTTTCCGTCTCGCCGGCAGCGATAACCGCAGCGTTGAATTCTGCGAGGTCGCTGTACTCATAAGCGCCCTGAACGAGTTTAGCGGTGAGGGTTTTGTTGGCGACGTTATCGTTGGTTGTGGTAACGGAAATGAGCCATACCTTCTGGGAAGGAGTAGTATTCTTACCGTAGTTGATAGCGATGTGGTTGGCGTCCTTCTCGATGGTGACACCTTCGGTGACGACCGAACCTGCAGCGCCATAGACTGCGACCTCATAGTCGACGGCCGGATCCCTCTCGATGTACCAATGCGCTGCGCCTTCGGCGTTGAACGCCACGTTCACGAGAGTGTCAGCCTCAGTCCTCCATTCGAACTTGAGGGCCTCGACACCTTCCTTGCCCTTCTGGGTGAGGGTGTAGGTGAGGGTCGTGTGCTCGACGTTAGCCCTTGTCATCACGGTGACCACATAGTTCACGGGAGCGGCGCTCTCGTTGGCTGCGTAGTTGATGGTCACGTTCTTGGTTCCGCTGGAAGCGAACTCATTGGGCTGGAGGCCTTCGATGGTGACGGTTGCAGTCGGGTCGATTGCAAGGCTCCACTCCACGGATGCGTCGGCGATGACCTGGAAGGTCTTTGCACCGGCAGCGGCCTCAACCTCGTCGGCTGTGGTCGAGAGTTCGAACTGCAGATATTCGGGAGTTACTTCCTCGAAAGAAGTGAGAACGAAGTTGATAACCTTATTCTTTGCGTAGTAACCGATGGTGTAACCGTAGACTTTGTAGGTCTTACCGTCCGTCATGGTTGCATTGTTCGCATAGACATTGACGAGTTTTCCGTCAGCGATCTTGATGTTGTAGCCGTCGCGGACACCCTCGACAACTGCGTACTCAATGACAGGAGACTCCACATAAGCGTCGAAAGCGGCCTCGTTCAGAACAACTGCCTCGGGATGAGCGACTTCGTTGTTGTTGGAAACCACCTTGATGGTCGGGTTGTTCCACTCAGGGCAGCCGTTGTAGGTGGTGACTGCGCCGGAGAGATCGACCACGTCGCCGACCTTGCTCACCTTGTTCTTGTCATAGATGAACATATAAGCGGTCTTGTCGTAGACAACGGTGTTGGTGCCACCGACAGCGACGACAAGCGCTCCCTTGGAAGAATAGTCACCTGCTTCACCGGCGATAATCTCAGCGAAGGTGGAGACCTTCGGAGAAGCCTGGGTAAGGGTGTAGGTGAGGGTCTTGTGAGCCACATTGGCGCCCTCAGCAGCGGCTACGGTAACCACGTACTGGACAGGGCTATCAGAGGTGTTCTCAGGATAGGTGATGGTAACATCCTTGGTGCCTGCTGCGCTGAGCGAGCCGTCCTCGACGCCTGCGATGGCGAGTTTGGCGGTCGCATCGGCAGGAAGCGCCACGGTCCAACTTACGTTGTCAGCGGCCACGACCTTGAAGGTCTTGCTGCCTGCTGCGGGCTCGGCGTCAGCCGCAGCCTCGGAAAGTTCGAACTGATCGTATTCGACAGCGACTTCCTCGCAAGCCGTCACGACCACGGATGTGTTCTTGTAGCTGGAGCTGTAACCGATGGCATAACCTGTAATCTTATAGGTCTTATCCTTCTCGAAGGTTACATCCGCTGCTGCATGAGTGTAGATGACGTGCTCTCCAACGAGTTTGTTCTTGCCGTCATAGAAGACCTCAACCTCGATGTACTTGATCTCAGGGGCCTTCTCGTATGCTGCGAGGGCGGCTTCGTCAATAACGACCGCTTCCGGATGCTTGATCTCGTTGTTGTGCGAGACAACGCTCATAACCGGCTTGTTCCACTCAGGGCAACCGTCGTAGATCATCGCATCTCCGGAGATGTCAACCTTATCGCCCACGGCGCAGTCGGTACCGCTGTAGTATGCGAACATATAGGCGGTGCCGTCGTTGAGGATGAAGCGCTTGTTGGCAGCGGCCACGATAAGGGCGTTCTTCGCGCCGGTAGAGGTGGCTTCAGCCGTAAGAGTAGGGATAATGTCAGCGAAGGAGAGGACTGCAGGCGAAGCCTGGGTGAGGGTGAGGTCTGAAGTCTTCTTACCGTCGGTGGAAGCAAGATGGAACTTGGCCGTGCGGGCCTCGGCGCCGTCAGCAGTGTTGGCTGCGAAGGTAACGGTGACGGTGGCGTCGGCAGAGCCGGTCTTAGGAGTGAAGTCGGTGATCCAGTCGCCTTCGGTCTTGGTGATTTCCCAAGGAATGTTGGCGCTGACCTCGAAGGTTGCCTTAGTGCTGTCCGCAGCGACCTTTACGCTGGTTGAAGGGAAGTAGCACTTGCTGTCGTCGATCTCGGCGGCCTTGGTGTCTTCGTAGAGCCAAGGAAGGATCGAGGTGGCATCTGTGCTGGCGTATGCGGCGAATGAATCATATCCGCCATTGCCATACTGGAGAATGCCGCCGCTGTCCACGTCGCAGATTCTCACGGTTCCGTCTTCAAATACGTGGTCGATCTTCCACAGATATCCTTCTGTGGGATCGTCGCCGCAACTCCAGGTGTTGAAGCCGCTCTGATGCCAGATGTAGCGTCCGTCGGGCTGCTGGATCTTGTATGCGGCGTCACGGCCGCCGTCGGTGAAGATCAGGCCGTTGGATGCGTCTTCCATCTGGATGGAGCCGTCTTCCTCGAGAGTGACGGTCTTGGGCTTCGGATAGCCGTAGGTGCCGGTAGGGCCGAAGAGGATAGGGATGACGTAAGAATCGTCGGTCTTCTTAACCACGAGCAGATAAGCCTTGCCGGAAGTGACCTCGGTCACCTTGACATAGGTTCTGCGGGTGTCGAGAGACTCGTCGCCCAACTGGAGGATGGTGACCTCAACGGAGACCTCCGCATCTACGAGCGAAAGGGTGACTTTACCGGAACGGGGGCCCTGAAGATTGCCTTCAGCGTCCACATTGTCCGCCACCGTGATGGTAACGGAAGTGCTTCCGGTCGCGTGGGAAGGATCTATGGCGATCCAGGAAGGGGTAGTGGCGAGCCACTCACCGTCTGAAGTGACATTGAACGTAATGGCGGGAACGTTCCTGGCAGGAAGGTTCGCGAGTTGCTCTTGCGTCAAGTCAACACTGATTACCGTGCCGGCAGGGACATTGATCGGCTGATCAGGTCCGCAGGCGACTGCGAAAGCCGCACCGGCAACGAAAAGCAACAGAGATTTGAATAAATTCTTCATTGTGCTGAATTAATATTGTTGGTTATTGATTTTAGAAGGTGAACTTCACACCGAGCTGGAAGCGCCAGCGGGAACTGAAGTCGGAGAGGTAGATGGCATTATCCTTCCTGAATGCGAACTCAGGAACCATATTGCCGGCGGCGTCCTTCGTCAGGCCGTTGATGCCCAGCGGGCTGCGGGTGATGGTGCTGCTATATGACAGACCCCACTCACGGTTGAGGAGGTTGGTGAGGTTCAGGAGGTCCATGGTGACCTGCATCTTGCGGCCGTTCTTGCGGTCGTAGAAGATGTCCTCAGCCACCTGGAGGTCGATGTGGTGCTCGAACGGGGAGATACCGCCGTTACGCTCAGCCCACTGTCCTCTGTGAGATGAGAGATACTTGTCCGAACGAATGAGTTTCTCGAATGCCACTGCATCCTGAGGAGTGCTCCACTTCATAGTGGAAAGTTCGTCTGCAGTCGGGATATACATCAGGGAGTTGCCTGTGTAACCGTCTCCGTTGAAGGCATCGGCGGCCGATGAATCGTAGTAGACGAACGAATAGCGCTGACCGGAGGTGCCCGTGTAAGCGAGGGTCACAGAGGTCGAGAGCAGACCGTTTGCATATGCGGGCGACTTGTAAGCCGCGATAGCCGCAACTTTGTGAGGAATGTCGAACAGAGAGTAGGAAATCTCAGGAGCGTTCGTGTCCACGGACGGGTTGGTCGTGAGGTTCGAGTGAGCCTGCGAAGACAGACCGTCGTTGGCGGTGAAGGAGTGGCCGTAGGTGTACGAACCCATCAGGTAGAGACCCCAGTCGAAGGTCTTCTCCACCTTGGCGCTAGCCTGATAGGAGTATCCCTGATTGGTGTTTCCGAGGGCGACGATGGTCTTGAAGTCGCCGCTCTTGGTGTGATAGTAAGGAGCCACGCTGGCCGGGTTGTTTGCAGCAGCGGCGGCGCTTGCGCCATAGACTTTCTCGGTGGACTCGAGAGCCACGTTGCGGAAGTAGATGTTGTTGAAGCCCTTGCTGAAGATACCGTCCACGGAAACCTTCACGCCGTTCTCGAATTCGTGGTCGAAGCCGAGGTTCACGCGGAGAACCTGAGGATACTTGAAGTTCTTGCTGAGGGTGTTGATGGTAGCGCCAGCGCTGGAGCCCTGGATACCCTTTTCGCCCGTTGAGGGGTTAGTGAACTTGTTGCCGAGAACGATGTCGTTGTAAGGATCATTCGTAATCGGGAGGGCTGCAAGGATAGTCGCATCGGTGATGTTGATACTCTTGGTCTCCACACCGGTGTTGTTGTAAGCATTGGAGAGCCAGACGAACGGAATTCGACCGGTGAACATGCCCACGCCGCCACGGAGGAGCGACTTGTGCTCTTCGTCAAGGAACCAGCGGAAGCCGAGGCGGGGCGACACGAGAACGGAGAGTTTCGGGGTCACACCCACGAGTTCATTGGTGTCGGTCGAATAGGTCGCTACGTTGTCGTTGAAAGCCTGATTGACAGAGGGCTTGTTCAGCAGGAGCGGAGCATCCGCGCGCAGACCATAGGTCAGGGTGAAGTTGCGGTTAGGACGCCACTCATCCTGGGCATAGAGGCCAAGTTGAATGGCCTGGGTGTGCGCGAACCAGTCCGGTCCGTCTACGCCTTCCACAGTCGGGTCGGCATAGTTGTACTTGAACGCGCTGAATTTGTTATTGCCCTCGCTGGTGGCGAAGAAGTCAGCGACGGTCTTGAACTCATACTGACCTGTTGCATACGTTCTGTAGGCGTTTGCGAAAGCGTAGAACTCATTGTGAGTACCGATCGTGAGGTTGTGCTTGCCAAGCGAGATGTAAAGGTTGTCAGTGAGAGTATAAGTGTCAGTGAGGACCTTATTGATGTAAGAGCAATAGTGAGTACCGATGTCCAGGACCGTGTTATCTCCGTTGGTGTAGATGGTCGGAGCTGCATAAGGTACCGAACGGACCTCGTCCACCATAACGGCGGTCAAACGGAGATCATTGCTGATATTGTCAGCGAAGCGGGAGTTGAGTTCTCCTACGAGGGTGTGAGTCGTGTTCACACGGTCGAAGTTGGAGTTGTTGAAGTAGTAGGTCTTGGCGCCCGCTCCGTTGCCGATGTTCTTGGCGTCGAGCAACTGATAACGGAACATCAGTTTATGGCTGTCGTTGATGTTCCAGTCCAGACGGACAAGGGCATTGAGGTTGCGCTTGTCCACATTGCGGACCGCATAGCCTTCCTCGAGGTCGACACCCTTTGCGAACACATTCTTGTACTGCTCAATGGCCGCTTGAGCCATAGCGGTGTTGAAGTAGTATCCGAGGCTCTCGCCTTTGTACATTACCTCGTTCTTGAGTTTGCGCTCCTCGGTCTCATAGGATCCGTTCAGAGGAGAGTAGATGTTAGGCGAAGAACTCATCAGGCCTTCGAAACTGGCGAAGAGGAAGAGTTTGTTCTTGATGATAGGAGCGCCGACGGTGGCACCGTAGGTGACATAGTACTGCTCATCGTATTTCATACGGGAGTAGGTTCCGTCGTCGTTCTTCTTCATCTTACTCTTGATGAAGAGAGGATCGGTGTCGTCCAGGGTACCAGGAGTCGTTCCGATGAAATCCTCATTATAGTAGTGCGCATAGGCTGTACCCTTCACCTTGTTCGTACCGGACTTGGTGATGGCGTTGATAGCGCCGCCGGTGAAACCGTTCTGACGGACGTCGAACGGAGCAACAACCACCTGGATTTCCTCGATAGCATCGTAGGAGATGGGGTTAGCGCCCACATTCGCGCCGTTCGTTCCTTCTGAAGAAAGACCGAAGGAGTCGTTCGCGACCGCTCCGTCCACCTGGAAGGAATTATAACGGGTGCTGGTTCCGGCGATGGACATTCCGCCGTACTTACTGTTGTTTGCCTGAGGGGTGTACTTCACCACATCAAACACGCTGCGGTTGATGGTCGGGATCTGCTCGATCTGCTGAAGGCTGAAACTCGATCCTGCGCCCGTCTTGGAGGCGTTGAACGAACTCTTGGCCTCGACGACCACCGCGTCCAGTTCATTTGCAGACTGGAGTTGCGCGTCGAATTCATAAGGCTCACCCAGTTTGAGGGTGATGTTCGAATTCTTAACTGTGCTCATACCCAGGAAAGAAACTTCAACGACATACGGTCCTCCGACTCGCATGCCGTTGATGTGATACTGTCCTGCGTCGTTTGCAACTGCGTAATACTGAGACCCCGTGGGGGTGTGGACAGCCACGACTACCGCTCCTGCGAGGGGCTGGCCTGCGTCGTCTACGACGGTTCCGCTAAGCGATGAGGTGGTGACTTGTGCGAAAACTGCAACACTGCAGAGAAATGCCGCGAGCGCGGCAACGGCTCTTTTGATTGAGAGACTCATTTTGTTTTATAATTATTGAATATACTGTCTATTCAAGCCCGACAAATTTATAAAAAAAAGATGACGGGAACAAAACTTTTTCCACTAACAAATTATCAACATTTTTTCATACCTTTGCAGTCCAACAAGTTACACCTACGAGGAAAGATTTGACCGCTTGCAACCTCGTACAAAAAATGCTAAAAAGATGAATTACCTCTTCACTTCGGAGTCTGTCTCCGAGGGCCATCCCGACAAAGTCGCCGATCAGATATCGGACGCAATCCTCGATGAATTCTTAAGGCAGGATCCTCAGGCGCGAGTCGCTTGCGAGACCTTCTGCACCACCGGACTGGTGATGGTGGGCGGCGAAGTCCGCTCGGACCACGCCTATGTGGACATCCAGCAGACCGTTCGCGACGTGATCCGCCGCATCGGGTACACCAAGTCAGAGTATAATTTCGACGCCGATTCGTGCGGCGTGCTTTCAGTGATCCACGAGCAGAGCGCGGACATCAGCCGCGGCGTCGTGCGGGAGTCCGCCATGGAGCAGGGCGCCGGCGACCAGGGCATGATGTTCGGGTACGCCTGCCGCGACACGGAGGACTTCATGCCCATCGCGCCGGCGCTCGCGCACAAACTGCTGCAGGTGCTGGCCGATCTCAGGCGGGAGCCCAATAGCCCGATGCCGTATCTTCGCCCGGACGCGAAGAGCCAGATCACCGTGGAGTTTTCCGGACGTCACAAGCCCCTGCGCGTACATACTATAGTATTAAGCACGCAGCATGACGAATTCGACACGGACGAAGCGATGCACGAGCGCATCTTTGGCGACGTGCGAGACATCGTGATCCCCCGCCTCGTCGCTTCCCTGCCCGCCGCAGAAGCCGCGCTGTTCAAGGGCGACTATAAATTATTGGTCAACCCCACGGGCAAGTTCGTGATCGGCGGGCCCGCCGGCGACACCGGCCTCACCGGTCGCAAGATAGTCGTGGACACCTACGGCGGACGGGGAGCCCACGGCGGCGGCGCTTTCTCGGGGAAGGACCCTTCGAAAGTGGACCGCTCGGCGGCCTATGCTGCCCGCCATATAGCGAAGAACCTCGTGGCGGCCGGCGTGGCGGACGAGATCCTCGTGCAGATCGCCTACGCGATCGGAGTCGCCCAGCCGGTCAGCATCTTCGTGGATTCCTATGGCAGTTCGCATGTGCATCCTTCGGACTGCGCCGGCATTTCCGACGCGCGCGGAGAGGCCACGGACGCTTACATAGCTTCGAAGGTTGGCGAACTGTTCGACCTGCGTCCGGCCGCGATCGTCGAGCGCTTCGGGCTCAAAAATCCGATTTACCTGCCCACAGCCGCTTATGGCCATATGGGCCGCAAACCCTACGTGAAGGACGGCATCCAGTTCTTCGGTTGGGAGAAACTCGATATGGTGGATGCTATCAAGAAAGCCTTCGGCCTATGAAACCTCTGATTTCCCATTTCACGGACAACGATCTCTACACCTTCACCTGCCAGTACTACGTTCTTAAGACGTACCCGCGCGCGGAGGTCGAATACTCTTTTATAGACAGGAATAAGACCGTCTACCCCGCCGGCTTCGCGGAGTTGCTTCAGGAGCAGGTCAACTATATGAAGGATGTGGTGATCACGGACGAGGAAATCGCCTTCATGACGGAGAAGTGCGTGTACCTGCCTTTGTGGTATTTCACGTTTTTGAGAGGCTACCGTTTCAATCCCGCCGAGGTTTCCATCTCTCAGGATGCTGAAGGCCATCTTTCGATTACTGTCCATGGCAAGTGGTTCTCCACCATCATGTGGGAGATGCCGCTGCTTTCGTGCATCAGCGAACTTATGCACATCCTGCGCGGAGACATCGAGAGGTACGACGCCGCATTGGAGGAGTCGCGGGCCCGTTCCAAAGCCGAGCAGATTTTTTCCGGCGGTTTAATTTTAGGTGACATGGGTACCCGCCGCCGCCTGAGTTTCGACCACCAGGAGATGGTCATCCGCGTGATGAAGGAAGTCTACGAGAGCAAGTCCTGGCCCGGCAAGTTCACCGGCACCAGCAACGTCTGGCTCGCGATGAAATACAACCTTTTGCCTCTCGGCACCATGTCGCACCAACTCATCTCCTTCGAGGAGAACGTCAGCGGAGTGTTCGAGTGCAATTTCAACGTGATGAAAAAATTCAGCGACGTGTTCGACGGCGACAACGGAATCTTCCTATACGACTGTTTCGGCGACAAGGTCTTCTTCAGCAACCTTTCGAAGCGCATGGCCCTTATGTATCGCGGCCTTCGCGTGGACAGCGGCAACGAAGAAGAACAGACCGAAAAAATCATCGCAAAGTATCAGGAACTCGGCATCAACCCAGCCACTAAGCAGGTCGTGTTCTCGAACGGTCTCAACATCGACCGCGCCATTGAGATTCATAAGTACTGCGCCGGCCGCGTGATGGACTCCTACGGAGTGGGAACCTTCCTCACCTGCGACGTCACCGGCTGCTCGCCTATGAATATCGTGGTGAAACTCACCAAGGGCCGCATCACCGAGAAGCGCGAATGGCACGACTGCGTCAAACTCTCCTGCGACCTCACCAAGACTTTGGGAAATCCGGAGAAGTGCAAGTACCTGGTTAATCTGCTGGGATAGGCGCTTTTCGCTAGAACACCATATTCCTTGCCGCCCGCTGAGCCCTCTGGCTGTGGGCGGCATTCATTTTACCGAAGTTCCACTTCACGCCGAAGAGGACGTAGCGTCCCATAATGAGGCGGTAAGAATCCTCCTCGTAGTTGGCGGTGACGGTGTGCCTGAGGCTGCGCGTCTGGTTAAGAATGTCGTGGAGTTTGAGGCTGAAATTGAACGCGCCCACGCTCTTCGAGATTTCTGCGTTCCACTTCCACTCCGGCTGGCCGTAGCCTTCGGCATAGCCATGGTAGAACACGTAAGTAATTCCACTATTGAACTCGAATTCGTGTTTGGTGGTGTATGAGGCTTCGGCCATAAGGCCCGTGTCCAGGGTGGTCATATTCACGCTTGGATCAAGCGAATATCGGGAAACGCGGCCCATCGTCCAGACTCCCGCCATCAGGAAATAGTGCTCCTGGTTGTATTTGACGAATGCTTCCGCCGAAGGAGAGAACGATTGCGTCCGGCTCTCCTTGAATCCGCTCTGACCGCCGTAGAAACGGTCTCCGTCCGAATTACCCCAGAAGCCGGACATAAAGGTAGAGTAATCGAAGGTGTCCTTGTCCATGCCGGGGAGGGTCGTGCCGGCCTGATAACTGACTGTGGATGAATACTGGGCAGATGCGTCCAGGGTCAGCGACCATATCTTGCTCTCATCCAGCGGAGTGGTGTAGTCAAACGACATGCTGCCCGTAAAACCAGGCTTCTTCGCGTTCACCGGTATGGAATACAGGATTCCGTCCGCGTCGTACCACAAGGCGGAAGTGATGAAATTGGTATTCACTACACCATAGAGATAGACCATAATATTGGAAAACTTCTCCCTGTTGTTCCTGGTCCAGTACCCGGTGAAAGAGGTCGTAGAATATGGCTTCAAATAGACGTTTCCCAGACTCAGGCGGGAAGGGTTGCTGATGTTCAGCACAGGCAACATCCTGGTGTTTCCGGGGCGCACACTGTAGCCGGAAGCCCTGAGCATAAACCTGTCGTTACCCTTATTGTACTGGAAACGTATGTTCGGCGCCAAATACCAATTCCAATCATCTTTGCCCGTGGTTTCTTCGATGCCGAAACTCTTGGAGAAAGTCTCATTGAGATTGCCGGTGAGGCTGCCGCCCAGGGTAATCCAGCCGCCCTGTGTGAACGCGTATTGGGCGGTGAGGTCGTATTTCTGCTCCAGATAATTCGAATTGCTGATCGAAGAATAGTAATCGTTGCGGCCTGCGGCATCGAACGCGTCGCGAGCGTTGTTGCGCCGGGACCAGTTCAGCGCGGCGGTAGAAGATAGAGTCCATTTGTCGCTCAGGGGCTCGGAGTACTGAATGCGGCCGTTGAGCCCGTACGACAGGCCGTCGGAGTCGTAGGTCATCGCGCGGGAGTTGGCACCAGCCGCCGTGGTCAATTTGGTTGATTCGGCGCTGGTCCCGTCGTTGCCGGCATAGGAGGCTCCGAATCCCATCTGCAGGGAGCGTTTGCTGTTGCCGCCCAATTCGCGGAAGGTCACGTCCGCGTAGAGATTGGCGGTTTTATTCTCCGTGTGCCCCTGCGAGGTGTTCTCCGAACTGTTCACGAAAACTCCTTCTCTCAGTGTCTCTGTCGAACTGTTGTCTTGTGAATCCGTCCTGGTGAGCCTGAAATCCGGGCGGATGTGGAACCAGACCTTGCCCGTTTCCTTTTTGAATTCCAGGTTGGTCGCCAGGCCATCCGAATAGGATTTTCCGCTGTCCTCGGAAGTGGAATTCAGATTCCCGTCGTCTTGATATGTGGTCCTGTTCGCCTTCGTTCCCGAATCCGTGTCCGTATATTTGTAGGTGACGCCCACCGTCGTCTCCACGTCCTTGATGCGCGAAGTGTTCGCATTCACGCCCAATTGCGCGGAAGTGGAAAGGCCCTGCCCCGCGCGTGAGCGCTCGCCGTCTTCGTTGATTATGATCACCGCGACGTTGGAGTCGTTGATATTCTGCGCGTCCGCGATCACGGTTACCTGGTCCTTTTCGCCATAGGCCGAGACCAGGGCGTTGCCGCTGTAGAGGAGGCCGCGGTCGTCGCGCAGTTCGTCGTCGGTTTGGGAGCCCACGGTCGTTCCGCCCTTCAGGCCGACGTTGCCGAACCAGCCTTTTTCGTATTCCTTCTTGAGCCCCACGTCCAGCACTTTCTCGCGGTTGCCGTCCTGGATGCCGGATGCGCGCGTCTGCTCGCTCTCCCTGTCGATGACGCGGATCTTGTCCACGACCGCCGCCGGGAGGTTGTTCAGCGCCATGCTCTGGTCGCCGAAGAAGAACGTACGCCCGCCCACAGTCAGTTTGTCGATCTCTTCACCGTTGAACTTAACCTTGCCGTCTTCGGTTATCTCCATGCCCGGCATGCGTTTGAGCAGGTCTTTGAGCATGGCGTTGGCGCCCACGCGGAACGATGAGGCGTTGAACTCCACCGTGTCCTGTTTAACTATTATGGGATTGCCGATGTCTGTGATGGTGGCCGCCTCCAGAAACTGCTCGTCCACCTGGAGTTTGACGGTGCCCATATCCACTCTGGCATCACGGAAGTACTTCTCCTTGATGAAGGGTTTGTAGCCGAGCAACTCCACATGGAACTCGTAACCCCCGAAAGGCACATCGTCAAGTCTTGCCTCACCCTTCGCGTCAGTCAGAGTGAAGTTGGTGATGGTAGTGTCCTTGGACGGAATCACATACACCGAAGCGAACCCGACCGGCTCATTTGTCAGCGAGTCCACCACCGCCACCTTTATCCTGCTCATCCTCGCCTGGAACATATTGTCGTTGAGAATGATCACCTGCGCCTTGGTTTGGAGCGCCCAGGCGAAAAGAATCGCAAGTATAAACAGGAGTTTCTTCATTTGTATCCCAAAGGTACGATATTTCCCCTTTTCGCCAAACAGCGCCACGGACCGCCGAGGCATTCGCCGGAGCGGGAGCAAGTCGCAAATGTGCCCTGACGCGCCTGACGGCTTGTCGTGCTCGGAGTTTTCTCCTTCGTCAAAAACTCCGACCCAATTCTTGTTCCATACGCCCCGAGGTTCTGCCTATGCGTGCGTACTCTCCCGCCCGAGCGCTTTGGGGCGGCATACGTTTAATCAACGTCTTCTGCCGGGCTGCCGCCCAAGCCCGAAACCTACCAGGTTGCGAGTTTAAGTCTACCAAGGCCCCCGGCTTCGGGGTCGCCGGGGGCCGACACCAGACAATATCGTTGAATAATACCGTCAAAAGGCACAATCGCGCAAGCTGAGCCGCTCCGACGAGCTCGGCGCAGCGCGATCCGGTGGTTCGCATGGAAGGTTAAACGCATTTCGGCATTAACCTTCCCGTTTTTTGTTCAAGGTTTGTTTTTGTGTGACAGACCTTGAACGCATAATCATGAAAAGAAGATATTTGAATGGCATTTGACTGTTCAAGGTCCCGCAGATAAAAACAGACCTTGAACGGAAAAGGGAGATCCACATGGGGCCGCAAGTCGGGAAGAACTACCAGAGACCCATATAAAACAAAAAAACCATCGCTGATATTGCGACGGATGCGTATATAGAGAATTAATGATTGTAAGGGGCGTCGTACTTGCCGACTTACTTATTTGTATTATTTATTGTTTAGGCTTGGTAGCGGGAGTGGGTCACGATCCCACGACCTCCGGATTATGAATCCGACGCTCTAACCAGCTGAGCTACCCCGCCGTGACGTTTTTGTTGAGATAGAAGGACTCGAACCCTCACTGACAGAGCCAGAATCTGTAGTGCTACCATTACACCATATCTCAATTTTATGTCAATTCCCCGAAAGGGATTGCAAAGGTATAATTCTTTGCGGAATTTGCAAAATTATTTTTACAAACTTCTGCAAATCAGCACGACGGCCCACACTTCGCAGCCTTCGCCGCGCCCGACGAAGCCCAGGTGCTCGGTGGTGGTGGCTTTCACGCTGACGCGGTCGACCCCGACGCCGAGGATGCCGGCCAGGGCTTCGCGCATAGCGGCGATGTGAGGTGCAAGTTTCGGGGCCTGCAGGGCGATGGTGATATCAGCATTGCCAACCTGCCAGCCAAGCGAGCGCACTTTCTCCATGACCTTAGTCAGAAGGATCTTGCTGTCTATCCCCTTCCATTCGTCCGACGTATCCGGGAAGAGATGCCCGATGTCCCCGAGCGCCAGCGCGCCGAGCAGCGCGTCGCAGAGAGCGTGGATGGCGACATCGCCGTCCGAATGTGCCACGAAGCCCGACGTGGACGGAATCTGCACGCCCCCGAGCCACATAGGCAGCCCCTCGCGAATCTGATGCACGTCGTAACCTTGTCCGATTCTGTATTCCATATCTTAAACGTTTGTCCAATGAATTTTGATCCCGCTGCGCTCCATCCCGCGGCACCACGTCATCTGGCGCTTGGCGAAACGGTGGATTTCGATGGCGAGTTTCTCGCGCATTTGGTCGTAGGTCAGTTCGCCCAGCAGGTACTTGGTCACGTAGCGGTACTCGAGACCGTAGGAGATCAGACGCTCGGCCGGTACGCCGGATTCGAGCAGCCCGCGGATTTCGTCGACCATGCCTTCGGCCAGACGCTCGTCCAGACGACGGTCGATTCGGGCGATGCGCACGTCGCGCGTGACGAGGGTGCCGATGAAGAAGGTCCGCGTGGGCAAGCCCTCCAGCGTGGTCCCACTCGCTCCATCGTCCACATCGGCCGCATGGGCCTTCGCTTCGCTCAGCGGGACGCTCGCGCTCCAGTCATAGGCGCAGGTGACGGCCGTGATGTAGAGCCCCGTGCCGCCGCAGAGGATGGGAACGCGGCCACGCGAACGGATATCCTGGTAGGCCGCAAGGAAGTCCTGCTGGAACTGGTAGACGTTGTACTTCTCCCCCGCCGGCAAGATGTCGATGAGGTGATGTGGCACATCGCCGTATTCCTGCAGGTCCTTGCCCGTGCCGATGTCCATACCTTTATATATTTGGCGGGAATCGGCGGAGATGATTTCGCAGTTTCCTATTTCGTGCGCCAGGCGGACGGCGTACTTAGTCTTGCCGGACGCCGTGGGGCCGAGCACGCAGATCAGGTCGATCTCCCCGCTTGCATACGCCTTCGCCAGCGCGGGAACGTCGATCATCTCCGCCTTCGGAAGTTCTGCCATTTCGGGTCTCATAGACGCAAAGTTAGACAATTTTAAGTGTATTTATTTGCAGATAAGGAAAAAGGCTATATCTTTGCGGTAGGATTCGTCGAAGAGGAATTCGAGTAAGGGACGACAACCCTTTCAATCTGATTGATCCGAGCCTCATTTGAAAAGTCGCTACCTGGCGGCTTTTGTTTTTATTCACTACCCACGTAGTATTGTACATACTCCCCGGTGCTCTTTTGCAGCCCGACAATCACCCTATACTTCTTCCATCTTAACAAAATCATTTTTGAGAATGGTTTCTGATTCTGGTCATTGTATTTACGTGGAAGAATCCCCGCAAAAGATGCGTTGCAAAGTACTTCTGATAGCTTTAAGACCGCCTCTGTGGATTCATCCGAGGAAAACAAAGACAATTTTACTAACTTTGCGGCCGGTATGGCAAAGGCGAAGAGCAAAATACAGATCAGCAACAGGCGCGCGTCGTTCGACTATGAGTTTCTCGAGCAGTACGACGCGGGGATAGTGCTGGTGGGCACGGAGATCAAGTCGCTCCGCGCCGGGAAGGCGTCGCTCCAGGACGCCTACTGCTACTTCGCAAACGGTGAACTCTACGTCCGCGGGATGAACATCGCCACGTACTTCTGGGCGTCCTGGGGCGGCCACGACCCGGTGCGCGACCGTAAACTCCTGCTTACCAAGCGCGAACTGCGCCACCTCGCCCAGGAGGTCAAGACCAAGGGCCTCACCATCGTCGCCGTCCGCGCCTTCATAGGCGAAAACGGCTACGCCAAACTCCACATCGCCCTCGCCAAAGGCAAGAAGGAATACGACAAGCGCGCCACCATCCGCGAAAAAGACGTCAGGCGCGAGATGGAGAGAAACTAAAGGAACGCGTCGAAGTACACTCCCAACTCTGAAAGAACAGGCACTGCGAATGAATCGGTAATAGTGATTCGCAGGCGGGAGGTCGTGGTCGGCGGAAGGCGCAGAATGCGCTTGTAGCCAACCGTGGTGCCGCGCGCAATCTCTGTCCATCCGCCTTCAGAACGTGAAGAGTCCGCACCGCCGTCCCAGGCTTCGACCATGAACGAACTGATCCGCTGGCCAAGGGGGATATATTCCTGCAAAAGCAGAAGGTTGAACGGTTCGGAATCCTGGATGTCTATCTCAAAGGTGCGCGCGCGAAGGACAGCGTGGCTATCGAACGTCCCGTCCAGCAGGCGCCGGCCCGCCGGCACTCGAACCCGCCTCGCGAGATTCCGCGCGAACACGCTGTCGCGACGCGCGCGGAACTCCATCAGCCGTAGCGAATCGGACGCGGGAATCTTTCCACGGGTATCCGCCGGCACATTGAGCAGCAGCACGGCATTGCGGCCAACGCTGGAATAATAGATATCCATAAGTTCGTCAACGCTCTTCAGCCGGTCGTCCTCGCTCGCGCGCCAGAACCAGCCCGGGCGCAAAGACACGTCCGCTTCGGCCGGAATCCACGCCGCTCCGTGTTCGTCGCCTTCGAAGAGCGAACGAACGGGTGGGGCACCCGCGCCGGGGGTGTAGCCGTCAGCGTTGAGCGTGCTCCAGTTGGTCTCCCCTGCGATGCCATTTTCATTGCCGACCCACCTGCAGCCGGGGCCCACATCGCTGAACTGCACGGCATCAGGCTGCAGCTCGCTGACAGTACGGCGGAAGAGCGGCCAGTCGTAGTCCTGCCGTTTGCCGTTCGGACCTTCGCCGCACGCGCCGTCGAACCAGTGCTCGAAGATGGGGCCATAGGCGCCGCCGTGGACGCTTCGGAGCGTTTCCGCATAGCGTTCGTTGTACTCGGGCGTGCCGTACGCGGGATCGTTGCGGTCCCACGGCGAAATGTACACCCCGAACTTCAACCCCTCCTCGCGGCAGGCGTCCGAAAGTTCACGCAGCACGTCCACGTCCTTCGAGCAGTGCGCGCTCACGGGGTTCGGCCACAGGCAGTAGCCGTCGTGGTGCTTGGCCGTGAGGATTATGCCACGCATACCTGCGGCCTTCGCCGTTCGCGCCCACTGCCGGCAATCCAGTTCGCTTGGCCGGAAGAGGTTGTCCGTCTCCCGGCCCGTCCCCCACTCCAGCCCGCTGAACGTGTTCGGCCCGAAGTGCACGAACATGTTCATCTCCATCCGCTGCCACTCCACCTGCGCCTCGCTCGGCACCGGTCCGCACGGCTCCGGCTCCCTGCCGCAGCCAGCCGCCGCGACCGCAATTGTGGTGAGTCCTATGACGATTTCTCGCTTCATTGTTGCTAAGATACGAAATCCCCGCGACGTGAAAAAATTCGCCCCTCCGCTGTGTGCGGAAGGGCGAAAAGATGGTACTAATACCTCTATTTACTAGGTTGTCGGCTTATAATAAATGGTGATTGTTCCCATATATGAATTATATTCCGAATTAATCTTGATAGAGAAATAATGATAATTACCTGTTGCTAAATTATATGTTGTTGATGTTTCATCATAACTAGAATACGAAATCTCAGTCGACGAAGGATCAGATGAAGCACCAGCATAAATCTTAAAACTATCGCGATAATAGTTTGTAACACCTTTCTCTATGACTATTCGCGAGATTCTTCCCATATCAGAAGAATTAAATATCCTTCCCGTTCCACCTGATGAAAGAATCTTTATATCATTGCCTGGACCATAGTTTTGTACATTATAGCCATAAAAAGTAAAACCACTAACCGTGAATTGATTCTCATCAAGATCAATATCTGAAGGTGATATGGTCAAATTACTCAATGACGGATAGTTATCAAACGAGAAGGCGTCAATAGTAATTCTATACATAGTATTCCTCGCGAGCGTGGTGCTGGCCAGAGAACCAAGAGTAGTGGTTCGAGAGCAAATAACCTCGTTAGACGAGTTCTTGAAAGTAAATGTAAAATCTCCCGAAGGAGTGGTTACACCGAAAGGAAGGTAGAATGAGTAAGATCCGTCTCCAGCAGGTGTAAAATGATATGTAACAGACCGTTGATCTCCATCATCACTTGTTCCTGTCGTGTAGTACACCATATCATTCACGCTATCGTATGTGGTATAATATCGTCCTGCCAAATCACGTGAAGCGTGGGAGATTACAAGATGTCTTGCAGTTGAAGGTATGTTTAAGATCTTGAAGCGGAGAACAGATCCCATATGCTTAAAATGATATGTCCCGTCCCAATTCGCAGTAAGAGTATGAACGTTCATAGGAATACCTGCCGCTCCGCTTCCCGTATACTCGCTAGGAAGGGTGATTGTCATACTCTCTTTTCCAGAACCAGAAGGATATAGATCTGTGCAGATATTATAAGGATAGATAGCCCAATAAGCATAAGTACCGCCCTCTGTTCCGGCAGGTGAACCAGTAAAAGTGCCATCACCAGAGGTCGTGGTAAATTCCACCTTTTTGTAGCCACCATTCTGATACAAAATACTGATTTTATCTCCAGCTTCCCAACCGACCGTGGCCTTCATTGTCGCAGGGTCTTCAGTGTATGAAGTCTTAGTGATTCCGCCCTCTATTGTGGTTGTAATGGAGACCTCTTCGACTGCGGGAACATCCTGATCTTGATTCGTAACGATATAATCTATTTGGCAACCAGCAATAAGTGTGGCTACGATAAGCAATAAGTACAATTTTTTCATAATGCCCCCTCCTTAAATGAATATTTCTTCTGAAATGATCATATCCTCTGTATCCTGATTAGAGGTATACAGCATGCAGTCCTCTTTGACCAAGAGTTCCAGTTCTTCGCATTCTGGAGAATAATACGTGTCCTTTTTCATTGTTATAGAGTGTTAATTAATTGTCAATCTTGCGATTAGGCGGTTAGTGTTGTGCAAATATCGAAAAATAGGGTAATTCTTTTCCGATTAAACCTTTCAAGTTAATTATTTTTCGTTTCAATATGTTTCGTTTACTCAACAGGAATATCGGTAAAACAGATGTCACGCGGAGAGGAGGATCTGTTGCAAAAAGGGGCGATTATGCGACAGATAGGCGCCGGAATGGGACATCTGTCGCGGTTATGGAGGAGCCCGTGTGCAAAATGAGCTGTTTTACGCGCAAGGTGGAAAAGGAGCGGGGGGACCTTGTGTGCTGGAAGGTCTATGATGGGTTTTTGCGCGCAAGGTCCCGGGGGTATAATTCCACCTTGTGCGAAAAGGGTCGTTATTGCTTAAGGTGTCCCGAAAATTGGGACATCTTGCGCGGTGCGGGGGATGGGACGAACAAAAGTGTCGGGAATGACAAATTATAATGACAAATTATTTATATCTTTGCGGTCGAAATAAAGCAGATAGCTATGAATTTAAGAGACATCAAAAAAGGTCTTGAAGATTTGTAGGCAGTCTTATTCTCAGGCGCTTCGCCTATCTTAGGAGCAAGTTGATCACAGACATATGCAGCGACTGATCTTGTATTTCGCCGCCTTGATCGTTTCTTTGCTGTCCGGTTGTTCTGGAGGAAAGGAGACTGCTGGAGATAAGGTATCCACTCTCACACAAACCGGCGGGTCTACTTCCTATTCCCTAAGCGCGGACGAAAACCGGATTGAAAACATTTCCTTTACTTCTTCGGAGGCCTGGAGAAGCTATGTTTCATATTCAGGTTCCCCGGGATGGCTTTCCGTGGAACCGTACGCAGGTCAGGAAGCTGGCACATACACCCTCTCCGTCACTGTGGCCAGGAACGATTCTGCAGATTCCCGTACTGCGACGCTCATTATTAAATGTGGGAACGCCTCTGATCTTCTGTTCACCATCAATCAGGATGGCGCTGAACCGGAAATGCCTGAAGAACCAGATGATCCATCCAAAACCACCGTAGTGACGTCACTGAAGCTGGGGACAGGCATGGCGAACCCATTGTTGGACTTTCAGTTCTGCGCCGACCCTACGGCTATAGAATACGACGGACGCCTCTATGTCTACGGCACCAACGATCACCAGCAATATGAGGAGGCTCAAAGCAACACCTATGAGAGAATCAAGTCCCTGGTGATAATGTCAACTGATGATATGGTAAACTGGACATACCACGGACTGATTCCTGTTGGGGAGATTGCCCCATGGATCATTGCGTCCTGGGCTCCCAGCATCATCAGCGTCCCCCAATCTGACGGCGGTACGCTTTTCTCCCTTTACTTCTCCAACAGTGGCTGGGGCACGGGGGTCCTTCAATCCAAGTCGCCTTTGGGGCCTTGGACATCTCCGCTGAATACCAGCCTGATTGACGGAAACAATGAGACAGTTAAGGGCAGTGGCGCCATCTTTGACCCTGGAGCCGTGGTGGATGACAACGGCGACGCCTGGGTGGCATTCGGCAGCGGACAGGGTTGGATAGCCAAGTTGAACGCCGATCTTAGCTCCATTGAAGGGAAGCCAGTTAAATTGCCCTCCGCCTATCACTTCGAGGCCAACGAACTGAATTACATCAACGGAACATATGTCTACACGTACAACAATGATTGGAGCGATCACTCCCCGTGGACCTGGGGCGGTACAAAGCCCACTATGTGCAGTATGAATTACTTTACCAGCAAAACCCCGCTGGTTACGGATTCCTGGGCCTATGGCGCCAACTACTTCAAGAATCCCGGCGAGAACAATATGGGCTACACAAACAATCACACGCATCTGCACAAATACCAGGGAAAGTGGTACCTATTCTACCAGACCAACCTGATGCAGTCCTGCCTGGGTTCAGACGGCGGCTTCCGCAGCATCTACGCAGATGAGATTGATGTGGACGAGGAAAATGTGGTC